>JAGREO010000186.1 GCA_020446525.1 Geminicoccaceae bacterium | reverse complement strand
CCAGCCGCTCCTTGACGTTGACCGAATAGGCGGTGTTCTGTAGCGTGACGCCCATCTGCTCGGCGATGGTCATGAAGAGATTGTTGAAGATCTCGAGCATGATCGGGTCGCAATCGGTGCCGACCGCGACCTTCTTCGGCAGTGCCACGATGCGCTCCAGCAGCACGTGGTCGTGCTCGTTGATCTCGAGGCCCCAGCCCGGCTCGACGACGATGGTGGTGGTCGCCCCGGTGACGATGGCGGGGCCCTTGAGATGGTCGCCCGGCCGCAGATCGTCGCGGCGATAGACGTCGGCGCGCATTTGCTCGGGCGGCTGGTGCGGCGCGTGCGCGGTGTGGATTTCGGTGGTGTCGTCGGGCGAGGGCTGGCCGCGCAGCGGGTCCGTACGGTGGCGGGGCTCGACGATCGCCTCCATCGCGCCCACCCCTTCGACCGTCACCGCCTCGGCGACCAGCGGCCGGCCCTCGACCGTGAAACCGTAGCGGGTGCGGTGCTCGCGCTCGAATGCGGCGCGCATCGGCGCCACCTCGGCGGCCTCGATCTCGAGCGCGTTGTCGGTGCCGGCATAGCGCAGATGCACCCGTGCTTCCGTGCGGATGCGCTCGGGCGCCACGTTCTGCTCGATCAGCTCGGCCCGGGCCTCGGCGGCGAGCTCGTCGACCAGGGCGGCCAGCCGTTCGCCCATCGCTTCCTCGAGGGTCTCTTCCACGGCGCGCTGGCGCAGCACCCGGATGTCGGCCAGCCCCATGCCATAGGCCGAGAGCACCGAGGCATAGGGGTGGATCATCACCTTCTTCATGCCGAGGAGATCGGCGACACGGCAGGCGTGCTGCGCGCCCGCACCGCCGAAACAGACCAGCGCATAATCCGAGACGTCGATGCCGCGGGCGATCGAGATCTCCTTGATGGCGTTGGCCATGTTGTCGTCGGCGATCGCCAGCGCGCCGTGGGCGATCGCGACCGGCTCGTGCGCCACGCCGGTCGCCTTTTCGGCCTCCGCGGCCAGCGCCTCGAACCGCTCGGCGACGACGGCGGCATCCAGCGGCTGGTCGGCTTCGGGCCCGAAGACCCGGGGAAAGCGCTCGGGCAGCAGTTTGCCGACCATGAGATTGGCGTCGGTGACCGCCAGCGGACCGCCGCGCCGGTAGCATGCGGGTCCGGGATCGGCGCCGGCACTCTCGGGTCCCACCCGCAAGCGCCGGCCGTCGAAGGTGACGACCGAGCCGCCGCCGGCTGCGACCGTGTGGATCTTCATCATCGGCGCGCGCATGCGCACCCCGGCCACCTCCGTCTCCAGCGTCCGCTCGAAGGCGCCGTCGAAATGGCTGACGTCGGTCGAGGTGCCGCCCATGTCGAAGCCGATGATCTTCTCGAGCCCGGCCGAAGCCGCGGTCCTCGCCGCACCGACGATGCCGCCCGCCGGGCCGGAGAGCACGGCGTCCTTGCCCTGGAAGCGATGGGCGTCGACCAGCCCGCCATTGCTCTGCATGAACATAAGCCGGGTGCTGCCGGTCTGGGCGGCCACCCGGTCGACATAGGCGCGCAGGATGGGCGAGAGATAGGCGTCGACCACGGTGGTGTCGCCGCGCCCGACGATCTTCATGAGCGGGCTGACGGTGTGGCTCACCGAGATCTGTGTGAAGCCGACCTCGGCGGCGATCGCCGCCACCCGCTCCTCGTGCGCGACGTGACGATAGCCGTGCATCAGGACGACGGCGAGGGCGCGGTGACCCGCCTCGAACATGCGCGTGAGATCCTCGCGCGTCCGGGTCTCGTCCAGGGGTGTTTCCACCGAGCCGTCGGCGAAGAGGCGTTCCTCGATCTCGATCACGTCGGCATAGAGCGGCTCGGGCAGCACGATGTGACGGGCGAAGATGTCGGGGCGATGCTGGTAGCCGATCCGCAGGCAGTCGCCGAGGCCTCGGGTGATCGCCAGCACAGTGGGCGTGCCCTTGCGCTCGAGCAGGGCGTTGGTCGCCACCGTTGTGCCCATCTTGATCGCGGCGATCCGCTCGTCGGGCAGCGGCTCGTCGGCCGGCAGGTCGAGGATGCGCCGGATGCCGTGGATGGCGGCGTCGCGATAGTGCTCGGGATTTTCCGACAGCAGCTTGTGCACGCTGAACGCGCCGTTCGGGTCGCGCGCCACGATGTCGGTGAAGGTACCGCCGCGATCCACCCAGAATTGCCAGCCGGCCGGCATGTCGTCGCTCCCACCCGAGCTTCCGTTGGGGGTTCTATAGCGGCGCAGCGACGGATCGCCTACGTCCGCTGCCGGCGGTCACCGTTTTTCTATCGTTAAAGGAGAACTGGTTTGTTATCATTCTCCCATGGGCTTTGATTGACGGGCGAGGTGGGCGGTGTTCATCGACAAGTGGAAGCGATCGGCGCTCGCCGTCCTGACGTCTCTCGGCCCGCTCACCGGATGCGGCCTGCTTCCGGAGGGGTGGTCCGAGGGGTGGGACACGGCCGGTTTCTTTGCCGGCGCCGATGAACGGCCCGCCATGGTCATGGGCACCGATCCGAGTGCTCCCATGCCGGTACGCCGGGCTTCGATCGCCGACCATCCGGCACCGGCGACGCTGCCGCCGTTCTCGGGCCTCGTGCCGCCGGACGCTTCGCGACCGGCCGGCGTCCAGCCGCGGGCCGCCGCGAAGGAGGTGCAGGAGCCGATAGCACGCGACCCGAAGCCCCTGGTGGTCGCCGACCTCACCGAACGGTCGGGCGGGCTGTGTGCGAACGGCTCGGCCCAGTCGCCGATCGATCTGCGCGATGCGGTGTCGGAGGCGCGCGCGGCACCGCAGTTTCATTACCGGCCGGCCGGGCTGGTCCTGAAGAACGACGGACACGGACTGCAGGTGGACGTGCCGGCGGGCAGCTGGATCGAGGTCGAGGACACGCGCTACGATCTGCTGCAGTGGCACCTGCACGCACCGGCCGAGCATGCGATCGGCGGCCGGCACGCGCCGATGGAGGTGCATCTGGTGCACGAGAACCGCCACGGGCAGCTTCTCGTCGTGGGCGTCATGGTCGAGGAGAGCCTGGCGGCCAGCGCCGACAATCCCGCCCTGGCACTCCTTCGCGCGAAAGCACCGCCGGCGGGGCAGACGGTGGTCGATCCCGGGGTGACGATCGATGCATCGGCCCTGCTGCCGGACGCGCGGCGCTTCTTTCGCTATGTCGGCTCGCTGACCACGCCGCCGTGCAGCGAAGGGGTGGCCTGGTACGTGCTCGAACAGCCGCTCCGGCTGGCGGGGCCGGCGATCGGCGCCCTGCTCGGCGTTCTGCCGGCGGCCGAAGCGCGGCCGTTGCAGGCGCGCAACGGGCGTCGGCTGACGCTGAACTGAGGCTGATCGGCGACGGATCGCACGCGGCGGCCGGCGGCGCTCACGAGCCCTGGATGAACGGGTTGCTCACGCGCTCCTCGCCGATCGTCGAGCCCGGCCCGTGGCCGCAGAGAAACTGCACGTCGTCGCCCAGCGGCAGGATCTTGGTGCGGATGGCGTCGATCAGCGCGTCGTGGTCGCCATAAGCAAAGTCGGTGCGGCCGATCGAGCCGCGGAACAGCACGTCGCCCATGATGACGAAGCGCAGCCGCCGGCTGACATAGACGAGGTGCCCGGGCGCGTGGCCCGGACAATGCAGGATCTCGAAGGGCTCGCCGGCAAGCTCGATGGTCTCACCTTCCTCGAGCCAGCGGTCGGGACGGACGTTGCGGGCGCTGGCGAGGCCGAACTGCCGGCCCTGCTCCTCGAGCGCGTCGAGCAGCGGCGCGTCGCGGCGGTCGGGGCCCTCG
Organism: Geminicoccaceae bacterium; assembly: GCA_020446525.1. Lineage (GTDB taxonomy): Bacteria > Pseudomonadota > Alphaproteobacteria > Geminicoccales > Geminicoccaceae > JAGREO01. Next base: position 3,092 of record JAGREO010000186.1, on the reverse strand, counting down.
ATCGGCACGGTGCCGCCCAGGGTCTCCTTGAGCTCGGCGGCACCGCCGGCATGGTCGATATGGCCGTGGGTCAGGAGGATACGCTCGAGCGTCACCCCGGCCTCGTCGATCGCGGCCCGGATACGCGCGACGTCGCCACCCGGGTCGACCACCACGCCACGCCTGGTGGCGTCGTCGTGGAAGAGAACACAATTCTGCTGCAAGGGCGTGACCGGGATGACGGTCGCCCGCAGTCGGGGTTCGCTCTGCGCCATGGTTCCTCCGTGGAGTGTGAAGGGCCTTGTGCCCCGGATGGGGTGGCGATCGCAACCGGCGCCGGCTCCCGCCCGGGGCCCCGATGGTGTAGCGTGCCGCACGGCTGCGGCCGGGAAGGGAAGAGGAGAATGTCGATACTGCGAGACCCGATCGGCCGCACCGCGACACCGCGAACGAGGCCGACGGCGGCGATCGGGTCGCGGCCGGTCGCCGGCGGCCGGGTCACTCGCTGACATGGCGCTGGAGGCGGTCGATTACATCGTCGTCGGTGCCGGCAGTGCAGGCTGCGCGCTGGCCGCACGGCTGAGCGAGGACGGGCGTCATCGGGTGCTGGTGGTCGAAGCCGGCGGCGGCGACCGCAGCCTCTTCGTGCGGATGCCGGCCGCCCTCTCCTATCCCATGACCATGCGCCGGTTCGACTGGGGCTATCGGAGCGAGGAGGAGCCCGGTCTCGGCGGCAGGCGGCTGCAATGTCCGCGCGGGCGGCTCGTGGGTGGCTCCTCCTCGATCAACGGCATGGTCCATGTGCGCGGCCACGCCTGCGACTTCGACGTCTGGGAAGAGGCGGGTGCCGCGGGCTGGGGTTTTCGCGACGTGCTGCCCTACTTCCGCCGGATGGAGACCAGCCACGGCGGCGAGCCCGGCTGGCGCGGCGATGACGGCCCCTTGCACGTTCGCCGCGGACGCTGGGACAATCCGCTCTACCGCACCTTCGTCGAAGCGGGGCGGCAGGCCGGCTACGGCGTCACGGCGGATTACAACGGCGCCCGTCAGGAAGGCTTCGGGGCGATGGAGATGACGGTGCACGAGGGGCACCGCTGGTCCGCCCATCGCGCCTATCTTGCTCCGGCGCTCCGCCGCCCCAACCTCGCCCTGATGACCCGCACGACGGTGCACCGGGTGCTGATCGAGGATGGGCGGGCGGTCGGGATCGAGGTCGAGAGCGGCGGGCTCGGGCGAAGGATCGAGGCGCGGCGCGAGGTGGTGCTCGCCGCCGGCGCCATCGGCAGCCCGACGCTGCTGATGCTCTCGGGCATCGGCGACGCGGCCCATCTGGCCGCACACGGTATCGCCGTCGCCTGCGACCGTCCCGGCGTCGGGCGCAACCTCCAGGATCATCTCGAGGTCTATCTGCAGATTGCCTGCAGCCGGCCGATCACCCTCAACGGCAGGCTCCATCCGCTCGCCAAGGCGATGATCGGTCTGCAGTGGCTGGCGACGAGGCGCGGCCCCGGTGCGACCAATCACTTCGAGGCCTGCGCCTTCATCCGCTCGGCGGCCGGCGTGCGCTGGCCGGACATCCAGATCCACTTTCTGCCGGGGGCCATCCGCTACGACGGCAGCCTGCCGGCCGAGGGCCACGGCTTTCAGGCGCATGTGGGCCCGATGCGCTCCAAGAGCCGCGGTCGGGTGCAGTTGCGCAGCGCCGATCCGAAAGCCGCGCCTTCCATCCGGTTCAACTACATGACGGCGAGCGAGGATCGGGCCGATTTCCGCCGGGCGATCCGTCTGGTGCGGGAAATTTTCGCGGCACCCGCCTTCGATCCCTATCGCGGCCGGGAGATCCAGCCCGGCGACGCGGTGCAGTCGGACGAGGCCCTCGACGATTTCGTGCGTTCGCACGCCGAGAGCGCCTACCATCCCTGCGGCACCTGTCGCATGGGTGCGACGGACGATCGGCATGCGGTGGTCGATCCACACTGCCGCGTGATCGGCGTCGAGGGCCTGCGGGTCGCCGACAGCTCGATCTTTCCGCAGATCACCAACGGCAATCTGAACGCGCCTTCGATCATGGTGGGCGAAAGGGCGAGCGACCTGATCCTCGGCCGGCCACCGCTCGCACCCCTCGATCTCCGGCCCTGGATTCACCCCGACTGGCGGTCGGCGCAGCGCTGAACGGCGCGGCGGTCGCGTCTCAGTGTCCGAGCAGAGCTGCGGCGGGCAGTTGCTTTTCGACGACCACCGCCACCCCGGCCTCGTCGTCGCCCAGCCGGACGACCGACGACTGGATGCCCAGAACCATCAGCCGGCCTTCGTGCCGCACGACGATGGGTGAGCCCGAATCGCCCAGCGTCGCGTCGCAATCGTGCAGCAGAAGCCGCCCCTCGCCGCTCGACCCCAGCACCGAGCAATGATCGACGAGGATCGGCAGGTGCGGACGATCGCTGCCGTAGCCGGCCCGCATCAGGGTGGCGGACGGGCCCAGAGCCCGGCGCAGCGTGGCACCGGCGACCGCCAGCGGCTCGATCCCCGCACCGCCCTGCAGGTCGAGATCGAGCAGCACCACCGCCCAGTCGTCCACCAGCTCGCTCGGCCGGCCCTCGGGCGTCATGACGATCGAAGGTGCGAAACGGAACGATGCGCCCCGGGCGTGGCCGAGATAGGCGCCGCGCCGATAGCCCGGCACGAAGTGGATCGTCTCCGGCTCGAGCCAGCGCCCCCGCACATGGTCCCAGAGACAATGCGCCGCCGTCAGGGCTTCCCTCGGCCCGACGAGGACCGCCGTGCAGAAGCCGCCCGCCTCGCGATTGAGGCGCCCGACCGCGTTCCAGGGCCGCTGCTCGTCGAGGGCGATCGGCCGCCGGTCGTCGCGGCCGACGATACCGGGCTGACCGGGTGCGACCGCACCGGCCGGGGCCGCGCAGAAGAGGCCGAACAGGATAAGGACGAAACGCATCGGATGCGACCTCGACGAAGGGGTGAGCGTGGGCCTCGGACGACTGGCCTGCAATGCGACCGGCGAGCGGTGGCTTGCGTGACCTCGTGCCATGTGGCATGAGCACGGCCGCGGCCGCCGTAGCTCAGTGGTAGAGCGCACCCTTGGTAAGGGTGAGGTC
>JAGREO010000185.1 GCA_020446525.1 Geminicoccaceae bacterium | reverse complement strand
ATCATCACCCGCTGGCGCATGCCGCCGGAGAGCTCGTGCGGATAGGCGCGGATGCGCTCGCGCGGCGAAGGGATGCCGACCATGTCGAGCATGCGCACGGCCTCGGCCACGGCCGCCTCGTCGCTCGTCCGGCGGTGGGCGCGCAAGGCCTCGGTCAACTGGTCGCCGATCCGGTAGACCGGGTTCAACGACGTCATCGGCTCCTGGAAGATCATGCCCATCGCCTCGCCGCAGAGGCGCCGGCGGGGGCGCGCGGCCATGGCTGTGAGGTCGCGGCCGTCGAACAGGATGCGGCCGCGCACGATCCGGGCGACCGGGTGCGGCAGCAGGCCCATCACGGCGGTGGCGGTGATGCTCTTGCCGCAGCCGCTCTCGCCCACGAGGCCGAGCACCTCGCCCTGCTCGATGACGAGGTCGACGTCGGAGATCGCCTCGAAGGTGCCGCGCTCGCCGCGGATGCCGACCGCGAGCTTCTCGACCGAGAGCAGGGGTCCGGTGCGCCCGGGTGCATCTACCATCGGGCCAGATCGTCCTTGAAGCGGGGATCGAGCCGGTCGCGCATGACGTCACCGACCAGGTTCAGGGCGAAGACGGTGAGAATGATGGCACCACCGGGGAACATGAGCAGCCACGGTGCGCGGGTGATGTAGCGTCGCGTCTCGGCGACCATGTTGCCCCAGGAGGGCACGTCCGGCGGCAGGCCGAGCCCGAGAAAGTCGAGCGAGGCGGCGGAAAGCTGGGCGAAGGCGAAGATGAACGTCGCCTGGACGATCAGCGGCGACACCAGGTTGGGCATGACGTGGTGCCAGAGGATGCGCGGATGGCCGGCGCCCAGCGAGGTGATCGCCTCGATGTAGGTCTCCGATGCGATCTTGCGCGAGAGGCCATAGGTGATGCGGGCGGTGGTGGTGATGTAGATCGCCCCGACGGCGATCATCGAATTGAACAGGCCCTTGCCCAGCACGACCACGAACGCCAGCGCCAGCAGCAGCGCCGGGATGCCCATGAGCACGTCGACCAGGCGCATCAGGACGATGCCGAGATTGGGGAAATAGGCCGAGAGCGTGCCGAGCAGGACGCCGAAGACCAGTGCGATGACGACCACGCCGACACCGGTGATCAGCGCCATCCGGGCACCGTAGACGACGCGCGAGAAGAGGTCGCGGCCGGCATGATCGGTGCCGAACCAGAATTCGGCATCGGGGGGTCGAAGGCGTGCGGAAGCCTGCATGGCGTTGGGATCGTGCGGCACGATCAGCGGCGCGAAGAGGGCGCAGAACAGCATGACGACGAGGATGACGAGCCCCAAGGCGGCGACCTTCCGCGCACGAAAGGGGGAGAGGAACATCAAGAGCGGTCTCACGCCATCTTCACCCGCGGATCGAGATGGGTGGTGACGATGTCGACGATCAGATTGACCAGGATGTAGAAGACGACGACCACCAGGATGATGCCCTGGATGACCGGGTAGTCGCGCCGCAGGATCGACTGCACCACCAGCCGGCCGATGCCCGGCAGCGCGAACACGGTTTCGGTGACGACGGCCTCGGAAACCAGGCCGACGAAGGTGAAGCCCAGCGTCGCGACGACGCCGATCAGCGCGTTGCGGAACACGTGGCGCAGGATCACCTTGTGCTCGAGCAGCCCCTTGGCGCGGGCGGTGCGGACATAGTCGTCGCGCATCGTGTCCAGCATGCCGGCACGCACCAGCCGGACGACAAGGGCCGAATTGGGGGCGGAGAGCGTGATCGCCGGCAGGATCAGATATTTCAGGTTGGAGAGATCGCCGCTCTCGAGCACCGAGGGAAAGCCCGAGGTCGGAAGCCAGCCGAAGCCGACGGCGACGGTGAAGATCAGGTAGAGACCGAGCCAGAAGGTCGGGATCGAGGCGAACAGCATGGCGGTGCCGGAGACCACCTGATCGGTCTTGCCGCCGTGGAAGGCGGCCGAGAGGATGCCGGCCGGAATGCCGATCAGGACGATGAGGACCATCGTGAAGAGGGCAAGAAGGATGCTCGTCTCGGCACCCTCGGCGATGACCCGGGTCACCGGCTCCTGGAAATAGATGCTCTCGCCGAGGTCGCCCTGCAGCGCCTTGCCGAGCCAGGTGAGATACTGCTCCCAGATCGGCCGGTCGAGACCCATCTGAACACGCAGGGCTTCGATCTCGGCGGTGTCCGCCATGTCGCCCAGCATCACCGAGGCTGGATCGCCCGGGATCAGATGGATGAAGGAGAAGACCAGCAAGGACGCGATCAGCAGCGTCGGAATGGCGCTCAGCAGGCGCTTGAGGATGAAGGTGCCCATCTAGGTCGCCATCCCCGTCCCCGCCGCCGTTCTCGTCGAATGGATCACGAAGAGCGCCGGTCGCCCGCCCTTCGGCACGACCGGAAGGTCCCGCGCGCGACCTTCGTGCATCGGGCGCGGGACCGGCGGCGGGTCAGTTCTTGGCGACACCGTAGAAGGCGGGCCAGATCAGCAACTGCTCGGGCAGTCCCTCGAGGTTCGGCCCGTGGATGTCGTAAAGATAGACGTCGCCGGGCTTGAAGACGGGCACCTGCTCGTACGCCAGTGCCTGGAGGTCGGTCCAGAGTGCCATGCGCTCGTCCGCATCGGTGGTGCCGACGAATTTGGCCTCCAGCTCCTTCTTCTCGGGCGAAGTCCACCAGCCCGGGTAATTGTCGTTGAGGAACGTGAAGAGGCTCGGGTCGGGCACGGCGCCGTGGGTGGTCTCGAAGATGTCCCACAAGTCGGTCTCGGCGCGGCGGTTGACCAGTGTCGGCCAGTCGTAGATTTGCAGGTCGATGTTGAAGCCCGCATCCTTCATCTGCTGCACCAGCACGTTACCCGTGTCGTACATGATCGGATACGAGGTGGTCAGCATGAAGCGGATCGGCTCGCCCTTGTAGCCCGCCTCTTCGGCCATCTGACGGGCCTTGTCGGGATCGCCCTGCTGCGGGAAAGAGTCGAGGCCGCCTTCGGTGTACCAGCGGTTGCCCTTGGGATAGAAGGCACCCTGGGCGTCCCAGAGATCCTCCGGGCCGGCGGCGATGGCCATCGCCTCCGACGGTGTGAGCGCCGCCATGATCGCCCGTCGGAGCGCGAAATTCTCCTTGAAGATGCCGCCGGCGCTGTTGAAGAACAGGAGCGGCATGGTCGGCGCGCCGTGACGGATGGTCTCGACGCTCGGATCGTCGTTCAGTTCGGCATAGAGGTCGCCGGTGATGCGCTCGGCATAGTCGTAGTCGCCGGCCTGCACGCCGCTCACACGGGTCCCGACGTCGGGCACGGCGATGAACTGCAGCTTGTCGACCAGCGCCTCGTGGCCGCCGGCATAACCGTCGGCCGGTCCGTCGTGCGGCGCATACTCCTCGAATTTGGTCAGCTCGATGTAGCGGTTGGGCCGCCACTCGCCGAACTTGAACGGACCGGTTCCGATGTTCTCCTCGGGTGCGAGCGGCTCGGGCCCGCGATCCTTGATGATCTCCGACGGATAGATGGCCGGACCGCCATTGACGAAGGCGAGCAGGTTCTTCCACGGCCCGAAGACGCCCTTGAAGGTGATGGTCACCTCCGCGTCGCCGGTCGCCTCGACGCTCTCGATCATGTCGTAGAGCAGCTTGCCGCGACCGCCGTGCGCACCCCAGCGATCGAGCGAATCGACCACGTCCTGCGCCGACATGGTGTCGCCATTGTGGAACTTCACGTCGTCGCGCAGGGTCAGCACCGCCGTCAGACCGTCCTCGCTCAACTCGTCGCTGGCGACGAGGAACGGCACCGCCTCACCGGCCTCGTTGAAGGCGTAGAGCGTTTCCATCATGTTCAGATTGACGATCGTGGTCAGCGTCGCCGTCGTCATCTGCGTGTCGAGATGCGGCGGTTCGTCGGTGATGGCGACCTTCAGCGTCTCTTGTGCGAAGGCGGCACCCGAGATCACCGCGAGTGCCGTCGCAGCGCTCAGGTTCCGGACCGCGCGGCCCCATCTCGTCGTTCCGATCATCCAGATGCCTCCCGTTGCGTGCAATTGACAGCCGTCGACGGCACGTGTTCCTGTGCCCAGCACTTGCATGTCAGTCTGATGACCGGGATGGGGGGAGTCAAGCGCCGGAGCGACCGCGCGATGCGGTCGCACGAGCCGGCGAACCCGCGGTCGGGGGCGGCATTCCCGTCGGCTGCGGCGCTCCGTCCGTCGTCGATGCACCCGGCCCATCCCCGCCCGGCTTTTCCCCGAAGGAACGATGATGACCGAGCTCTGTGACCTGTCCGCCGTCCGCCTGCGCCGGGCGATCGGCGCCGGGGAGATCTCACCGGTCGAGCTGCTCGCCTCCTGCATCGCCCGGATCGAGGACTGCGACGGCACCCTCAACGCCATGGTCGCCCGCTGCTTCGATCGGGCCCGCAGCGAGGCGAAGGCGGCCGAGGCAGCCGTGTCGGCGGGCCGACCGCTCGGTGTCCTGCACGGCCTGCCCGTCGGCATCAAGGACCTGCAGCTCACCGGCGGCCTGCGCACCACCTTCGGCTCGCCGCTCTTCGCCGATCACGTGCCCGAGGCGGACGAGCGGATCGTGGCGGCGGTGCGCTCGGCCGGCGGCATCGTGGTGGGCAAGACCAACGTGCCGGAGTGGGGGGCGGGCGGCAACACGGTCAATCCGGTCCATGGCGCCACCGGCAATCCGTTCGACCCGGCGCGCACCTGCGGCGGCTCCTCGGGCGGCTCGGCGGTGGCGCTGGCGACATCCATGGTGCCGCTGGCGACCGGCTCGGACACCGGCGGCTCGCTGCGCACGCCGGCTGCGTTCTGCGGTGTCGTCGGGTTCCGGCCGTCTCCCGGGCTCGTGCCGTCGGAACGCCGCGGGCTGGGCTGGACACCGATCTCGGTGCTGGGGCCGATGGGCCGCGACGTCGCCGACACCGGCCTGCTGCTCTCCGCCATCGCCGCCGACGACGATCGCGATCCTCTGGCCGGGCCGGTCGATGCGCCGTCCTTCGCGGCCCTGCCGGAGGTCGACCTCGCCGGGCTGAAGGTGGCGGTGAGCGAGGATCTGGGCTTCGCACCCGTCTCGACCTCGATCCGCGCGACCTTCCGCGAGCGCGTCGCGATCATGCGCGGGCTGTTCGCCCGCTGCGACGAAGGTTCGCCCGACATGGCCGGCGCCGACGAGGCGTTCGAGGCGATCCGTGCGGCCAACTTCATCGCCCAGCACGAGCGGCGCCACCGCGAGACGCCGGACATGCTCGGACCCAATGTTCGCGCCAATCTCGAGCAGGCGATGGCGATGAGCCTCGGCGACGCGGCGCGCGCGCATGCCGACCAGACCCGCATCTACCGCGACGCACAGCGCTTCTTTCGGGACGTCGACGTCCTCGTCTGCCCGGCCGCCGCCGTGCCGCCGTTCCCGCACCGCCAGCTCTTCGTCGACGAAATCGACGGCACCAGGCTTCGCACATACTTCCACTGGCTGGGCCTCGCCTACGGCCTCACCCTGATCGGCCACCCGGTCTGCGTCATCCCCTGCGGCCGCGATTCCCTGGGCCTGCCCTTCGGAATCCAGATTTGCGGCCCGCGCCGGGGCGACCGCTTCACGCTCGGCGTGGCTGCGGCGCTGGAACGTGCGCTCGCCGCCGACACACGCACGGCGCGGCCGTTGCCGGTGGTCCGGGGCGCGTCGTCGCCCGCCGTACCGGCAGCCCCTTAGCCGTCGTCGTCGGGCTCGTCTTTCTCCTCGCGATCGTCGTCGTCATCGGGGCAGCGGGCGTTGAACGCGAGGCAGGCGTCACCGGCGACGATGACGAGCGCGATCAGGGCGCCCGTGCCCAGCACACCCAAAGCGACGGCGATGCCGCTGTTGTCGGACCAGGCGAGACGGTCGGCGGTGGCCCCGAGGTCGAGACCGGCCACGCTCAGCCGTCGTTGCACCAGATCCAGCCGCACCATATCCGGCGCCTCGTCCCGAAATCCGTCCACGGGACGCAGCGACAGGCCGATGGCGGGCGCGCCGCCGGCCTGCAGCGGCACGCTCAAGAAGGCCCGGGCCTCCAGATCGGCGGCCGCCGCCTGGTTGATCGAGGCGAGCAGGGCGAGGGCGAACGCTGTCCGGCGCATCGGAGCAGGAGACGCCATCGCGGCCGCTTTGTCCATCCGTCTCGGCCGCGGGCCAAGACGAAGACGGTCGTCAGAGGTAGCCCCTATCGATCAGCGCCTGGGCGATCTGCACCGTGTTGAGTGCCGCGCCCTTGCGCAGATTGTCGGAGACGACCCACATGTTGAGACCGTAGGGCAAAGTGGGGTCCGAGCGCAGCCGCGAGACGAAGGTGGCGTGCTCGCCCACGCAGTCGATGTGAGTGACATATTTGTCGTTCTGCGGATCGTCGACGACCAGCACGCCCTCGAAGTTCATCAGCGCGTCCCGGGCCTCGTCCAGCTCGATCGGCTCGGCGAACTCGACATTGACCGCCTCGGCATGGCCGACGAAGACCGGCACCCGCACGCAGGTCGCGGTGACCTCGATCTCCGGGTCGAGGATCTTCTTCGTCTCGACCGACATCTTCCATTCTTCCCTGGTCGTGCCGTCGTCCAGAACCTTGTCGATCCGCGGGATGCAGTTGAAGGCGATCTGCTTGGGGAAGACGGCCGGTTCCTTCTTGTCGTTCATGTAGATGGCCTTGGTCTGGTCGAACAGCTCGTCCATACCCTTCTGGCCGGCGCCGCCGGTGGCCTGGTAGGTCGAGACGACGACGCGCTTGATGCGGGCGACGTCGTGCAGCGGCTTGAGCGCCATCACCATCTGGATGGTCGAGCAGTTGGGATTGGCGATGATGTTGCGGTTGCGGAAATCGGCGAGGGCTTCGGGGTTGACCTCGGGCACGATCAACGGAACGTCGGGCTCCATGCGGAAGTGCGAGGTGTTGTCGACGACGATGCATCCGGCTTCGGCGGCGCGCGGCGCGTGCACCGCCGAGACCGAGGCGCCCGGCGAGAACAGGCCGATGTCGACGCCCTCGAAGTCGAACCGCTCGAGGTCCCGCACCCTGATCCGTCGGTCGTCGCCATAGGCCACCTCCTTGCCGACCGACTTCGACGAGGCGAGGGCGATCACCTCGTCGGCCGGAAAGCGGAGCTCGTGGAGGATGTTGAGTATTTCGGTGCCGACGGCGCCCGTGGCGCCGGCGACGGCTACGCGATAGCCCATGGAGCTGGTCTTTCCGTTTGAAGGACCGGGGATGGTCCGAGGATCGTTCTACGAGGTGCGCCTGTCGAGCTCGGCCACGACCGCGTCACCCATGGCACCGGTCGAGACCTCGCTCTTGCCCGGCTGCATGATGTCGGCGGTGCGCAGGCCCTGGTCCAGCACGGCGCCGATGGACTTCTCCAGCCGGTCGGCCTCTTCGGCGAGATCGAAGGAGTAACGCAGCATCATCGCGAGACTCAACAGCATGGCGAGCGGGTTGGCCTTGCCCTGGCCCGCGATGTCCGGCGCCGAGCCGTGCACCGGCTCGTAGAGCGCCTTGCGCTTGCCGGCGCCGTCGGGTGCGCCGAGCGAGGCCGAGGGCAGCATGCCGAGCGAGCCCGTCAGCATGGCCGCCGCATCGGAGAGGATGTCGCCGAAGAGATTGTCGGTG
>JAGREO010000184.1 GCA_020446525.1 Geminicoccaceae bacterium | reverse complement strand
AGCTCGATCATGGTGTCGAGCACCTCCTTGATCATCTCGGGGTCGAGGGCGGATGTCGGCTCGTCGAACAGCATGATGCGGGGACGCATGCAGAGCGAGCGGGCGATGGCGACGCGCTGCTGCTGGCCGCCCGAGAGCTGGCCCGGATATTTGTTCGCCTGCTCGGGGATCTTGACCTTGGTCAGGAAATGCATGGCCGTCTCCTCGGCCTGCTTCTTGGGGGTCTTACGCACCCAGATCGGTGCCAGCGTGCAGTTCTCCAGGATGGTCAGGTGCGGAAAGAGGTTGAAGTGCTGGAACACCATGCCGACTTCCGAGCGGATCTTGTCGATGTTCTTGAGATCGGAAGAAAGGGTGATGCCATCCACTTCGATGGTCCCCGCCTGATGTTCCTCCAGCCGGTTGATGCAGCGGATCAAGGTCGACTTGCCCGAGCCCGACGGGCCGCAGATGACGATTCGCTCGCCGCGGAACACCGTCAGATCGATGTCGCGCAGAACGTGGAAGTCGCCGTACCACTTGTTCATGGCGACGATCTGGATGGCGATTTCGTCCGAGACCTCCATCCGCGGCCGGTCCGTGCCGGCCTCTTCGAGGTGATCGTGCATCGAAGGTCGCTCCCCTAACCCTAACGGTGTCCGGTCTGCAATTTGCGTTCGAGATACATCGAATAGCGCGACATCGAAAAGCAGCAGATGAAGAAGAAGAGGGCGACGAAGCCGTAGAGCTCCCAGACGATACCGTTCCAGTTGGTGTCCGCGCGGATCGGGTTGGTGATGCCCAGCGGATCGAGCAGACCGATGATCGCCACCAGGGTCGTATCCTTGAACAGGCCGATGAAGGTGTTGACGATACCTGGAATCGAGATCTTGAGCGCCTGGGGCAGGATCACCAGCCGCATCGACTTCCAGTAGTCGAAGCCGAGTGCATCAGCCGCCTCGTACTGTCCCTTGGGCAGCGCCGCCAACCCGCCGCGGATCACTTCGGCCATGTAGGCCGATGCGAAGAGGGTGACCATGATGAGCACCCGCATGATGATGTCGAAATTCGTTCCCGGCGGCAGGAAGTAGTTGAGCAGCGTCGAGGCGACGAACAGCAGCGTGATCAGCGGCACACCGCGGATGAACTCGATGAAGCCGACGCACATCGCCTTGATGAACGGCATGTCGGACTGCCGGCCCAGGGCCAGGAGAATGCCGATCGGCAAGGAGCCGGCGATCCCGGTGACGCCGATGATCATGGTCAGGAGAAAACCGCCGAACTGCTCGCTGCCGACCGGCCTGAGCCCGAACCCGCCCCAGAGGAGGACATAGGCGATGAAGGGGTAGACGATGCTGAACCAGAGCAGCTTGCGCGGCACCCGGTCGAACAGCACCGGTGCCAGAGCCACGAGCAACAGCACGAAAGCGAGATTGGGCCGCCAGCGCAACTCACTCGGATAGAAGCCGTAGATGAACTGGCCGAAGCGCTCGTTGATCACTGCCAGACAGGCGCCGGTGTCGAGAGCGCGGCACTCCGAAAGCGACGAAGCTTCCCAGGTCGAATTCAAGAACAGCCAGGGTACGACGACCGCCAGAAGCCGGAAGACGACATAGCCGGCGACCAGGGTCAAGAGGCCGTTGAGCCACGACGAGAAGAGGTTCTGCCGCAGCCAGCCGACGACGCCCGTAGTGGCGGCCGGAGGCGGTGACGGCGGGATCTGGCGATCGGCCACGAAGGCGATCGGGCGATGCTCGACGATGCGCCGGGCCGGACTGTTCTCCGCTGGGAACTGTTCGTCGGGCATCTCAGCGCTCCTGCAGCTTCACACGGCTGTTGTAGATGTTCATCACCGCCGAGATGACCAGCGAAACCACGAGATAGAAGCCCATCAGCAACAGGATGCACTCCATCTCGCGACCGGTCTGGTTGAGCGTGATGCCGCCGAGCGTGCCGGTCACGTCCATGTAGCCGACGGCGATCGCCAGCGAGGAATTCTTGGTCAGGTTCAGATATTGCGAGATCAGCGGCGGGATGATGACCCGCAGCGCCTGCGGCAGCACCACGAGCCGCATCGTGCGGTTCGGCCGCAGGCCGAGCGCGAAGGCGGCTTCGCTCTGACCGTGGCTCACTGCGAGGATGCCCGATCGGACGATTTCGGCGATGAAGGCGCCGGTATAGAGCGAGAGCGCCAGCCAAAGAGCAATGAACGAATCCCGGGCATAGACGCCGCCCTGGAAGTTGAAGCCCTTGAGCGTGGGATAATCGACGCCGATCGGCATGCCGAGCATCAGGAACGCGAGCAGCGTCGGCAGGACGACGATGCCGGCGACGATCCAGCCCACGGGCAGGATGCGGCCTGTCGCCGCCTGACGTTTGGCGGCCCACCGGCGGAACAGGATGGCGGCGGCGAGGCAGATCAGCAAGACGATGCCGAGGATTTCCGATCCGTCCAGCCACACCGGCGAAGCGAGATAGAAGCCGCGATTGGTCAGCACCAGCAGGCCGCCCAGGATCGGACTGGCCCGCAGCGCGGGATCGACGCTCTCCCGGAACTGGTTCGGCGCGGGCAGGAACTCGTTGATGACCGCCGCCGTGATCAGGATCCAGATCAGCACCGGCACGTTGCGCATCGTCTCGACATAGATGGTCATCAGACGGGCGACGAGCCAGTTCTTCGAAAGACGCAGCACGCCCGCGAGCACGCCGATCAGGGTGGCAGTGGCGCAACCGAGGACGGCCACCAGGAGCGTATTGAGAATGCCGACCATCGCCGCGCGGAAGTTGGTCGAGCGCGACGTGTAGTCGATCAGTGTCTGGTTGATGTCGTAGGACGCGGGCTGCCAGAGGAACGAGAAGCTGAAGTCCTTGCCCAGCGCGGCGAGGTTCTTGATCGTGTTGTCGACCAGCCAGGCGAAGCCCAGCATGGCCACGAACATCGCGATGACCTGGATGGTGTAGGAGCGATAACGGGTATCGGACAGCAACATGCCGATCCGAAAGCCGTCGTCGCGCGCCATCGTGGTCGTGCTCATCGTTTCTTCAGCCTCCCGCCGCCTTGCCGACCGCGCCCAACCCCGCCCTCGTCCCCGATGGACGACGCACCGGGCCACAGGTCGGGATCGACGGGCGGGCCCGGCGAGCCCGCCCGTTCCAAAGGTTCAGCGATAGGGAGGCGCGTACTGGATGCCGCCCTGGTTCCAGAGCGCGTTCAGACCGCGCTCCAGGCCGATGTCGGTCTCGGTGCCCAGATAATGAGCGAACAATTCGCCGTAATTGCCGCCGGCGGAAATGGCCTTGATCGCCCAGTCGTTGTCGAGACCGAGCATCTTGCCATACTCGCCTTCCGCACCCAGCAGGCGACGGACCTCCGGATCCTCGGACGTCTGCGCCATATCCTGGACGTTGGCCTGGGTGATGCCCTTCTCCTCGGCGATCAACAGCGCGTTCAAGGTCCAGCGGGCGATGTCGCCCCACTCCGGATCGCCGTGCCGCACCAGCGGGCCCAGAGGCTCCTTGGAGATGATCTCGGGCAGGATCACGTGATCCTTCGGGTTCTCGAAGGTCGCGCGCGTCGCGGCCAGGCCCGAGGCGTCGGTGGTGTAGGCGTCGCAGGCGTTGGCGAGATATTTCTGCTGCGCCTCGGCATTGGTCTCGATCGGCACCGGCTCGTAGCTCATATTGTTGGCGCGGAAGAAGTCGGCCAGATTGAGCTCCGTGGTCGTGCCGGTCTGGATGCAGACGGTGGCGCCGTCGAGTTCGTGAGCACTGGTCACACCGAGCGACTTGGGCACCATGAAGCCCTGGCCGTCATAATAGTTGACCCCTGTGAACTCGAACTTCAGATCGGCGTCGCGCGACATGGTCCAGGTGGTGTTGCGCGCGAGCACGTCGACTTCACCCGAAGCCAGGGCGGTGAAACGCGTCTTGCCCGTGGTCGGCGTAAACTTCACGGCCTTGGGGTCGCCGAAGATGCCGGCGGCCATCGCACGGCAAAGAGCGACGTCGAAGCCATCCCAATCGCCGTCGGCGCCGGTGAACGAGAAACCGGCGAGACCGGTGCTCACACCACATTGCAGGTGTCCCTTGGCTTTGACCGCATCGAGCGTCTCACTCGCCTGGGCCTCGCTCGGGGACACCGCGGTGGTGAACGCGGCGAGCGCGAGCGCCGCCGTCCCCAGCATCAGATGGTGCGAACGCATGGACAAACCTCCTGTTGATCGTTGAACGGCGTCTTTTTCGACGTCCTTCGGGCCGCAAACGGATCATAAAACCGGCTTTACCGCCCGAAGCTGATGCAAAGCATCGCACGCCTCCGAGGCGCTGCCAACTGCTAGATGCCAAAGACGCGAGTGACCATGGTGCCAATCGCGCGAGCGAGACCGGCGCGCCTCCGCTCGAAGAGAAACGAACGGCCGGAACGGTCACCCCATCGTCGGACTCGTCGCTGCCGCCTTCTCTTCCTCGTCCTGCAGCGACGTGATATCGAGCCGCGGCGGTGGGTGGCCGCGCCGGCGACCCGTTCCGGCGAGCCCCCGTTGCGCCCCCCTGTTCCGGTGAAGCCCCTGTTCCGGCGAGGACCCATTACCCGTGCGCGATGAAACCCTGCTGACCACGCTGGGCCGTGAGCCCGCGGCGCATCACGGCCTGGTGAACATGCCGGTCTTTCGCGGCTCGACCGTGCTCTCGCCGACGCTCGAGGCCTATGCCGGCCGGCGCACCCACGAAGGCACCACCTACGGCGTCCACGGCACCCCCACCACCTTCGCCTTCGAGGAGGCGATGACGACGCTCGAGAACGGCTATCGGACCATTGCCGTCTCCAGCGGCCTCGCCGCCATCACCCTGCCGCTGGCAGCCCTGCTCTCGGCCGGCGACCACCTGCTCGTGGTCGACAGCGCCTATCAGCCGACCCGCCGCTTCTGCGACACCACGCTGGCCCGCTTCGGCGTCGAGGTCCAATATTACGACCCGCTGATCGGCGCGGGAATCGAAGCGCTGATCAAGGACAATACCAGGCTCGTGCTGCTCGAGAGCCCGGGCTCGCTGACCTTCGAGATACAGGACGTGCCGGCGATCACCGCGGTGACCCGGCGCCGCGGCGTGCTCACCCTGATCGACAATACCTGGGCTACACCGCTCTTCTTCAAGCCGCTCGATCACGGCGTCGACATCTCGATTCACGCCATCACCAAATATGTGGGCGGCCATTCCGACATCCTCATGGGTTCGGTGACCACGACCGAGGCGGTGCACAGACCGTTGCGCGACGCCATGGGCCATTTCGGCGACTGCGTCTCGCCCGAGATCTGCTTTCTCGCCCTGCGCGGTTTGCGCTCCCTCGCCGCCCGGCTCGAGCGCCAGCAAAAGAGCGCGCTCGAGGTCGCACGCTGGCTGCAGAGCCGCCCCGAGGTCGCCCGGGTGCTCTACCCGGCGCTGGAGGACGATCCGGGCCACGGCCTGTGGAAGCGCGACATGACCGGCGCCACCAGCCTCTTCGGCGTCGTCCTCGAGCCGACCTCGAGGCCGGCGCTCGCAGCGATGGTCGATCCTCTCGATCTCTTCGGCATCGGCGCGAGCTGGGGCGGCTTCGAGAGCCTGATCACCGCACCCGAACCCGACCGTATTCGCACGGCCACCCGCTGGCAGGCCGAGGGGCCGCTCCTGCGCCTGCACATCGGCCTCGAGGAGCCTGCCGACCTGATCGAGGATCTGACCCGCGGCTTCGAACGCCGGGCACGACATTCATGAGCGCGCCAGCGATAGCCCGCATCCTCGAGACGGTCCTCTATGTCGACGATCTCGAAGCTGCCGAGCGTTTCTACGGCGAGGTGCTGGGCTTGGAACTCGACAGCCGCAAGGATGGGCTCTTCGCCTTCTTCCGCCTCGAGGACGCCATGCTGCTCCTGTTCGAGCCCGAGGCGGCGGGCCAGGGGCGCCACGTCCCGGCGCACGGCAGCTCGGGTCCGGGCCATCTCTGCTTCGCCATGGCCGAGACCGATCTCGACGCCTGGCAGACCAGGCTCGAGGCGTCCGGGATCGCCATCGAGCATCGTCAGGACTGGCCGCGAGGCGGCCGCTCCTTCTATTTTCGCGATCCCGCCGGCAACAGCCTGGAATTCGCCACGCCGCTCATCTGGGGTTTTTCCGACGATCCACAGGCTGGGGATCATCGCTGAGCCGAGCCTCAGCCGGATCAGCGAACGATCAACGACGGATCGACGCCGACCTCACGACGGCCGCCAGGCCTCGTAATCGCCGGTGGCGGGCGCCCGCTCTCCCCCGCGCTTGAGGTGTCCTTTGGGCAGATGTGCGGCGTCGCTCCCGGATAGATTGGGCATGTGCGGCTTTTCCCAGAACTTTTTGAGAAGCGGCTCCTCCGACGGCGCCTTCTCGCGGTTCTTGTGCAGCCAGGCGTTCCAGCCTGCGGGCACGGTGCTCGCCTCGGGTTCGCCGTCGCCGGCATAGACCACCCAGCGCCGCTCGCGCCGCCAGTCGTCCGCCCCGCCGCGCGCACGATAATAGACGTTGCCGAACCCGTCCTCACCGACCCGCTCGCCATGGCGGCGGGTCAAGAGATGTGTACCCAGCCGGTTGAATTGAAACCACTTCAAAAAGCTCATCGATCGTCCGTCGCAGGCATGTCGGTTGCTCGAGGCCACGTCGCGACGACGGACCACACATGCGAAAGTCCGTCGACCGGCAGCACTATGCCCACGACCGATGCCCGCGTCCACAGGAGACGCGCCGGGCCCACGCCGGCGACGAAGCCCCCCCCCGCTGGATCGGAACACCGCCGCCCGGCGAACGCGGCCGAGCCTGTGGACAACATGGAAAAGCCGCTTCCCTGACGCCGATCCATCCAAGTCAGCCGGTCACTGATCGACATCAGTTTCCCGATCGATCCCACACGTGCCGCATCCCCCGCTCGCATGGCGCTCGATCGGCCGCCGCGACGTCGCGTCCGAGGCGGAGGAGTTTTCCTGACTTATCCACAGGGCGGGGAGCGGTCGTACGAGCCCGATCCCGGCGGCGATCCGCTTGTAACTCGATACGCCTGATCTCAGGCTCGAATCAGCGTTCGATTGAGGCTCGCTCACGCTTGAATGGTCGGCTCTGGATCAGCCCCGCATCACTCAATATCTTGTTGCCGCGCGCCCTCGTTTGCCTATATGTTGTGACTCAGATAGACGGTCAGGCCGCATTTCACCGGTCGACGCGCCGCAGGTGGCGGTCGCCAGGGTGCGGAGCCGCACCGCCGCGCTTCTGCGGACGGCAGCTCGGTGCGGAGGTGACGGTTGCACTGGTTGCGTGGCAGCGCTAAACTATGCGTTGAGTGATACGCGCATCAGTCGGCACTGACCGCGTCACCGGGAGAAAATCGTCCTGGTCGCAGATCGTCCGGCCCGATTTGGGTTTGACGAACGATACGGGAACATTCTAAGAATCCAGGGACGAGGAGAAGTGTGTCGATGAAGGTTGAGCGCGCCTACACCAAAGCCAGTGAATCGCCCTACGAGGCGATCCCGTTCCGGCTGGCGAGCAGCGAGATCCGCAACCCCGACGGTACGGTGGTGTTCCGGCTGGACGAGGTGGAAGTGCCGTCGGCCTGGTCGCAGGTCGCGGTCGACGTGCTGGCGCAGAAATATTTCAGGAAAGCCGGCGTGCCGGCACGGCTCAAGGTCGTGCGCGAGAAGGGTGTGCCCTCGTGGCTCTGCCGCCGCACCGCCGACACGAAGGCGCTCGAGGCGCTGCCCGAAGACGCGCGGCTGGTCGGCGAGACCAGCGCCCAGCAGGTGTTCGATCGGCTCGCCGGCACTTGGACCTATTGGGGTTTCAAGCACGGCTATTTCGACGGCGAGGCCGACGCCCGCGCCTTCTACGACGAGCACCGCTACATGCTGGCCAGGCAGATCGCGGCGCCCAATTCACCGCAATGGTTCAACACCGGCCTGTTCTGGGCCTATGGCATCGACGGTCCGGCGCAGGGGCATTTCTACGTCGATCCGGCGGACGGCACGGTGCACGCCTCGAAGACGGCCTATGAGCGGCCGCAGCCTCACGCCTGCTTCATCCAGAGCATCGGCGACGATCTGGTGAACGAAGGCGGCATCATGGATCTGTGGGTCCGCGAGGCGCGTCTCTTCAAATACGGCTCGGGCACCG
>JAGREO010000183.1 GCA_020446525.1 Geminicoccaceae bacterium | reverse complement strand
ATCACCACCAACGGCATGAGCGGCAGGCTGGCCGCGGCCGGCCGGCGCATGCCCTATACGGCCTATCTCGACGCCGAAGGCCGCCCCAGCGACGATCCGGCCGTCACGCTCGCCGATCCGCCGGGCTCGATCCTGCCCATCGGCGGCGTCGAGTACGGCCACAAGGGCTTCGGCCTCGCGCTCATGATCGAGGCGCTGACCCAGGGGCTCTCGGGCTACGGCCGTTCGCAGGCCCCCGCCGAATGGGGCGCCTCGGTCGCCGTCACGGTGACGGATCCTGCGGCCTTCGCCGGCTTCGACGCCTTCGTGCGGGAGACCGGCTGGCTGGCCGAGGCCGCAAGGGCCAATCCGCCTAGAGCCGGTATCGAGCGCGTGCGCCTGCCCGGTGAGGCCGGCCTCGCGCGGCGGCGCCGGGCCGAGAAGGAGGGCGTGGCGCTGCATCCGGGCATCATGGAAGCCATGGCGGCGCGGGCGCGTGATCGGGGCATCGCCGTGCCCGAGCCGGTCTGACGCCATGGCCACGACGATCCGGCCGGCGGGCGACGTGCAGGTGATCGGGCTGATCACCGTCGCCCACTTCTTCTCGCACCTCTACATCCTGGCCCTGCCGCCGCTCTTTCCGGTGCTCGCCGCCGATCTCGGCCTGAGCGCCACCCAGCTCGGCCTTGCGGTGGCCTCGATGAACGTCACGACGGCGGTGCTGCAGGCGCCGACCGGCGGCATCGTCGACCGCTACGGCTCGGCCCGCATCCTCGCCGCCGGACAGGCGCTCTTCGCCCTCTCCTTCGTGCTGATCGCCGCCGCACCGGGGCTGGTGATGCTGTTCGTCGCCATGCTGCTGGCCGGCATCGGCAACAGCGTCTACCACCCGGCCGATTACGCCGTGCTCGCGGGCCGGATCGAGGAACGCCGCGCCGGCCGGGCCTTCGCCGTCCACACCTTCGGCGGCTATGCCGGCTTCGCCGCCGCACCGCCCTTGATGGTCGGCCTGCACGCGCTGGCCGGCTGGCGCACCGCCCTCTTCGCCATCGGCATCGCCGGCCTCCTCTACGCCGCCTTCCTCTACGCCCGCCGCGGCGATCTCGAGCCGCCGGCCCGGCCGGCCGTCGAGCGTCCGGCCGCCGTCGACAAATGGGCGCTGGTCCGCTCGCCGCCGATCCTGCTCGGCTTTCTCTTCTTCGCCGCCATCGCCATGGCCCAGACCGGCATCTCGAGCTTCGGCGTGCTCGCCCTCGAACGCCTCGGCGCCGATCTCGCCGGCGCCACCGCGATGGTCACCGCCTTTCTCGTCACCAGCGCGCTCGGCGTGCTGGCGGGCGGATGGGTCGCCGACCGGATCCGCGCGCACGACCGCTTCGTCATGGCCGCCAGCCTCGCCTGCGCCGCCTTCACGCTGGCGGCGGGGCTCGTCGCCGCGTGGACGCTGGCCGGTCTCGATCCCACCCTCACCACGCTGATCTTGATGCTTCTGCTCTCGGCGGCGGGGCTCGCCAGCGGGGTCATCGCGCCCTCGCGCGACATGATCGTGCGCAAGCTGGCACCCGAGGGCCAGACCGGCACCGTCTTCGGCTTCGTCACCACCGGCTTCAATCTGGGCGGCCTCGTCGCTCCGCCGCTCTTCGGTCTCGCCATCGACTATGGCGCACCCACCGCCGTCTTCTACCTCTCCGCCTTCTTCTCCCTCTCGGTGATCGTCACGCTCGGCGTGCGCGCCCGCGGGACCGTCCAGACACCCGTCTAGAGCCCCGACTTGCTGGCCCCGCTCCGATCCATTATCCCCTCGGCACCTCCTTCAGAACCCGGGGACCGCTCCTTGCACCACCAGCCCGGCGCCGCATGCGCGCGCTGATCGGCATCTTCTTCGCCACCCGGCCGATGCGCGCCATGGCGGTGCTCGGCTGCCTGCTGCTCGCCAATCTGGTCGAGGGCTTCGGCCTGGCGGCCCTGCTGCCCGTGGTCACCGTCGCCACCGACGAGGGCACCGGCTCGTCGCCGGCTTCGGCGATCGTCCTGAACGTGCTCGAGACGATCGGCCTCGAGCCCCGGCTCGGCCCGCTGCTCGCCGTCATGATCGCCGCCATCGTCGTCAAGTCGCTGCTCACCCTGGCGGCCATGGCCTTCGTCGGCTTCACCTCGGCCGAGGTCGCGAGCGATCTGAGGCGCGCCGTCGTCGCCAACCTGATGCGCGTGCGCTGGCGCTACATGGTCAGACAGCCGCAGGGCCGCATCACCACGGTGGTCAGCAACGACGCCACCCGCGCCGCCGACGCCTATGTCCTGGCCGCCACCTTCCTCGCCTATCTGGGCCAGGCCGTCGTGCTCGGCATCGTGGCCCTCATCGTCTCGTGGAAGCTGGCGCTGGCCGCCTTCGCCATGGGCTCGGTGATGGTCCTGGCGATGCACTCGCTGGTCCGGCTGGCCAAGCGCGCCGGCGCCGCCCAGACGCGGCGCACCCGCGATCTGCTGGTCTTCCTGGGCGACACGCTGGCCAACCTCAAGGTCATCCGTGCCATGGGCCGGCAGGCACCCTTCGCCCACCTGCTCGAGCGCAAGATCCACGTGCTGCGCAAGGCGCTGCGCCGCCAGGTCGTCGCCCGCGAGGCGGTCACCAACCTGCAGGACGCCGTCATGGCGATCTTCCTGGGCGGCGCCTTCTGGGTGCTGCACTCGAGCTTCGAGGTGCCGCTGACCGAGCTTCTGGTCTCGGGCGTGGTCGTCGCGCGCACCGTGCAGGCCGTCGGCAAGCTGCAGAAATCCTACCAGAAGGCGGTGCTGGTCGAGAGCGCCTTCTATAGCGCGCGCGAGTTGATCGACGAGACCGCGGCCGACCCCGAGCCCAATCCCGGCAACCGCGCGGCCCGGCTCGAAGAGGGCATCCGCTTCGAGGACGTCCGCTTCGCCCACGAGGCGCATCCGGTGCTCGAGAGCATCTCGCTCGAGGTGCCGGTGGGCGAGCTGACCGTGCTGACCGGTGCTTCGGGCGGCGGCAAGACGACCATCGTCGACCTGCTCCTGGGCCTGCACCAGTCGCGCACCGGTGCGATCCTGATCGACGGCGTGCCGCTGGAGGAGATCGACCTGCAGAGCTGGCGCGAGCGGGTCGGCTACGTGCCGCAGGACGTGGTGCTGCTGCACGACACCATCCACGCCAACCTCACGCTCGGCGATCCCTCGATCCACGAGGCGGACGTGCGCCGGGCTCTCGATCAGGCGGGCATCGCCGATTTCGTCGACGGCCTGCCCGAGGGCCTCGAGACCGTCGTCGGCGAGCGCGGCGGCAGGCTCTCCGGCGGCCAGCGTCAGCGCCTGGCGCTGGCCCGCGCCCTGGTCCGCCGGCCGCGTCTCTTGATCCTCGACGAGGTGACGAGCGCCCTCGATCCGACCACCGCCGTCACCATCGCCCGGGAGATCAAGCGGCTGGCCCGCGAGGTCACGGTACTCAGCATCACCCACAGGCCCGAATTTCTCGACGTCGCCGACCGCATCTACCGCATCGAGCACGGCCACGCCACGCGCACCCGTGCGGCCGACCTCGACGCACACGAGACGGCCCCGGCCGTGACCGCCGGACCACTCGGATGATCCCTCCCGCGCGATCGCCGTCCTGCGCCTCGCCCGCGCCGTGCGCCTTGCGTGGCGCTTCGGAAAGAAACATAGTCCTTCGCGTCCCATTCGAGCCCGCAAGGTCGCGCATCCGCCGGACCCGTCATGACCGCCATCCCGTCTCCCGCCGCATCCGCCCCGCTCGCCTATGACGACTATCGAAAGTCGCACGAGGGCAAGGGCTGGGACTATCACCGCAAGTTCGAGCAGTTCCCGGTTCGCGTCGCCCTGTGGAAGGCCGAGCGCCAGATCCTGGCCGAAGTGATCGCCCGCCATCTGGACGATCCGGGCGGCGCGAGCGCGCTCGACTTCGCCTGCGGCACCGGCCGGGTCGCGGCCTTCCTCGAAGAGCGGGTGGGCCGCGTCACCGGCGTCGACATCGCGGCCTCGATGCTCGAGGTCGCGGGCGAGGTGACCCGTAACGCCGAACTGCACTGCGCCGATCTCACCCGCGACGACGTGCTGGGCGACCACCGCTTCGATCTGATCACCGCCTTCCGCTTCTTCCCCAATGCCGAGCCGGCGCTGCGCGACGCCGTCATGGCGGTGCTGGTCCGCCATCTGGCCCCGGGCGGCATCCTCGTCTTCAACAACCACATCCGCCATGCAGGCACCACCATGCGCCTGCGCCGCCTCGCCACCCGCTTCGGCCGCCGCAAGGGCGACCGCGACCTTTTCTCGATGCGCGACGCCGAGGTCGAGGCGCTGCTGCGCCGGCACGGCCTGCGCGGCGTGGAGCGGCATCACGCCGGCATCGTCCCCGTGCTCAAGGAAAAGCGCTCGCTGGTGCCGCTCTCCTGGCTCGACGCGATCGAGGCGTGGAGCAGGGATCGCGCCATGGTGGCCGGCATCGCCAACGACGTGGTCCATGTCGCCGAGAGCGCCTGATCCGACGCCCGACGCGCCCGCTTCGACCCCCGGACCGCTGCTGGTCGAGCTGGTCGGCCCGGCCGGTATCGGCAAGTCGGCGGTGGCCCGGCTCGTCGAGCGAGGCGACACCGACGGCGAGCGGCGCCTCCTGGCCGGCGACGCGCTGGAGCGACACGACCGGCTGAAGGGCGGGCAGGCGGTGCTGGCGCGCAAGGGCTGGGCGCGGAGCTGGGCCGTCTGGCGTGCCGCACGCTGCCGGCCCGCCTTCGCCGACGCCGTCTCGGCTCTGGTCACGTCGCTGGACGCCGATGACGGCCGCCGCCGCCGCATGGCGCAGCGGGCCATGGGCCATCTGCGGATGCTCGTCGATCTGGCGCGGGACGGGAGCACGGACGGGGTGCTGGTCGATCAGGGCATCACCAACATGCTCTGGTCGATCACCGTGGGCGTCGATCTGAAGGACGATCCGCGGCTGCGTGCCGTCCTCGATGCCTATCTCGACGCGGTCGATGTCCGCTTCGTCCTGCTGCGGGCCGATCCGGCGGTGGTGACCGAGCGGGTCTTCGCACGTGAGGCGGTGTCGCGCTTTTCCGCCCGCAGCGACGCGCGGACCCGCGCCGCGTTCCCGCGCTGGCTGGCCAACCAGGGGGCGATCGAGGCGATGCTGCCCGAGCGCCGGATCATCGCCCGGATGGAGACCACCGACGCCGACGCCGAGACGGTCGCCGGCCGCGTTAGGGCGCAGATCGAGCCGTGGCTGAGCGCGAGGTCGCGCCGTGCCGCAGCATGACGCGCGAGGCAGTGAAGCGCAGTGAAGAAAGGAGGAAGCATGAGCAGCGACGATCCGACCGGGGGTGTCCGCAAAACCGTCCGCCGCTGGTTGGGCGGTGACGAGAAGAAGCGCGCGGTCGACGAGCTCTACGCCGGCAACGACTTTCTCGAAGCCTATGCCAGGCACACCGATCTGCGGGTCGAAGCCGACCGCAAGGAGGCGATCGGCGGCTTGTGGGACGAGATGGGCCGCCACCAGTTCGAGTTCCTGAAACTGCACGGGCTCGAGCCGTTCCACACCCTGCTCGACATCGGCTGCGGCACCCTGCGCGGCGGCCGCCACTTCATCCCCTATCTCGAGGCCGGCCACTATACCGGCTTCGACATCTCGCCCAGGGCGATCGAAGCGGCCCGTGAGCTCGTCCGCGCCGAAGGGCTGGAGGACAAGCGTCCGGACATCCTGCTCGACCACGCCAAGCGCCTCGATTTCGCGCTGCTGGGGGGCCGCCGTTTCAATTTCGTGCTCGCCCAGTCGGTGTTCAGCCACCTGCTCGAGGAGCATATCGAGGAAGCCTTCGCGAACATCCACAAGGCGCTCACCCGGGACGGCTACTTCTTCTTCACCTTCCGCCCGGCGGAGGAAGGAGTCGAGGGTGGCAGGGTCGTGCGCGGCAAGAAGGACTTCGCCTATCCCGTCTCCTATTTCGAGGACGTGGCGCACCGCCACGGGCTGGACGTGGAGAATCTGAGCGAAGCCTATGCCCATCCGCACGGCCAGGCGATGATGCTCGCCCGCCCCCATCTGGCCGAACGCCAGACCGCCGCCGCCGGCTGAGCGAGCCGTAACGCAGGGCGGCCCGGCGACGGGCGCGTCTTCGAGCACCGGCCCGTGATGTCGATGCTTCTTGCATCACGCCTCGATATGTGCTTTAATTCCTTATCTTGCCGATGTTTCGACTCCAAGGCTTCGATGAGGCTCGCCATGTCCGATGCGCCCCCGACCCACCCCGACACGCCGCCCCCGTCCTGTCCGCCACCCCAGGATTGCACTCGGGCGAAGAAGAAGCGCGGCCCGGCCACGCCCGAGGGCCGCGCCCGCTCCTCGATGAACGCCCTCAAGCACGGCCTGCGCGCCCAGCGTTTCGAGCTTCTGCCGCACGAGACCGTTGCCGAGGGCGATGCCTTCTTTTCGGAGGTCCGGCGCTGCTACGGCGCCACCGACGCGGTCGAGCGCGGCCTCGTCGAGGGGATCGCCGCGGCCATGTGGCGGCTGATCCGCGCCGACCGGCTCGAAGCGGAGGCCATGGGCGACATCCATCCGTCCCGCGAGGGCCGGATGCACGGCAGCGCGCTCGTCGGGCGGCCGGAGCACCGCGCGAGCCTGACGACCATGCTGCGCTACCGCGCCCAGGCACAGATGGAGCTGCAGCGCGCCACCAAAATGCTCGAAGCCTATCGCAAGCAGCGCGCCGCCTTTCCCCCGCCCGACGAAGCCGACCACGACGAGGAGCAGGACCCCACGCCCCGCGCCGAACCGGCCGTGTGCGACGAAGTACCGGCCGAAGCCGAACCGTCGCCGGCAGATGACCCGTCCGCCGTCGATCCGCCCGAGCCCGTTCCCCGCCAAGACGATCGCTGCGAGCCGGACGATCGCGAAAAATACACGAACGAATTATCGCCCGAGCCGCCGCAGGAATGCGAGGCGGTGAACGGCGCGGCGTCCTCGGCCGGTGATGACGAAAAATACACGAACGAATTATCGGCGGCGGAACGGCGGGGCGAAACGCCGGCCGCGGCCAACGACGACGGACCGGACGCCACCGCCGAAGTGCCCGATCCGGCGGCGCCGGAACCCGAACCCGCGCCCGGGGAAACGTCGGAGCGCTGGTTCGAGGAGTATTATCGGTTGAAGGCCGTCCAGCGCCGGGCGGAGGCGCGACGACGGGCCTATGGCATGTAGCCGGTCTCCCGGAACCGTCGGTCCGGATGGTGAAAAATCTTTTCACTTCAAAGGTCGCGTGTGCTCCCGTAGCTTGCGAACGTTCGGGTTGGGGCGGGCGGATCGCCGCTCAGGTCATCACCAGCGACACGAGGACGAGCCGGTATGCTGTTCAGCGCCTGCAGGACGACTGCGATCGCCGTCATTCTCGGCGGGGTTCTGGCTTTCCCCGCCCTCGGCCAGCGCGCCCATGCCCAGGCCGCCGGGACCGGGGCGGATCCCGCGACGGGCGAGAGCGCGGCGCTGCGCACGCTCACCCAGTTCGCCGAGTTTGGCGAGCCGGACTATCCCGAGGGCTTCGAGCATTTCAATTATGTGAACCCCGAAGCACCCAAGGGGGGCGAGATCCGGCTCTCCGCGTTCGGCACCTTCGAGCGGCTCGACACCATCGTTCTCGGGCCGGGCTGGCCGCAGGGCATCGGCCTCACCGGCGACACGCTGATGACCGGCTCGTCCGACGAGCTCGACGCCTACTATCCCTCGATCGCCACCTCGGTCGAGGTGCCCGAGGACGTCTCCTTCGCCATCTTCAACATCGACCCGCGGGCGCGCTGGCACGACGGCGAGCCGATCACCGCCGGCGATTTCGTCTTCGCCGTCGACCACATCCAGGAGCACGGCCGGCCGCTGCTGCGGGATTTCTGGAAGGTCATCGCCTCGGCCGAAGCGCTGGACGACCACCGCCTGAAGGTGACCTTCACGACCAAGGGCAACTGGAAGACCCTCGGCCTCGCCGCCAGTCTCTCGCCCATGCCGGTGCATTTCATCGAGGCCGAGGGCATCGACGTCACCAAACCGACCTTGAAGCCGATGCTCTCGGAAGGAGCGTACGAGATCGAGAAGGTCGATGCCGGCCGCTCGATCACCTACAGGCGGATCGACGACTATTGGGCGGCCGATCTGCCGGTCAATCGCGGCATCAACAATTTCGATCGCATCACGTACGTCTATTTCCGCGACCTCGACGTGGCCTTCGAGGCGTTCAAGGCCGGCGACTTCGACCTATGGGCCGAGAACAAGGCCCAGCGCTGGGTCTCGGGCTATGATTTCGACGCCGTGAAGAAGGGGCTGGTGATCCGCGACGAGGAGAGCGAGATCGCCACGCCGCGCGGCTTCGCCGGAATCGTGATGAACACCCGCCGCCCGCAGCTGGCCGACGTGCACGTGCGCCAGGGGCTGGCCGAGCTGTTCGATTTCGAGTGGATCCAGAAGAACATCTTCTACGGCCTCTACGACCGCGCCCGGAGCTGGTTCCCCAATTCCGACTACGGCACCCGCGACTTCCCGCTGCCCGAGGGGCAGGAACTGGCCATCCTCGAACGCTACCGGGGGCGGATCCCCGATTCCGTCTTCACCGAGCCCTTCGAGCCGTCGAAGACCGACGGCAGCGGGCGCATCCGCCGCGAGCTGCGCCGGGCGCAGGAACTCTTCGCCGAGGCGGGCTACGAGGTGAAGGGCGGCCGGCTGGTCGATGCGGCGACCGGCAGGCAGCTCTCGCTGGAGATCGCCTTCGTCCAGGAAGACACGCTGCGCTACATCCAGCCCTATATCGAGAACCTCAAGAAGGCCGGCATCGACGCGCGGGCGCGGCAGGTCGATTCGGCGCAGTACGAGCGGCTGACCGACACCTACGATTACGACATGCTGGTGATCGGTGCGAATTTCTTTCCGCCGCCCGGCGAGGAACTGCGCACCTACTTCCAGTCCTCGGCGGCCGACGAGGACGGCACCGGCAACTGGGCCGGCATCAAGGATCCGGTGATCGACGAGCTGCTCAACGAGATCGCCGACATGCCGCGGCGCACCGAGGAGGATCTCGAGCGGCTCAAGGCCACCACCCGCGCACTCGACCGCATCCTGCTGGCCGGCCACTACATCGTGCCGACCTATTATGCGCGGCGGGACCGCTTCGCCTACTGGAACCTGTTCGGCATGCCCGACGAGCGGCCGGTCTACGGCACCGGCGCGCCCGGCACCTGGTGGTGGGCGCCCGACCCGGCGGCACTGAGGGCGACGGGCCGCTAGATGGCGGCCTATGTCCTGAGGCGCGTGCTCTTGATGATCCCGACCCTGTTCGGGATCATGCTGCTGACCTTCGTCGTCGTGCAGTTCACGCCGGGCGGGCCGATCGAGCAGATCCTGGCGGAGATCAAGGGCACCGCCGTGGGCGCCACCGACCGCTTCGGCGGCGGTGGCGAGGTGCAGGGCAATGCGACGGGGCAGGGCCAGGGCGCGCCGGCCTCCACCACCAGCACCTATCGCGGCGCCCAGGGCCTCGATCCGAAGTTCATCGCCGACCTCGAGCGGCAGTTCGGCTTCGACAGGCCGCCGGTCGAGCGGTTCCTGACGATGATGTGGAACTATCTGCGCTTCGATTTCGGCGAGAGCTATTTCAGGCGGCGGCCGGTGGTCGATCTGGTGATCGAGAAGATGCCCGTCTCGATCTCGCTCGGGCTCTGGACCACGCTGATCACCTATCTGATCTCGATCCCGCTCGGCATCAGGAAGGCGGTGGCCGACGGCTCGCGCTTCGACGTCTGGACCTCGGCCGTCATCATCGTCGGCTACGCCATTCCGAGCTTCCTCTTCGCCATCATGCTGATCATCCTCTTCGCCGGCGGCGAATATCTCGACCTCTTCCCGCTGCGCGGTCTGGTGTCGGACGACTGGGCGCAGATGAGCTGGCCCGCGCGCATCCTGGATTACCTCTGGCACCTCGTGCTGCCGGTCACCGCCATGGTCATCGGCGCCTTCGCCACACTGACCATGCTCACCAAGAACTCGTTCCTGGACGAGATCAACAAGGCCTATGTCGTGACCGCGCGCTCCAAGGGGCTCGACGAGCGCAGCGTGCTCTACGGTCACATCTTCCGCAACGCCATGCTGATCGTGATCGCCGGCTTTCCCTCCGCCTTCATCGGCGTGCTGTTCACCGGCGCCCTCCTGATCGAGGTGATCTTCTCGCTCGACGGTCTGGGCCTGCTCGGCTGGGAGGCGGCGATCAACCGCGACTATCCGGTGATGTTCGCCACCCTCTATTTCTTCACCCTGCTCGGGCTGATCCTCGGGCTTCTGGGCGACATCATGTACACGATCATCGATCCCAGGATCGATTTCGAGGCGCGTGAGGCCTGATCCTTGAAGCTCGGGCCGATCAACCGCCGCCGCCTCGACAATTTCAAGGCCAACCGCCGCGGCTGGTGGTCGTTCTGGATCTTCCTCGTGCTGTTCGTCGTCACGCTGTTCGCCGAGCTGGTCGCCAACGACAGGCCGCTTCTGGTCTCCTATGCCGGCGAGCTCTACGTGCCGGTCCTCGCCGTCTATCCCGAGACCGCCTTCGGCGGCGAGTTCGACACCGAGGCCGATTACCGCGACCCCTTCGTCCAGGACCTCATCCGTGAGGACGGCTGGATGATCTGGCCGCCGATCGGCTTCTCCTACGCCACCATCAACTACAACCTGCCGACCCCGGCGCCCTCGGCACCGGTCGGCTGGACGGGCACCGAGAGCCTGACGTGTGACCTCGAGCCGGTGCGGCTCTGCGTCAACTGGCTCGGCACCGACGATCAGGGCCGCGACGTGCTCGCACGGGTCATCTACGGCTTTCGCATCTCGGTGTTGTTCGGCCTCGCCCTGACGCTGCTCGCCTCGATCATCGGCGTCGTGGCGGGTGCCGTGCAGGGCTATTACGGCGGCTGGCTCGATCTGGTGTTCCAGCGCTTCATCGAGATCTGGACCAGCCTGCCCACGCTCTACCTGCTGATCATCATGGCCAGCTTCGTCGTCCCCGGCTTCTGGACGCTGCTGTTCTTGATGGTGCTCTTCAGCTGGCCCGCCCTGGTGGGCGTGGTGCGGGCCGAGTTCCTGCGCGGGCGCAACTACGATTATGTGCGGGCGGCGCGGGCGCTGGGGGCGACCGACCCGACGATCATGCGCCGCCACGTCCTGCCCAACGCCATGGTCGCCACCATGACCTTCCTTCCCTTCATCCTCTCGGGCTCGGTGACGACGCTGACCTCGCTCGATTTCCTCGGCTTCGGCCTGCCGCCGGGCTCGCCGTCGCTGGGCGAACTGCTGCAGCAGGGCAAGAACAACCTGCAGGCGCCATGGCTCGGCATGGCCGGCTTCTTCACCCTGGCCGTCATGCTCTCGCTCCTGGTCTTCATCGGCGAGGCGATGCGCGACGCCTTCGACCCGCGAAAGACCTTCAAATGAGCGCAGACGAGGGCAGGCGCACGAGCCTGGTCGAGGTCCGCGACCTCTCGGTCGCCTTCAGGGTCGACGGCGCCGAGATCGAGGCGGTCCGCCGCGTCTCCTTCTCGATCGCCAAGGGCGAGACCCTGGCGCTGGTCGGCGAGAGCGGCTCGGGCAAGTCGGTGACCGCCCTCTCGCTGCTGCAGTTGCTGCCCTATCCCAAGGCCCATCACCCCTCGGGCAGCATCCTGCTCGACGGCGAGGAGATGATGGGCCGCGACGACCGCTTCATGCGCCGGGTGCGCGGCGACAAGGCGTCGATGATCTTCCAGGAGCCGATGACCTCGCTCAACCCGCTGCACACGGTCGAG
>JAGREO010000020.1 GCA_020446525.1 Geminicoccaceae bacterium | reverse complement strand
GAAGGTGCCGATCGACACCATGATCATCACCGCCACCAGCGACGGCATCGGAATGCGCGCGACCAGCGGTCCGAGCACGACGATCAGAAACAGCAGGAACAATCCCGCGGTCAGCGTCGATAGGCGGGTGCTGCCGCCGGACTTCACGTTGATCACCGACTGGCCGATCATCGCGCAGCCGCCCATGCCGCCGAGAAAACCGGTGACGGCGTTGGCCAGCCCCTGGCCCTTGCATTCGCGCTGCTTGTCGCTGGGCGTGTCGGTCAGATCGTCGACGATCTGCGCCGTCATCATCGATTCGAGCAGGCCGACGGCCGCCATCGTCAGCGCGTAGGGCAGGATGATCTGCAGCGTCTCGAGCGTCAGCGGCACGTCCGGCAGGAAGAAATGAGGCAGGGCCCTAGGCAACTCGCCCATGTCACCCACCGTGTTGACGTCGAGCCCGCCACCGATCGAGATCGCCGAGAGCACGAGAATGGCCACCAGCGGCGAGGGCACCGCCCGGGTGAGCCGCGGAAAGAGATAGATGATCGCCAGGCCGCCCGCGACCATGGCGTAGGTGACCCAGCCGACGCCGGTCAGTTGCGGCAGTTGGGCGATGAAGATGAGGATGGCGAGCGCGTTGACGAAGCCGGTGATCACCGACCGGGACACGTAGGCCATCAGCAGATCGAGGCGCAGGAAGCCGGCGGCGATCTGGATCACGCCCATGAGGATGGTCGCGGCGAAGAGGTAGTCGACGCCGTGGTCGCGAACCAGCGGTACGACCAGCACGGCGATGGCGGCGGTCGCCGCCGAGATCATACCGGGCCGGCCGCCGATCAGCGCCGTGACGACGGCGATGGAGAAGGAGGCGTAGAGCCCGAGCCGGGGATCGACGCCGGCGATGACGGAAAAGCCGATCGCCTCGGGGATCAGGGCCAGGGCGACGACGATCCCGGCCAGGATGTCGGCGCGCGGATTGGCGAGCCACTCGCGTTTGAGCGTGGCGATGGAGAGCATGCGAAACCTGACGGGCTGGCTCTGGAGGGACGCACCACGGGCGGAGCAACGCCGCAAAACCCGCAAGGCGCGATCTTCCTAGCCTCTACTCACGTCGTGCTGCAAGTGCGAAGTGACCCGATCTGGGACTTCGGTCATGGCGCGGTCTTGTATTTCGCATCCAGGGCGTCGATCGCCGCGACGTTGCCGGCCGAGCGGCCCTTCGGGTCGAAGGTTCGGGCGAGGAAGGCGTCGGCGATCGATTTGGCCAGCTCGGGGCCGATGACGCGGGCACCCATGGTGATGATCTGGGCGTTGTTGGAGAGCGCGGCGCGCTCGGCCGAATAGGTGTCGTGGGTCAGTGCGGCGCGGATGCCCGGCACCTTGTTGGCCGAGATGCACACCCCGATGCCGGTGCCGCAGACCAGGATGCCGCGATCGTAGCGCTTCTCCACGAGTGCCCGGCCGACCCGGTCGGCGATGCCGGCATAATATTCGCTCCCGCCGGACGGGGGCTCGCTCATGTCGGTGAGCTCGATGTCCGGCCGGCTGGCGAGGTGCTCCAGCAGAACCTCGACCAGCGGCCGGCCCGCGCCGTCACCGCCGATGGCGATCTTCATGGGTCCGTCTCCTTCGTCAGGTGGCATCAGAGCACCTCCGCGCAGGCATCGAGGATGCGGAGGTAGCCCTTCACGTCCCAGGCGGCGCGGCCGATGAACAGGCCGTCGACATGGGCCGACGCGATCAGCTCGCGGCAATTGTCCGGGCCGACGCTGCCGCCATAGAGGCATGGGATGGGCCGGCCGCAGATGTCGGACGCCAGTGTCTTGACGAGCTTGTGCTGCCGGTCGGCATAATCGGGGGTGGCCGGCGTGCCGCCGTCGCCGATCGCCCAGACGGGCTCGTAGGCGAAGAGAATATCCCGGTCGCCCTCCTCGATGTAGCGCAAGGCACCCTCGACCTGGGCCGCCAGCACCTTCTCCGCGCGACCTTCCTTCTTTTGCAGCGCCGTCTCGCCGATGCAGATCAGCGGGATCAGGCCGTGGCGCAAGGCTGCGGCGACCTTGAGCCCGACCGTCTCGTCGGTCTCGCCGAACCATGTGCGTCGCTCGGAGTGGCCGATCTCGACCAGATCGACCCCGCAGTCGGTCAGCATCAGCGGCGAGATCTCACCGGTCCAGGCGCCGGCATCCGCCCAGTGCATGTTCTGCGCACCGACCTCGACCGAGGTCGGCGCCAGCATCGTCGCGACCTCGCGGAGCATGGTGAAGGGCGGGATGACGAAGCGCCGGATGCGCGGATCGTCCTCCGCTTCGACCAGCGCCTGCGCGAAGCTCTGCGCCTGTGCCAGCGTCTTGTTCATCTTCCAACTGGTGCCGATCCAGCAATCCGTCATCGAGCCTGGACCTTCAGCCGGGAGGCGCCTGTATCGACGTCGCCGGCCCAGAACGCGACCGATTCCGCCAGCGCCTCGACGACCGTGCCATCGGTTGGCTCGCGCTCCCGGAAGG
Organism: Geminicoccaceae bacterium; assembly: GCA_020446525.1. GTDB lineage: Bacteria > Pseudomonadota > Alphaproteobacteria > Geminicoccales > Geminicoccaceae > JAGREO01. The sequence goes on along the minus strand of JAGREO010000020.1, from coordinate 12,401 downwards.
ACAGTTCCAGGCAGATTTCGTTGTCGTATCCGCCGCCTTCGCGAATGACCGGCAGCAGGCTGGCGGGTGTGATCCGGCCGCCTCGATTGTGGGCCGCGGTGAACGGCGCATGGCCGCTCTTGGTCATCGAAGACTGCTTGATGTGGATGATCGGCGAATCCGCGGCGAAGGTCCGGGCCCAGGCGAAGGGGTCGTAGTCGGCGGGGTCGGACGAGGTGACGTCGCCATGGTCGATGTCGATCATCATCTCCAGCGGCAGGGCGAGGCCGGCGGCATCGATCCGCTGCTGCAGCGCCCGGCAGGAGACGAGCGTCTCGCCGAATTCGCGGCCGACCGACATGGGCTCCCACAAGAGCCAGGTCAGCCCGGCATCGAGCGCGTGCCGGGCCACCGTGCGCCAGCCTTCCAGCGCCGCTTCGATCATCGCTTCGCGGCGATGAGGATCGCGGAAGTCCTTGAGCGTGAGGATGGCGAACTGGGTGCCGACGACCGGTGCGCCGAGTTCGGCTGCGATGTCGGCGAGCGTGCAGAACCAGCGCACGGAATGAGCCCGCACGTCGGCGTCGGGGTGGCCGAAATGATTGAGCCGGCCATAGGGCCCGGTCATGATCGAGGTGATCTTGACGCCGGTGCGATCCAGTGCGCGCCGATAGGCACGGACGTGGCGGGCGACGACGGATGCGGGCCAGGCCGGATCGACGAATTCGTGGGTGAGCTGGATGCGTTCGATGCGAATGTCGCGGGCGATGGTTTCGATCAGATCGTCCGGCTCGGCGAACCGGTTGACCAGCGGATTGGTGTTGAGCGAGAGGGTGAAGCTCACGACGCGGCCCGTGCGTGATCGGTGCTCGCGGCGAACCAGGTCTCGAACGCGCCCTTCTCGGCTTCGCTCATGTGCAGGCCGTGCTTGGTGCGGCGCTCGAGGATGTCGGCGGCGCTCTTCGCCCATTCGGTCTCCACGAGAAAGCGCGCCTCGCATTCGAAGAAATCGGGTCCGAAGCGTCGGCCGAGACCTTCGAGTGAGGTCGCATCGCCGATCAGCGCATCGGCGCGGGTGCCGTAGAGGCGCCCATAATGGTCGGCGGTGCCCGGCGGCAGGAAGGGGTGGCGGCGCTTGAGAGCGGTGAGAAAGGCTGCGTGGTCGGCATCGGCGATGTCGCCGCCGGGCAGGCGTGCGCTCGCGGTCCAGGAACCGCCCATGGCCGGAAAGAACGGCGCGAGCTTGTCGAGCGCGTGCTCCGCGAGCTTGCGGAAGGTGGTGATCTTGCCGCCGAAGATGTTGAGAAGCGGTGCCTTCGCTTCACCCGCATCCAGGTCGAAGACGTAATCGCGGGTGACGGCACTCGGGTTTTCCGCCGCATCGTCGTAGAGCGGGCGGACGCCCGAGAAGGCGTGCAGCACGGCGCGCCGCTCCAGCGGATTCCTGAAATAGCGGTTCACCGCGGCCAGGAGATAGGCGATCTCGTCCTCGGAGACGGCCACATCGTCGGCCCGGCCCTCGTAGGGGATGTCGGTCGTGCCGATCAGCGCCATGTCGTCTTCGTACGGATTGATGAAGATCACCCGCTTGTCGGTGTTCTGCACCAGATAGGCCTGGGGGCCGTCCCAGAACTTCTTCGTGACGATGTGGCTGCCCTTGACCAGCCGCACCTTGCGGGTGGCGTTGGCGCCGGCGACCCGTCCGACCACGTCGGCGACCCAGGGTCCGGCGGCGTTGACCAGCGCCCGGGCACGCACCTGCCGTTCCGCGCCGGTCGCCTGTTCTTTCAGCGTCGCCGCCCAGATCCCGTTCTCCCGGCGCGCCGATATGCAGGCCGTGCGGGTGAGGATGGCGGCGCCGCGCTCGCGGGCGTCGAGCGCGTTCAGCACCACGAGGCGCGCATCGTCGACCCAGCAGTCCGAATATTCGAAGCCTCTGGTGTAGCGGTCCGCGAGCGGGCGACCCTCGGGCTCCTTGCGAAGATCGAGGGCGCGGGTGGGCGGCAATATCTTGCGGCCGCCCAGATGGTCGTAGAGGAAGAGGCCGAGACGGATCAGCCAGGCCGGGCGGTCGGCCGGCGAGTGCGGCAGCACGAAGCGCATCGGCCAGATGATGTGCGGGGCGGATCGCAGCAGCACCTCGCGCTCGATCAGCGCCTCGCGGACCAGCCGGAACTCGTAATATTCGAGGTAGCGCAGACCGCCGTGCACCAGCTTGCCCGAGCGCGAGCTGGTGCCCTCTGCCAGATCGTCCTTCTCGCACAGGACCACCGAGAGGCCGCGGCCGGCCGCATCGCGGGCGATGCCGGCGCCGTTGACGCCGCCGCCGATCACCAGCAAGTCGACGACCCGCTCGTCCTTCACCATGCCTCTCTCGGGTTGGGGGCTTCGCTCAGCACGGGTTCTTCGGCCCCTTGCCGGCGAGATAGAGCCGCACCTCCTCGGCCGCCTGCTCTGCGGCGAAGGTCACGGTGCGCACCGAAGCACCGGCGATGTGCGGCGTCAGGGTCACGTTGGGCAGGCGCAGCAGCGGCCAGTCGGACGGCACCGGCTCGACGGCGAAGGTCTCGAGCATGGCGCCGCCCAGATGGCCGGACGCGAGGGCGTCGTAGAGCGCGTCATAGTCGACCAGCGGGCCGCGTGCGGTGTTCACGAAGATCGTCCCGGGCTTCATCTTCGCCAGAGCCGCGGCGTCGATCATGCCGCGGGTTTCCCCGGTGACGCGCGGATGCATGGTGACGATGTCGCTCTCGCTCAGCACCTCGTCGAGTGAGGTCAGCGTCACCCCGGCGTCGCGATCCTCGGGCGAGAGCTGGACATAGGGGTCGTTGACCAGGATGCGGGCGCCGAAGGCACGCAACAGGCGCACGACCTTCGTTCCGATATTGCCGTAGCCGATCACGCCCACGGTCATCTCGGACAGTTCGCGGCCGGTGCGGTCGGCGCGGTAGAGATCGCCCCGCCATGTGCCCCGGCGCAACTCCTCGTGGCCGAGGCGGATGAGCCGGGTTTCGGCGAGAATGGCGCCGATGGTGAACTCGGCCACGGCAGCGGCGTTGCGGCCCGGCGTGTTGACCACCGTGATGCCGTACCTGCGCGCCGCCGCCATGTCGACGTTGACCGGCCCGCCGCGGGAAACCGCGACCAGTTTGAGACGAGGCAATCGCTCCATCATCGAGGCGGAAAGCGGTGCGAGCTGGGTCACCAGGATCTCGGCGTCGCCGATGAAGGCGAGCACTTCCTCGGGCCGGCCGAAATATTCCTTCAGGCCCTCCATGCCGGGAGCGGCATAGCCGTGCTCCATCGGCTCGTCGGGCCATGCCTGCTGCATGGTGCGGATGTGCAGGGGCGCGTCGGTGGCGGCCTCGATCTTCTCACGGAAGACCTCGGGCAGCATGAACCGGTCACCGATGATCGCGATCTCCCGCATCGTGTCGCCGGTCATGTCGCGTGCTCCCGCATTTCGGCCAGACTCTTCCACACCGGGCGCAGCGCCGCGTGGCTCGCGGCATAGACCGTATAGACCCGGTCGTAGGTGGCGCGCAGCGCGTCATCGGGCGGCTCGATCGCCCCCAGCGTCGGCGTGACCCACCGATCGGCGCAGGTCGCCATGTCCGGGTATTGGCCGATGCAGACGGCGGCCATCATCGCCGCACCGGCGGCGCCGGCCTCCTCGCGCGACGAGGTGCGCACGTCGCTGCCGACGGCGGCCGCCAGGATGCGGCGCAGGACGCGGCTGCGGGCGGCCCCGCCGGTCAGCCGGACCTCCGAAGGGATCGAGCCGGTGGCGGCGTAGCAATCGCGAGCGGCGAGCGCCATGCCCTCGAAGACGGCGCGCAGCATGTCCTGAAAGCCGTGGCGGGTGGAAAGACCGATGAAACCGGCGCGGGCATCGGCGTCGACGAAGGGGCCGCGCTCGCCGGCCTCGGAGATGTAGGGCTGGAACAGGAGCGAGGCGGGTGCGGCCGATGCGACCCATTCGTCCAGCCGGGCGATCAGGGCCTTGCGCTCGACTTCGACGCCCTGCGCCCGCAGCAGGCCCGCGAACACCGAGAGCAGCCAGTCGATGTTCAGCGTCGCAGCCATGTTGGACTGCATCTGCGCATAGACGCCGGGTGCCGGCATCGCCATGGTGTAGCCGGTGCGCGCCTCGTTCAGCGTCACCTCTTCGGCCGTGCGTGCCAGGCGCATGTGCATGCCGGTCGAGCCGACGATGCTGACCCCCGGCCGGCTGCGGGTGTCGTAGAGCCCGGCACCGAGCGCGGTGCAGGCGACGTCGACATAGCCGAGCACGACGGGTGTCCCTTCGAGAAGACCGGTCTCGCGCGCGGCCTCGGCCGAAAGCGGCACGCTGGTGGACGTCCCCTCGATCATCTCGGGCAGGAGATGCCGCTGCGCGCTCAGGCCCAGGGTTTCGACGACGCCGTCATCGTAGCGGCGGGTGCGGAAGTCGCCGAAGGTGAAGGTGCCTTCGGAGGGATCGGTGGCGACGGTGCCGGTCAGCTTGTAGAACAGCCAGTCCTTGCAGTGCATCGCATGCGCCGCCCGCGCGAGCACCTCGGGCGTGTGCTTCTTCATCCAGGCCAGATGGGGGCCCTGCTGGCAGGCGGCGAGACCGCAGCCGGTGGCGGCATAGCGAACGGCGTCGGTATCGGAGGCGCGGATCGTCTCGACGATGGAGGCCGCACGGGCATCGAGCCAGAGCCAGGCCGGACCGACGGGCTCTCCGGCCGCGTCGATCAGCCAGGTGCCGTCGCCCTGACCGGTGACCGCGACGGCGGCGGTGCGCGCGGCCAGATCCGGCACTTCGCCGGCGAGCGCCCGCAGCGTCGCCGCCGCGTCGGTCCAGGTGCGCGCCATGTCCTGCTCGGCCGCGGTACCCCGGGTCTCGTAGCGGTTGGGCCGCGCGGCCTCGGCAATCTGGGCGCCCTCGAGGTCGAAGGCGATCGACTTCACCACCGAGGTGCCGGCGTCGACGCCGATCAGCACGTCACGCATCAGGCCAGCTCCATGCCATGGGCCAGGGCGATGCCCGTCGCGGCGTCGAAGATGTGCAGAGCGGCCGGATCGATCTCGACCGCGATGGTCCGGCCCGGCTCGAGCACGGTGCGGTCGTGCTCGACCAGGACGATGATGCCGCCGGCGAAATCGGCGGCGATGTGCGTCTGGTCGCCGAGCCACTGATTGACCGCGACCGTCGCTTCGACCCCGCTCTCGGCGCGCCGGACCGAATAGGGGCGGATGCCGATGACGATGTCGCCCTTGGCCCGGATGGTGCGGCGGACGTCGTCGGTAAAGGCCCCGGCCGGGTAGGCGAGGGTGACGCCTTCGGGCAGCTCGAGCACGATGCGGCCGTCGTCGCCGGCGACCCTGGCGGTGAAGACGTTCATCGGCGGCTCGCCGACGAAGGTGCCGGTGAAGAGGTTGGCCGGGCGCTCCTTGATCATCGAGGGCGTGCCGAACTGCTGCAGCACGCCGCCCTCCATCACCGCGATCCGGTCGGCCAGCGCGTTGGCTTCGGTCTGGTCGTGGGTGACGAGAATGGCGGTGTAGCCGCGCTCCTTGACGAAGTGCTTGATGCGGCCGCGCAGCACCGCGCGCAATTGCGGCTCGAGCTGGCCCATCGGCTCGTCGAGCAGGTGCAGATCGGCCTCGCGGATCAGCGCCCGGCCGAGCGACGCGCGCTGCTGCTGGCCGCCCGAGATCGAGCTCGGATAGCGGTCCAGGATGTCCTCGATCTCGAGGAGCTGCGCCACCTCCGCCACCCTTGCGTCGACCTCGGTCTTGCCCAGCTTCGCCGATTTGAGCGCGAAGGCGATGTTCTGGCGCACGGTGAGCGGCGGGTAGAGCGAATAGCCCTCGAACGCCATGGCGACGTTGCGGCGGACCGGCGGCAGGGTGTGCACCTCGCGGCCGGCGAGCGCGATGGTGCCGCGCGACGCCTCCTCGAAGCCGGCGATCATGCGCAGCGTCGAGGTCTTGCCGCAGCCGGACGAGCCGAGCAGGGCCACGATCTCGCCCTTTTCGATGTCCATCGAGACGTTCTGCACCGCGTGCACGCCGTGATCGACACGGCCGTAGAACTTGTCGACGCGGGCGAGCGAGAGATGGCTCATGCCGCGCGCCTCTCGTCGTCGGCCCCGCGGATGCGGCGCCCGTCGCCCTTGTCGAACAGCAGGGTGGCCGCACCGTCGACGGCGATATGGGCGCTGCCGGAGGCGGGTGCGGGCGTGCCGGCCGGGCGCGAGATCAGGAGCTCCCGGTCGCGGCGGGTGACGGCGAGCGTCACGGTCTTCTCGTTCAGCGGTGTCTCGGCCTCGATCTCGACCGGGATCGCGCCCGGTGCGGAGGCCTCGACGAAGTGGAAGGATTCGGGGCGGATGCCGAGCACGCACGGCTTTCCCGCGGCGGCGCGCAGCGCGGCCGGCAGGCGTACGGGGCGATCCGAAATCGTGACGTGCAGCCCCTCGCCGTCCGCCTCGGGCACGACGTCGAGCAGGTTGATCGTCGGATCGCCGAAAAGCCGGGCGATGGCCAGCGTCTCGGGTGCGCCATAGATCTCCTCGGGTGTGCCGAGCTGGGCGATCCGCCCGTCTCGCATCACCGCGATACGGTCACCGATGGCCATGGCCTCCTTGTAGTCCTGGGTGACGTAGACGACGGTGGCACCACGGTCGGCCAGAAGGCGCGGCAGTTCGATGCGCATCTCGAAGCGCAGCTTGGCGTCGACGTTGCGCAAGGGGTCGTCGAGCAGCAGGAGCGGCGGCTGGCCGACCAGGGCGCGGGCGAGTGCGGTGCGCTGCTTCTGGCCGTTGGAGAGCGCCCGCGGCTTGTGGCTCAGCACGTGGTCGATCTTGAGCAGCCGGGCCACGTCCTCGACCCCCGTCCTGATCTTCTCCCGGGTCGTGCGGTGCGCCACCAGCGGGCTCGCGATGTTGTCGAAGGCGTCCATGTGCGGGAAGAGCGCGAAGTTCTGGAACGCCATGCCCACACCGCGATCCTCCGCCTCGATCTCCGCCATGTCGGCGCCGCCGATGCGCACCGTGCCCCCGTCCGGCCGGATCACGCCTGCGACCAGCCGCAGCAGCACCGACTTGCCGGCGCCGGAGGGGCCGAAGAGCACCAGCTTCTCGCCGTCGGCCACCTTCAGCGAGAGGTGGTCGATGACGGTGTCCGGGCCGAACTTCTTGACGACGTCGTCGAGCTCCAGCGTGCTCATCGGCTCACCCTTTCACCGCACCGAGGGAGAGGCCTTCGACCAGATAGCGCTGGGCGTAGAGCGCGATCGCCAGGGTCGGCGTGATCGACAGAACGATGCCGGCGGCGATCTGGCCGTACTGGATGCCCGAGGCCGTGACGAAGGCGAGGGCCGCCACCGTCACCGGCTGCTTGTCGGCCGAGGCCAGCACCAGGGCGAAGACGAAATTGTTCCAGGCGAAGATGAAGGCGAGCAGTCCGGCGGCGGCGATGCCGGGCCCGGCCAGCGGCAGGGCGATCTTGCGGAAGGTGGCGAACCAGCCGTGGCCGGCGATCCGGTAGGCATATTCGACGTCGGCCGAGATGTCCTCGAAATAGCCGCGGACGATCCAGAGGATCAGCGGCAGGCAGATCAACTGGTAGACCCAGATCAGCCCGACATAGGTGTCGGCGAGGCCGAGCTGCTGGAAATAGATGGTCAGCGGCAAGAGCACCAGCAGTGGCGGCGCGAAGCGGAAGGAGAGGAGGGTGAAGGCGATGTCCTCCGAGCCGCGGAACTTGTGCCGGGCGAAGGCATAGGCCGCCGGCACACCGAGGATCAGCGAGAGCACCACGGCCGAGGTCGACAGCAGCACCGAGTTCCACAGGTTCTTCATGAAGGCGATGTCGAGCGAGCCGGCGGCGGTGTCCAGCTTGCCGGTGATCAGCGCCTTGTAGTTTCCCAGGGTCGGCTCGAAGAAGAGCGAGGGCGGGATGCGCAGGATGGTCTCGTTGGTCTGGAAGCTCATCAGGAAGATCCAGAACAGCGGGAACATGAAGAACAGCACGATCAGCGACAGCGCGATCCCGCGCAGCACACGTTCGAGCGTCGATGTGTGTTCCAAGGCGGCTCTCCCGGCTCAAGCCGTGCCGCGGGCGCGCTCGCGCAGCCGCAGCCAGTTCTTGATGAAGATGTTCGAGAGGAAGAAGGTGATCGCCCAGAGGATCATCAGCAGAGCCGCCGACCGGCCGATATTGGTCGACTGGAAGAAGTCGAGATAGGCCTCGACCTGAAAGACCGTCAGCCGGTCGCCCGGGCCGCCCTGGGTCATGGCGTAGATGATGTCGAACTGCTGGATCGAATCGAGCAGGCGGAAGAGCGTGGCGGTGAGGATGTAGGGCAGCAGCATCGGCAGGGTGATGCGGAAGAACTGCTGCAGCCGCGGCACGCCGTCGAGTGCCGCCGCCTCGAACGGCTGGGTCGGCAGCGAGCGCAGGCCCGCCAGCAGCAGGATCATGATGAAGGGCGTGTAGACCCAGATGTCGACCAGCACGACGGTGAAGAGTGCCGTCGACGGCGAGGACGCCCAGCGGAAATCCTCGAGCCCGATCAGCGACGCGAAATAGCTCAGGATGCCGAAGCCCGGATTGGTCATCAGCTTCCACATCAAGGCGGCCAGCGCCGGTGCGGTCATCAGCGGCATCAGCAGCATGATCGAGACGAAATTGTTGAGCGTCGATCGCTTCTGCAGCAGGAGAGCGATCGAAAGGCCGAAGACCAGCTCGATGCCGACGGTCAGACCGGCATAGGTGAGCGAGATCTGCAGCGTGTTCCAGAACGACGAATCATAGAGGAAATCGAGGTAGTTCTGGCCCCAGTTGAACTTCTGCGCCCAGGGCTGGCTCAAGCGGTAGCGCTGCAGCGAATACCAGACGGCGGTGACGAACGGGATGAGGATGCCGATGCAGACCAGCAGCGCCGGCAGGCTGAGCACGTAGGGCAGGGCGCTGCGGCTGATGTGCAGGCCGCCCTTCTTGCGGGGTGCGTTCGATGGTGCCGCGGTGGCTCCGGCCATGCGCCGTCTCCGTCGTCCCCGGCCGTCACTGCCGGCCGAACCTGCGCGCCTTCAGGAGGCGGGGTGATGGATCGGGGCTCCGCACGCGGCGGAGCCCCGCACGAAGGTCAGCCCAGACCGGCGTCCTTGAGCTGGCGGTCGACACTCTCGGCCAGCTGGTCGAGACCCTCGTCGACCGGCACCTCGTTGGCCACCATCTGCTGCAGCATCGAGGCCCATTCGGTCGTCAGGTCGAAGAACAGCGGCTGCGGCGTGAAGTAGATCTTCGAGCCCGGCGCCGATGCCTGGAACTGCTCGACATAGCCCGGATAGTTCGACTTGATCCGGTTGGTGAAGGCCTCGTCGTCCCAGACCGACTGGCGGACCGGATTGACGAAGTCCATCTCACGGGCGCCGAACAGCGCGTGCTCCTGCGAGGAGGCCCACTGCATGAAGGTCCAGGCGGCGTCCTTGTCCTTCGCATAGGTGGACATCGCCAGCGACCAGATCCAGACGTTGGGCGTCGGTGCCGAGGCTTCGGGATTGGCGGCGAAGGCCGCATAACCCAGATTGCCGGCTTCGGCATTGTCGCCGCCGTTCATGAAGTAGCCCAGAATGTCGGCGTCGAAGATCATCGCCGAGGCGCCCGCACCCAGATCGGTACCCACCTGATACCAGGTGTAGGTCGACCAGTCGCGCGGGCCGCTGTCCTGGATCATCTTCACCCAGTCCTTGTGGAAGGACTTGGAGACGTCGGTGTTCATCGCGGCCTTGAGCACGCCGTCCTGCATGACCAGGTCCTTCTGGTCGAAATTGGCGTAGCCGGAGAGGAAGCCCGGGTGGATGGTCGCCCAGGAGCGCGAGCCGCGCACGCCGATGCCGTAGGGTCCGCCCAGATCGGCCTGCGCCTTGGCCGCGACCTCCATCAGTTCGCTCATATTGTTGGGCGTGGCGAGGCCGGCCTTCTCGAACATCACGCGGTTGTAGGAGATGTTGTTGAGCTCGAAGCCCCAGGGGATGCACCACTGCTTGGCGTCGCCCGAGCCGAGTTCCGAGCCCGGCACGCCGTCCCATGCGGTCGACGCACGCAGACCGGGCAGGAAATCGTCCCAGTTCCAGTTGGGCGCCGTCTTCGCCGGATCGTTGATGAACTCGGCCAGATCGACGGCCCAGCCGGCGGGGCCGTAGGTCCAGGTCATGTAGGCGCCGGTCATGAAGGCGTCGTATTCGCTCGAGCCGGACGATAGGGCCGCGGTCACCTTGTCGAAATAGACGTCCTCGGGAAAGACGTCGTAGGTGACGTCCATGCCGGTGAGGTCCTTGAACGCCTGGATGTTGGCGATCATCGCATCGGCATAGGGATGCTTGTTGAGCAGCAGCTTGACCGACTTGCCGGCATGCTGCTTCCAGTCGAAATCCTGGGCCATCGCCTCGGTGCCGGCGCGGCCCATGAAGTAATAGGCGGCGCTGGCGCTCAGCCCCGCCTTGCCGACCCGGTCGATCAGTTCACGCCGGGAGATGCTCCGGCGCGCGAGTGCCCGGGCCAGATCCTTTTCCTTCTCGTACATGGCTTTCTTCTCCTCCACGGTGAGCCGTCATTCGCGGTCTTCCGCCGCCGTCGGCCCGCTCGGCGTCGTTTTGGGCGAGCGCCCTCGCGGTGCGCTCGTCGGTGATCAGGCCGCCCGGGAGGCGGCTCTTCAGCACGGCGTCGATCGCCGCCACCTTCCGCCGGCCGCCGGCGACGGCGACGATCCGCCTGCCTTCGAGGTCCTCGCGCGCCAGCGCCAGGGTGCGGTCGCTCAAGGTGGTGCGCACGGTGCGCCCTTCCTCGTCGAAGAAATGGCCGAGCAATTCGCCGACGGCGCCGTTGCGCTTGATCTCGTCGATCTCGGCGGGCTCGATCATGCCGGTGGCAACCAGCGAGGCGGCCGGATCGACGATGCCGATGCCGACGAACAGCAGATCCGCCCGGCGGGCGAGCTCCAGCACGTCGGCCACCCCGCGCTGCGCCAGCAGCACGTCGCGATCCTCGATCGAATTGGCGAAGAACGGCACCGGCATGACGAAGGCCTCGGCGCCGGTGCGCTCGGCCAGCTTGTGGATCACGTCGTGCGGGTTGGCGGCGAACTTGCGTGTGATGCCGCCCAGGAGCGAAACGAAGCGCGTGCGTCCGGCACTCGTGCGCGGCAGGTGCTCGACGCTGGCGGCGAGCGTGCGGCCGTGCCCGATGCCGACGAGCACCTCCTCGCCGCGCTCGAGCTGGCGCTTGAGGAACTGCGCCCCGGCGGGGCCGAGTGCGCGCAACGGCAGCTCGTCCTGATCGAAATCCGGCACGACCTCGCAATAATCCAGCCCGTAGCGATCGCTCAGCCGCGCTTCGAGATCGAGGCATTCCGCGACGTCGCCGTCGACATAGACCTTGACGAGGCCTTCCTGGCTCGCCCGGGCGATGAGCCGATGCGCCTTGAGCCCCGAGAGACCGAGCCGCCGCGCAACGTCCGCCTGGGTCAGCCCGCCGGCGAAATGCAGCCACGCGGCCCGCGTCGCCAGCGACGCGTCCAGATCCCGCATGGCCCTCTCACCGCCTTTCGGCACGCTCCAGCCTCCCTGAAGATATTTTTATCTTCTCGTGCAAAATTTTTCACGGATCCACGCGACTGTCAATCGCCGATTCGCGCACCGGCGTCGGCCGGTGTCGGATCGGGGCTTTTTGCGTCATTCCCACTCAATTATCCGCCGCACACACTAACTCGTTGAAAACGGAAGCGAAAAAATATTTTCAAAAAGCATTATACCGTCAGCCTTACCGTCGAAAAGCTACCGCTTATGAAAACATTGGCTTTTTTCGGCTGATCGGCATGTGAAAAACTTCGCCATCTATCGCCGGTGACGCCGCCCGCGCCGTTTGGGGCCTCTGACGGCGAAAGTGCCCGTAAGAACCGCATCGTGCCGAACCAAGGCCTGATTTGCCATCCTCATCGAGAGATTTGGTCTGCAATCACCTTACCATATGCCAGGGCGTCACTCGATCATTTCCATATCCTCGGCTTCCTCATGCCCGTCTTCGCTGATCTGATGATGGACAATCCCGACCGGAACGGGGCAAGCCCTTCTATCCGGTCGTGCCCTGAAGGCCTGAAGTTGCGTGCTATAGGCCAGCGATACTGCTCATGTATCCGCGCCATTGGCCCGCGCAGCTATGTCCGCGCACCGCACCATGAGGGCATCGAACGGCTCGGCGTCGTCGAAGAGCAGCCCATCCTCGACCATGCGGGCATAGTCGTTCTCCAGCGCCTTCGCGCCATCGCCGGCCGGAATGAGCTGCAAGCCGCCGTTGACGGCCGCTGCGTAGTCGATCGGCGTGCGGTCGGCGGCCTTCTCCGCGAAGAACATCGACTTGTGGCGGGCGAC
>JAGREO010000182.1 GCA_020446525.1 Geminicoccaceae bacterium | reverse complement strand
AGATCGGGGCCGTACGGTCCCGCCTCGTCCTCCCGGTCGTCCTCCGACGGCAGGAGCTCGACGGCTTCGAGCATGTGGTGCATCTCGGGCTCGTCGAGCAGGAGGCGCAAGGGCGTCTCGCCCATGCCGAGGAGGCGGGAGAGCGGCTGGATCATGGTGCCGACGCCGACGTGCCAGAACAGCCGCAGCCAGTCCTCGGCACGCAGCGGCGGTCCGTCCGCCTCGCCGCCCCACACGGCTGCTCCGTGCCCGTCCGGGGCGTGGCGGCCCCGTGGGTCGGCAGGTCGGTCGTGAAGGCGGGCGAGGGTGCGGGTGAACATGGGTGGAATTATAGGTGGTCGTTCGCAGGGTGTAAAGACTTTTTTCCTGTTTTTTTTACTGGTCCCCCGAGGCGCGGTGAAGAGTGACGAAGCTCGGCGGCGGATCGCTGCGGGATCGGCCGACGCCGGAGGGTTGTACCCTCCGGACCACCTGCTCTTCTTTTGTTTGTCGTTCGCTGGGGCGGGTGGAAGGTCGGGGGGCGGTATCTTTGGTCGCACCTGTGACCGAAACGTTGCAATACAACCTTCGGTTGAATTATAGGATTGAACGTAACCGAAAAGACGCACTTCCGGCTTGATTTCACGAAGGAAAAACCGGTGCTCCAAACCGATTGCGACGGCGATGGCATCGCCACCTACATGACCTATCCGACCTGCGAAGGCGCCGTCCAGGGTTTGCAGGAAGCGGCTCCGGTCGCGGCCTTCGTCCATCTCGAGCGGCAGCTCGAGGTGGGCTCGCAGCACTGGGACTATTGGCGCTCCTTGCGGCGCCGGTTCCTGAAGGACGGACACGAAGCGCTCACCGATCAGGAGACGCTCGAAATCCTGCTGGCGCTCGCCAGCCCGAAGCCCAGGCGCAATGCGGTGCTGGCCAAGGCGCTGATCGACCGTTTCGGCAATCTCGCCGGCGTGATGGGCGCCAATCCGCGCCATCTCTCGGAATTTCCGGGCGAGAGCCGGCGGGCTTCCTATCTCCTGATCTGCCTGCTCAAGGCCTCGCACGTGGCAGCGGTCAAGCTGATGCGCCGCGACGTCGTCGACCGGCCGATCATCGGCTCGTTCGACAGTGTCGTGCGCTATTGCCGCGTGCGCATGGCCTACGATGCATGTGAAGAATTCCGCATCCTGTTCCTCAACAAGAAGAACATGCTCATCCTCGACGAGGCCCAGGGTCGGGGCACCGTCGATCACGTCCCGCTCTATCCGCGCGAGGTGACCAAGCGGGCGCTCGACGTCGGCGCGAGTGCGATCATCATGGTGCACAATCACCCGAGCGGCGACCCCTCCCCGTCCCCCGCGGACATCGACATGACCCGCAAGGTGGTCGAGGCCCTCTCCCTGTTCGACATTCTCGTGCACGACCACATCATCGTCGGGATCGGCCGTCACATCAGCTTTCGCTCGCGCGGTCTCTTGTGACGCGCGGCGACGGGAACGGCGTCTCGCCGGCGTCCGCCGAGCTGCCGGCGCCCCCGGGGAGCGTTCAGACGTTCTCGATCTTCTTTCTGAAGAAACCGTAGACGCCGTCGACGGTTCGGGGTCTGGAGCGGTCGCCGCGTTCGTAGAACACGCTGGGATTGGCGGACGCGGCGGCCGGCATCAGCGCCGGTGCCGACGTGCGCGGCGCCTCGTCCAGGGCCGCGAGAAAGACGTTGGCGCCGCCGGCTCCCAGAAAATGCGCCATGTAGAGATCGGTGGCGGTCAGCGCCTTGCCGCGCTTGCGCTCGAGATAGGCGGCGTTCTCGCGCGCCAGCTCGGCCGCCATGTAGGCCGAGAGCTGCGCGTCGAGCCGCTTGGCGAGAATGGCCCGCCGGTTGGCGTCGCCCGTCACCTTCGTCCGGCCGCGAGCGTCGATCTTCACGAGACTGGCGCTTTCCGCCTCGCCATATTCGGCGCCATGCCTGGCGATGGAGAGCAGCCAGGTCGATTCGACGAACTGGAACATGCCGGCGGCGGTGGTGCCGGTGGCCTGCGCGTCCGAGCGGCAGCCGCTTTCCTGCTTCGCCAGCGCCAGCAGATAGTTGGGCGCGATCTTCGTCCGGTCGGCCGCCTTCTCGATGATCTCGACCGCGTGCTCGCAGCCCTCGATCAGGACCAGCGCCTTGTATTCTTCTTCCCTGGCGGACGGATCGCCGAAGAGATCGGAGAAGGTGTAGCCGGCCTGATCCAGGAGATCGGAGAATGCCGCGGCGAAGCTGTCATAGGCGTCGCCGAGCTGCTTCTTCAACTGTTCGGTATCGATGTCGCTCACGGCGCGGCTGGTGGTGTCGTAGAGCGAAGCCGCGGCGGCCGATGCGCTCGAGAAGGCCGATCCGGCCATCGCCCGACCGCTTTCCATGGCACTCTGCAACTCCGCGGCGCTGCAGCCCGCGAGCAGAACTTCCAGGCTCACGAGAGAAGCGATCAGTCTACTTCGACGTCCAAGACCGAACGCACTCGCCTCGAAGATGGTCTTGCGGTTCGGAATCGATCCGCAGGCGTCATTACTGGACACGTTATTTTCAATCGGAAGTTTCGACATCACCTCGATGGCCGAACGACGATCCCCGGGCTGGTCGATCGATCCAAAGATCACGGCGGGATTTTGGCAAGAGGGCCCGCGATCACGTGACCGTGAGCGGCCACGTGCGCCCGGGAGAGATCGCTCCGGCGTCGATGTCGGCGATGGTCTTCCAGCCGCCCAGGACCATCGTGCGGACGAGCTCGTCACGGTAGATGTCGAGAATGCGGGCGACGCCCGCCTCGCCGGCGACGGCCAGGCCCCAGAGCTGGGGTCGGCCGATCAGGCAGGCGCGTGCACCGAGCGCGATCGCCTTGACGATGTCGGCGCCGCGGCGGATGCCGCCGTCGTGCAGCACGGTGAGACGGTCGCCCGCGGCCTCGACGACGTGCGGCAGCGCGTGCAGCGAGGCGGGTGCGCCGTCGAGCTGGCGGCCGCCATGGTTGGAGACGATCACGCCGTCGACGCCCCGCTCGGCCGCTTCGCGCGCGTCCGCCGGGTGGAGCACGCCCTTGAGCAGCAGGGGGCCGCGCCAGAGCCGGCGCAGTTCGTCGACATCGTCCCAGTTCATCGCCGGATCCAGCATGTCGCCGATCCGGGCCCCGAGAGAGACAATGCGGGCGTCGAAACCGGCTTCGTCATAGTTCGCGAAACGAATGTCGGCGAGGCGCATGCCGTGGCGCGCCAGCCAGGGCAGGCCGCGCAGCAGATCGCCGGCGTTCGACCAGGCCGGCCGGGGCGGGATGCGAAAGCCGTTGCGGATGTCGCGCTCCCGCTGGCCCAGCGCCTGATTGTCGATGGTCAGCACCAGTGCCCGGTAGCCCGCCGCGGCGGCGCGCTCGACCAGGCTGCGGGTGAAGCCGCGGTCGCGATAGACGAAGGTCTGGAACCAGTTGTCGCCCGGCGCCGCGCGCGCCACGTCCTCGATGGTGACGGTCGAGCCGTGGCTCATGCACCAGGCGATGCCGGCCGCGGCGGCGGCCCGGGCGGCGGCGATCTCGGCTCTGGGTGCGAGCATGCCGGCGAGGCCGGTCGGGCCGATCACCAGAGGCATCGAAAGACGCCGGCCGAAGAGCTCGATCCCGAGATCCGGTTCGCCGGTGCCTTCGAGCGGGCGCGGCCACAGGCGGAGATCGGCGAAGGCGCTTTCGTTGCTCCGTCGCGTGCGCTCCTCCTCGGCACCGCCGTCGACGAAGTCGAAGATCATCCGCGGCAGGCGGCGTCGTGCCCGTCGCCGCATCTCGTGCACCGCGTAGATCCGGCTCGTCTTCATCGCGCGCCTCATCACGGATCACGTCCCTCGTCCCGGATCGAGCGACGATGTAAAATCGAAAACGGCGCCGCCGGTTGCCCGACGACGCCGCGATCGAACGTCCTCTTCATCCGACGAGGATCAGTCGTCGGAGGTTTCCTGCTTCTGGCGGATGGCCGCACCCAGGATGTCGCCGAGCGAGGCGCCGCTGTCGGACGAGCCGTAGTCGGCCATCGCCTGCTTCTCGTCCTCGATCTGCATGGCGCGGATCGAGAGCGTCATGCGCCGGCTGGTGGCGTCGATGTTGGTGACCTTGGCGTCGACCTTCTCGCCGACGGCGTAGCGGTCCGGACGCTGCTCGTCGCGGTCGCGGCTGAGGTCGACCTTGCGGATGAAGCCGACGGCACCGCTGGTGGTCTCGACCTCGATACCGCCCGAATTCACCTCCTTGACCGTGCAGGTGACCCGATCGCCGCGCTTGATGCCGGAGACGGCTTCCTTGAACGGATCGGCCTCGAGCTGCTTCATGCCGAGAGAGATGCGCTCCTTCTCGACGTCGACGTCGAGCACCACGGCCTTGACCGTATCGCCCTTCTTGTAATCCTTGATCGCCTCGTCGCCCGGCTTCGACCAATCGAGATCGGACAGATGCACCATGCCGTCGACGCCATTGTCGAGACCGATGAACAGGCCAAACTCGGTGATGTTGCGGATCGGACCTTCGACCATCGAGCCGCGCGGATGCTCCGCGAGGAAGGCATCCCAGGGGTTGTCCTGGGTCTGCT
>JAGREO010000181.1 GCA_020446525.1 Geminicoccaceae bacterium | reverse complement strand
CCTTGCGCAGCGAGAGCAGCTCGAGGATGGCATATTCCTTGGCGGTGACGTGGACGCGCTTGCCGTCGATCTCGACCGAGCGGGAATCCATGTTGACGATCATGCGCCCGGTCTTGATCACCGATTCCGAATGACCCTTGGCACGACGGACGATGGCGTGGATCCGCGCCAGCAACTCGGCCTTGTTGTATGGCTTGGTGAGATAGTCGTCGGCGCCGTTGGTCAGCCCGCGCACCTTGTCGGTCGTGTCGGTGCGGCCCGAGAGAATCAAGATCGGGGTCTGGACCCGTGCCGCCCGCAGGCGACGCACGACCTCGTAGCCGTCGATGTCGGGCAGACGCAGGTCGAGCAGGATGATGTCGAAATCGTAGAGCTTGGCCAGCTCAATGCCGTCTTCGCCGCGATCGGTCGGCTCGAAGACGATGTTCTCGGTACGCAGCGCCGTCTCGATCAGCTTCGCCGATACCGGATCGTCCTCAATCACAAGTGCCCGCATGCTTCGCTCCAAGGCCGACGGCGAACGGGAGACGGCCGCTCGTCAGGGTTGTTCCTCTGTTCGGCCCTAACCTTACCCGACGACCGTTAATGCCCCGTTAACACCGCCCCGTTTTGCGAGCCTGCTCCGTTTCCCGGAGCCGACGGGCACGGCGCGGAGCGCTTCAAGGGGCGATCGCGGCGATCAGTCCGTCGAGCACCATGCGGCCGGCGAAGGTTGCGCGAAGACGCCCTTCGTCGATGACGAGAAGACCCTCCCTCCGCGCCCGCTCGACCTGTCGAACGTCGAGGATCGGACCGACATCGCCGACAAGGCTCCGCAGCCGATCCAGCGGCACGCCTTCCGTCAGCCGCAGGCCCATCAGCAGCGCTTCGTGCAGCGTTTCGATCGGCGCCAGGGCCTGGAACGGTAAGGCGCCATGGCCTTCGATCCGGACCGCCTCGAGCCATTCCGCCGGACTGCGCAAGCGGCTCGTCGCGACGCGCGTGCCGTCGCTCGTCAGGAGCCGGCCGTGGGCACCGGGGCCGATGCCGAGAAAATCGCCGTAGCGCCAATAGATGAGATTGTGACGGCACGCCTGGCCCGGCCGGGCGTGATTGGAAACTTCGTAAGTATCGAAGCCGGCCTTCGCCAGCCGCTCGTGGGTCGCGACGAAGAGCCGGCATTGCATCGCATCGTCGAGCACCGGCAGGCGTCCTGCGTCGTGCAGCGCGTGAAAGCGCGTACCCGGCTCGATGGTGAGTTGATAGAGCGAGAGATGGCCCACCTCGAACGCCAGCGCCCGATCGAGCTCGGCCAGCCAGTCCGCCTCCGTCTGACCGGCGCGCGCATAGATCAGATCGATGCTGACCCGCGCGAAGTGACTCATGGCGACATCGAGAGCGCGAACGGCCTCGGCAGCGTCGTGCCGACGGCCGAGAAAGCGCAGTGCCCGGTCGTCGAGCGACTGGATGCCGAGCGACACGCGGTTCACCCCGGCCTCGGCGAAGGCTGCGAACCGGCCGGCCTCGACCGAGGTGGGATTGGCCTCCAGCGTGATCTCGGTTTCGTCGTCGACGGCGAAGAGGGCGCGCGCACGGTCGATGACCGCGGCGACGGTCTCGGCGTGCATCAGGGACGGTGTGCCGCCGCCGAAGAAGATCGAGGCGAGGCGCCGGCCACCGGTCTCGAGAGCTGCATGCTCGAGCTCGGCGACCAGCGCGCTTCGCCAGCGCGCATGATCGATCCGCGCCGCGACGTGGCTGTTGAAGTCGCAGTAGGGGCACTTGGTCGTGCAGAACGGCCAATGGACGTAGAGGCCGAGGTCTTGGTCCGTCGCACCCGCAGTCGCATGGCGATCTGGACGGTTGTCACGATCGCCCGTGCGGTCGATGATGACGTCCCGCATCCGGTTCAACGGAGAGATATTCGATGTTCGAGAGGCACCGGCGCATCGCATGGCTGATACTGGGAATGGCGTTCTTCGGCGTCGAGGCTTCGGCACAGGGCCTGTTCGACAAGGTCAAGGGCACCTTGGGCGACCTGCCGGCACTGGGTGGCGGGAGCGATACGACCGGTTTGCCGACCGATACCGTGGCTTCGGGCCTGCGTGAGGCGCTTCAGGTAGCGACCGACCGGGCGGTGGCGCAACTGGGAAGAAGCGGCGGCTTCGTCGACAGCGAGCGATTTCACATTCCACTTCCAGGCGTGCTGGCCGATGCTCAGGGCGTGTTGCGCATGGCCGGACTTTCGGCGATGGCCGACGATCTCGAATTGCGCATGAACCGGGCGGCCGAGCAAGCGGTGCCGCTCGCCGGCGACCTATTCAAGCAGGCCATCGCCGCACTGAGCTTCGACGACGTCATGGCCATCTATAACGGACCCGACGACGCCGCCACGCAATATCTCGAGCGCACCACCGGCGACACGCTCGAGGAGCGCATGCGCCCGATCATCGACGAGGCCCTCGCCGATGCGGGCGCCGTTCAGGTGTTCGATCAACTGACCTCGAAGGTCTCGTCGCTGCCGATGCTGGGTTCACTCTCGGGCACTCTCGACGACCATGTGCTCGAGCAGGCGAGCGGTGCTCTCTTCGCCTTCGTCGCCTCGGAGGAAAAGGCGATCCGCGAGAACCCGACGCAGCGAACCACCGAATTGTTGCGGACCGTGTTCGGCGGCGGCTGAGGCCGGGTCGAGGGGCGCTGCAGCCATCGACGGGTCAAACACCCGAACGGCGAGCCTCCGTGAGCCCGACGACCGGGTCGAGGGCGGCATCCCGATCCGCTCGAGCTTCTGGGACGACGGAGAACGTCCCGTCGGTCTCCAGGATGACCGCCGCCACGTCGCCGGTCCGGCTGCGGCCGGCGGCGCATACTGCGGCGTCGATCTCCTCGCGCGTCACCCTCTCGAGGCGCAGCGCCCGGTCGAGATAACGTCCGTGATGCAGCAGCAGCCGCGGCTCGGCCTTGACCATGCCGCGCACCCGGGCGGAGCGCACGGAAGCCCACGTGATGGCGAACTGCAGGCCGATCAGCAAGCCCAGCGCGAGCAGGCCCTCGGCCAGAGCGACCTCGCGGCTCAACAGCACGGTCGCCAGCGTCGAGCCCAGCGCCACGGTGACGATGAGATCGAACGCGTTCATCTTCGACAGGGTGCGCTTGCCGGAGACGCGCAGCATCAGGATCAGCCCGCCATAGGCCAGAATACCGACGACGAGCACACGGCCCAGACCCGTCCACGTGTCGAAGAACATGATCGCTCGAATGTGCCCGTTGCCGTCGTCCACAGCAGGGCAAGCTTCGAGCGCCCGGTCGGTTCCCTTCGATCCCGGGCGAAACCCGACGACGTGCAGAGAGCCCGTTCGCGCCACCGGAAGAGTTTCAGGCTCGTGCTGCCGATCGCCGGCGATGCAG
Source organism: Geminicoccaceae bacterium (assembly GCA_020446525.1). GTDB lineage: Bacteria > Pseudomonadota > Alphaproteobacteria > Geminicoccales > Geminicoccaceae > JAGREO01. The sequence continues at coordinate 12,100 of JAGREO010000181.1, read as the reverse complement.
CGAGGCTGCGGCCGTGGCCAGATGGATGACGTTGCCCGTCGAGACCGGGACCGTCGGGCCGTGATCGAATCCCGCAGGCGGGGGCGTCGTGCGCCAGTGGGCGAGATCGAGCCCGAGGTCGCTCTCCAGTCGGGCGAGGTCGTAGGCGATCGCCTCGGCTATTCGCTGGCGGGTCGCTTCGGTTACCTCGTGCGCGGTCTGCCGGGTGGCTCGGGCGACGGGTGAGGGGAAATCGCCCTTGTAGCGGCGCGTCCAGTCGCAGGCGCCGTCGCCCGTGGTCCGCGGGGCACGACGCGCGAAGAGATCGCGCAACCGCGGAGCCGGAGATTCCCTCACGCCCGGTGCCGTCACCGCATAGCCCAGAATTGAAGGCTTGAAAGCGTCGTCGACTTCGAGAAAGCGCCACAAATGCGGCAGATGCCTTCGCTCGTCGGCGAAGAACCGGTCGTACAGCACGACGCAAACCTGTTCCGGGGCGAAATGATCGAAGAAGGGCTGAAGCTGGCGATGATAGAGCACCCGCTCCAACCATTCGGGATGCTGGCGAAGCGCCTGCTCGAACGGTTCGCGAACACGACCCTCGGCGAAGGCGGCGCCGTGCAGCGAAGTGAGAAGGTCGAGCGGATCGCGCAGGAACGCCAGGATCTTGAGGTGCGGAAACCGCCGCGCCAGCCGTACGGCGGCGAGCGGATCGCGGGCGGCGCCCGGAACGATGTCGCCCAGCATGCGATAGGGCTCGGCGCCGGCGAAGCGGCCGCGATAACGCTCCAGACCCGCCGGATCGTCGAGGGCGACAAGCTCGGAATCGAGGTCGACGCGCCCATGCTCGCCGGGCGACCGGTCGGCCAGCCGCACTTCGGGATGCTCCTCGAGGGCCGCGCGAAGCCAGGCCGAGCCGGCTCTCGGTACGCCCACATGGATGAAATCGAGAAACGCGTCGCTTGCGAGCATGTCGGCCCCGATTTGCCGTTGTCGGCACGAGAGCTACCATGCTCGAAGTTAAGGGCGGGTTAAGCGCCGCATCGGGCGGGCCGCTCGACGGCAGGTCGCGAACGCGACGATCGAAGGATAATCGAGGAAGGTCGAAAGCATGATCGAGACGAAGCAGGTCGGCAGCTTCGAAGGTGCGCCGGTGCATGCTCACCGGCTCACCAACCGGCGGGGCATGCATGCGGTGCTGCTGGACTGGGGTGCGGTGCTGATGTCGCTGCATGCGCCCGTCGATGAGGGGTCGCGCGCGCTGGTACTGGGCTATGAGAGCTTCGACGATTATCCCCCGCGCTCCCCTTATTTCGGCGCCACCGCCGGCCGTTTCGCCAACCGCATCGGCCACGCCACCTTCGAGCTCGACGGCGAACGCTTCCATCTCGACGCCAACGAGAACGGCCATCACCTGCACGGCGGACGCAACGGCCTGGGTCGCCGCCTGTGGCGAGCGAAAGCGGACGAAGCGGCCAACGCCGTGACCTTCCGCATCGTCTCGGCGGACGGCGAGATGGGTTACCCGGGCCGGCTCGAGGCGGCCTGCCGCTACAGGCTCGACGACGACGACGTGCTCGAGATCGAGATGACGGCCACCACCGACCGGCCGACGCCGGTCAATCTGGTCCATCACAGCTACTGGAACCTCGACGGCGGCGGCACGATCGACGCGCACGCACTGCAGGTGGAGGCCGATTTTTATCTGCCGACGGGCGACGGGCAGATCCCGACGGGCGAGGTCCTGTCGGTCGCCGGCACGGCGCTCGACCTTCGTCGCTCCAGGCGCCTCGACGCGCAGGGCGAGCCCGTTCTGGACAATGCGCTGGTGCTTCGGGAGCCTGCCGGACGGCTGCGCCGGGCGGCGCAACTCGTGGCTTCCGATGGCCGATGTCGGATGGAGCTTTGGACCGACCAGCCGGCGGTGCAGGTCTATACCGGCTGGAAGCTGCACCACGAAGGCAGTCACGGTGAGCGTTTTCCCGCACGCTCGGGCGTCTGTCTCGAGACCGAAGCGTTCCCCGACGCGCCGAATCACGCGCATTTTCCGAGCTGCATCCTGCGCCCGGGCGAAGTCTATCGCCACGTGATGCAGCACCGCTTCGGCTTTTCCTGAAGTTCGTGCCGCTGCGGGCGTGGGGATCAGGACGTACCCGGCGAGCTGCGATCTATCTCGTCGCAGACACGGTCGACGGGCATGAGGGTGTCGACGGCCGGCTCCAGGTTTCGCCGACCGTCGAGCCAGGCCCGGATATCGGCCTTGGGCTGATCGACGCCCGCTTGATGGAGGATGCGGTGAACGCCCCCTTCGACGATGCGCGGCTCGACCGGCCCCGGCGCGTCGCGCAAGAGGGCGCAGATCGAGGCCGGAATGACGAAGTCGTCGGCGGTGCCGTAGATCAGCAGCGTCGGCCGGCGCAGTGCACCGGCATGGGCCGAGGCGGCATCGGCGAAGCGCAGCAGGCCGTAATAGGTATCGACGCGAATATCGCGCAGGATCCGCGGGTCCTCACCGAGCCTTGCATTGGCGACGTCGCTCAATGGGGGCTTGGCCTGGTCGTTGTGCAAAGAAAGCCAGGGTGCGACGAGGCTGGTGGCGAAGAGCAGCGCGTTCCAGCCGTAGCGGAACGGGATGCCCTCGCGCACGCCCGGTGCCGCCAGAATTAAGCTCTCCACGCCGTCGAGATCGCCGGCCGCAGCCGCGTTGATCACCACCGAACCGCCCATGCTCTCGCCCAGGAGATGCACCGGCACCTCGGGCCAGCGGGCGCGCGTCGCAGCCAGCAGGTCCCGCAGGTCGCTCACCAGTGTGTCGCCGGTAGGCCAGATGCCGAAAGGGTGCGTCTCGCCGAAGCCGCGCTGATCGATCGCCAGAACCCGGTGACCGTGGGCGGCGAGCTCGGGACCCAGACCCTCGAAGGCGAGACGGAAATCGCCGAAGCTGTGCAGCGCGAGAACGTTGCTCGCGGCGTCGTCCCCGGGCGTCCAGATGGACAAGGGCAGGGAGGTGCCGTCGCGTACCGTCAGCCGGTCACCGTCGATGACGGGCCGCGTCACCGGCGGACCGGCGGGTGCGCGCTCGGGCCCGCACCCGGCGAGCAGGCATGCCGCGAGGAACAAGGCCGGGGACGTGCCATTGCGGCGGATCAAGGGCGGCGTTCCGCACGAGGCGCAGGACGCACGCTCATGCAACGTGCGACGGCATGGTCGAACGGGCGCGCAAGCGGGCATGCGGGGGATCGTGGATGAGCCCATGGAATCGTCGCCGTTCGCAGTCTTGCCGAGCAGCGGTATCTCGGATACGCCTTGAGGACAAGCCCGGCCGGCCGATACCGGTCAGGGGCGCAGTTCAGGAGAGGAAAACATGCGAAAGATCATGTTGGCGACGACGGCGGCGGTGCTTCTGGCGATGGCCGCTTCGGCCTCGGCGCAGGAGAAGGTGTTCCGTTATTCCACCACCGGCGACATTCTCGGCCTCGACCCCCACAACAACAATGAGGGGCCGACCAACACCATGAAGAGCAACATTTTCGGCCGGCTCATCCACCGCACCGGTGATCTCTCGCTCGAGCCCGACCTCGCGACGGAGTGGACGGCCAAGAGCGATACGGTCTGGGAGTTCAAGCTGCGCCCGGACGTCACCTTCCACAACGGCAATCCGTTCACGGCCGACGACGTCGTCTACTCCTTCAAGCGACAGACGCAGGAGGCCTCCGACATGGCCTTCGCCCTGAGCTCGGTGAAGGACGTGCGCAAGGTCGACGACCTGACGATCGAGATCGAGACCGACGGACCCGATCCCACGCTGCTGTTGAACATGCCCAACTTCTACATCGTCGATCAGGAGTTCATGGAGGAGAACGACGCCTTCGAGGTGGTCAAGGGCGCGGGTTTCCAGAACTTCGCCAACACCCACCCCAACGGCACCGGCCCCTACAAGCTGGTCGAATGGGTGCAGGACAACCGGGTCGTGGTCGAGCCGTTCGAGCAACACTGGGACTACGCCAATCGTGAGAGCAACATCGATCGCGCGGTGTTCACGCCGATCGGCAACGACGCCACGCGGGTCGCGGCCATCCTCTCGGGCGAGATCGACCTGATGTATCCGGTGCCGCTGCAGGACATCGCGCGGCTGGAAGCGGACCCGAACGTCGACGTGCTGCAGGGGCCCGAATTGCGGACGATCTTTCTGGGTTTCGACCAGTGGCGCGACGAGCTGATGGACATGCCGGGCTCGGGCAAGAATCCGTTCAAGGACCAGAAGGTGCGCGAAGCGTTCGCCCACGCCATCGACACAAAGGCCATCCAGCGGGTGGTGATGCGCGGTGCCTCGACGCCGACCGGCCTCATGATCGCCCCCGGCATCAACGGCTTTCCCGAAGAGATGAACATTCCTTACGAATACGACCCGGAAAAGTCGAAGCAGCTTCTCGAGGAAGCGGGCTATGCCGACGGTTTTCCGGTGACCCTCGACTGCCCGAACGACCGCTACGTCAACGACGAGGCGATCTGCACGGCGATCGTCCCGATGCTCGAGCGGATCGGCATCAAGGTCAATCTCAACGCCCAGACCAAGTCGCTGCACTTCAACAAGATCGGTGCCGCAGAGAACAACAATACCAGCTTCTACATGCTCGGCTGGACCCCCGGCTCGTACGATGCGTACAACGTCCTGCAGAACATCATGACCATGGACGGCGAGGGTCACGGGGCGTGGAACAGCGGCCGCTACAGCAACCCCGACGTCGAAAGGTTGACCGACGAGATCGCGGTCACCATCGACGAGGACGAGCGCAACGACCTCATCCGGCAGGCCTTCAAGATCCATTATGATGAGGTCGGACACCTCCCGCTGCACCAGCAGGCGCTGGCCTGGGGCGTGCGCAACGACACGGTGGAATCGGTGGTCCAGCGACCGTTCAACGACGTCGATCTGCGCGAAGTCGTGATGAAGTAGCGAAAAAGGACGAGGCGATCCGGCCCCGCACGGCCGGAGCCGGGTCGCCAGCCCGCCATGCTCGCATTCATCATCCAGAGACTGGCGCAATCGATCCTGGTCATGCTCGTGGTCGGGCTGATCTCGTTCTCGCTGTTCCAGTTCGTCGGTGACCCGGTCAACAACATGGTCGGTCAGGAGGCGACCATCGAGCAGCGCGAAGCTCTGCGCGAAAAGCTCGGTCTCAACGATCCGATCCCGGTGCGCTTCATCAAATGGGTCGGGCTCGCCGTGCAGGGCGATTTCGGCCTGTCCTACCGCATGGGCATGCCGGTCGCCGACCTGATCGCCCAGCGGCTGCCGGCGACGCTGGAGCTGGTGGCGCTTTCGGCGGTGATGGCGCTGGCGATCGGCGTGCCGATGGGCGTCTATACGGGCCTGCACCGTCACGCCTGGCTGTCGAAGGTGTTCCTGACCGTCTCGCTGATCGGCATCTCGATACCGACCTTTCTCATCGGCATCCTGATGATCCTCTTCTTCGGCGTCTGGCTCGGCTGGCTGCCGACTTTCGGGCGCCGGGGGCTGGTCGATCTGGGAGGGTGGGAGACCAGCTTTCTGACGCTCGAGGGCTGGAGCTACATCATCATGCCGGCCTTCACGCTGGCCCTCTTCCAGTTGACGCTGATCATGCGTCTGGTGCGCGCGGAGATGCTCGAAGTGCTGCGCACGGACTTCATCAAATTCGCCCGGGCACGCGGACTGAAGAGCCGGTCGATCAATTTCGGCCACGCGCTCAAGAACACGCTGGTGCCGGTGATCACCATCATGGGCCTGCAGATCGGTTCGCTCCTGGCCTTCTCGATCATCACCGAGACCGTGTTCCAGTGGCCGGGCATGGGGCTCCTGATCATCCAGGGCATCCAGTTCGTCGACATCCCGATCATGTCGAGCTACCTCGTGCTGATCGCGCTCTTCTTCGTCGTCATCAATCTGATCGTCGATCTCCTCTATTACGCCGTCGACCCGCGCCTTCGGGTCGAGCGGACCGCCGGCGGGGCGCACTGATGAGCGCGCCCGTCGAGCCCGGGACCATGGCGCGCAGCAGCATGAGCCTGCCGCGCACCACCGACGTGCTGAGGCGCTTCTTCGACGGCGACGTGTTCTACAGCTTCAGCCGCTCGCCACTGACGATGCTGGCCTTCGTGACCACGCTCGCGTTCTTCGTCGCGGCCATCTTCGCGCCCTGGCTGGCGCCGCACGATACCTCCGACATCGCCAGCCTCGATCTGATGAACGCCTTCAAGACGCCGGTCTGGGGCGAGTACGGCGATCCCGCCTTTCCGCTCGGCACCGACGATCAGGGGCGCGACGTGCTATCCTCGATCATGTTCGGGCTGCGCATCTCACTCCTGGTCGGCTTCGCCGCGGTGATCCTGGCGGCCGTCTTCGGCACCCTGATGGGCCTGATCAGCGGCTATGTCGGCGGGGTCGTCGACAGCGTCATCATGCGCATCGCCGACATCCAGCTCACCTTTCCGGCCATCCTCATCGCGCTCATGTTCGACGGCATCGTGCGCTCGGTGCTGACCACCGAAATGGCCCGCGAGTTCAAGATGACGTCGCTGATCCTCGCCATCGCCGCCTCGCAATGGGTCAATTTCGCGCGCACCGTGCGCGGTTCGACCATGGTCGAGAAGAACAAGGAGTATGTCCAGGCGGCACGGCTGATCGGCATCCACCCGATGAAGATCATGCTACGTCACGTGCTGCCCAATGTGACCGGGCCGGTGCTGGTGATCGGCACGCTCAGCCTCGCCATCGCCATCCTGACCGAAGCGACGCTCTCCTTTCTCGGCGTCGGCGTGCCGGTGACCAATCCGTCGCTCGGCACGCTGATCCGCATCGGCAACGATTTCCTCTTCTCCGGTGAATGGTGGATGACGATCTTTCCCGGTGTCACGCTCGTCGTCCTGGTCCTCGCGGTCAATCTGCTCGGTGACTGGCTGCGCGACGCGTTGAACCCGAAGCTGCGATGACCGCGGTTCTCGACGTCCAGGGCCTGACGGTCGAATTTCCGACCCGGCGCGGCACGCTCACCGCGGTGGATCACATCTCGTTCTCGATCGGCGAGGGCGAGGTTCTGGGTGTCGTCGGTGAATCGGGGGCGGGCAAATCGCTGACCGGCACCGCCGTCATCGGTCTGCTCGAGCCGCCCGGCCGTATCGCCGCCGGTGAGGTCCGGCTGGCCGGCAAGCGGATCGACAACCTGGCTTACGAGGAGCTTCGCCGCATCCGCGGACGCGAGATCGGCATGGTGTTCCAGGACCCGCTGACCAGTCTCAACCCGCTCTACACGGTCGGCCGCCAGTTGATGGAGACGATCCGCACCCACACCGACATGGGCGAGAAAGCCGCCCGCGACCGGGCGATCGAAATGCTCGCCGAGGTGGGTATCCCCGAGCCCCGGCGCCGCATCGACCAGTATCCGCACCAGTTCTCGGGCGGCATGCGCCAGCGCGTCGTCATCGCCATCGCCCTGCTGGCCCGGCCCCGGCTGATCATCGCCGACGAGCCGACGACCGCTCTGGACGTCACCATCCAGAGCCAGATCCTCAAGCTGATGCGCCAGCAGATCGCCGAGAAGGGCGCCTCGATGATCCTGATCACCCACGACCTCGCCGTCGTGTCCGAAATGGCCGATCACATCACGGTGCTCTATTGCGGCAAGGTGGTCGAGCGCGGCCGCACCCGCGAGCTGATCGAGACGCCCGCGCATCCCTATACCCGCGGGCTGATCGACAGCATCCCCGATACCGCGCACCGGCACGACCGGCTGAGGCAGATCCCCGGCTCGATCCCGGACATCCGCAACCTCCCGACGGGCTGCAATTTCCGCGACCGCTGCCCGCGCGCGCAGGCGCTCTGCGCCGAGAGGGAACCGGACCTGGCCCGGCAGCACGCGACGCTCTGGGCGGCCTGTCACTTCCCCCTGAAGCCGGGAGAAACCGCATGACCGGGCGTGACGTGCCAATGCTCGAGGTGCGCGATCTCACGATGCATTTCCCGGTGGGCGGCGGCCTTCTCGACCGTTTGCGCGTGGATGCCAGGGGTGTGCGGCTGGAAAACCCGGTCGTCCATGCGGTCAACGGCGTCAGTTTCCGCATCGCGCGCGGCGAGATCATGGCGCTGGTCGGCGAAAGCGGCTGCGGCAAGTCCACCGTCGCCAAGACCATCGCGCGCATCTATGACCCGACCGCCGGAGAGGTGCGGATCGAGGGCGAGGACATCGCCGGCTACGGCTTCGCCGATATGCTGCCGGTGCGCGCCAAGATGCAGATGATCTTCCAGGACCCCTATGCCTCGCTGAACCCGCGCCAGCGCGTGCGCGACATCGTCGCCGAGCCGCTCCTGGAACAGACCAGGGGCGCGCAGGAGCGCAAGCAGGTACCGGCCCGGATCGAACAGCTGCTGGCACGCGTCGGGCTGAGCGCCGAACACGCGGGGCGCTATCCGCACCAGTTCTCGGGCGGCCAGCGCCAGCGCATCGGCATCGCACGGGCGCTGTCGGTGACCCCCGGCCTGATCATCGCGGACGAGCCGGTCTCGGCGCTCGACNNTCGGGCGGCATGCGCCAGCGGGTGGTGATCGCCCTCGCACTCTGCGTCAATCCGAAGCTGGTGATCGCCGACGAGCCGACGACCGCCCTCGACGTCTCGATCCAGGCGCAGATCATCAAGGTCCTCAAGCGGCTGTGTGCCGATCACGGTGCCGCCGTCATGCTGATCACCCACGACATGGGCGTGATCGCCGAGACGGCGGACCGGGTGGCGGTCATGTATGCCGGGAGGATTGCCGAGATCGGCCCGGTGAGCGACGTGATCAAACGCGCCAAGCATCCCTACACGCACGGGCTCATGGGCTCGATCCCGGTCATCGGCCACGATCTGGATCGGCTGACCCAGATCGAAGGCTCGATGCCGCGGCTGACCGAGATCCCTCGGGGTTGTCCCTACAATCCGCGCTGCCCCAGGGTCTTCGACCGGTGCCGGGCGGAACGCCCCGATCTGATGCCCGTCGACCGGAGCCGCGTCGCCTGCTGGCTGTACGACCAGGAGGTGCCGGCCCATGGCTGAGCGTGACGCGCCCCTGGTCCGGGTCGACGGCCTGTCCAAGAATTTCGACGTGTCGCCGCCTTTTCTCGAGCGCGTGCTCGCCCGCCAGGGCCGCACCATGCTCAAGGCGGTCGACGGCGTCAGCTTCGACATCCCGCGCGGCAAGACCTTCTCGCTGGTGGGCGAATCCGGCTGCGGCAAGTCGACGGTCGCCAAGCTGGTGGTCGGCCTGATCCGTCCGACCGCCGGTTCTATCCAGTTCGAGGGCGCCGATCTGGCGAGCCTGACCTCGCGCGCACAGATGCAGCCGATCCGACGCCGTCTGCAGATGATTTTTCAAGATCCGTATGCCAGCCTTAATCCGCGCTGGCGTGTCGCCGACATCGTCGCCGAGCCGATCCGCGCGCACGGCCTGATCGAGGACAAGGGCGCCGTGCTCCGGCGGGTCGGCGAGCTGCTCGAGCAGGTCCGGCTGAGCGCGCGCGACGGCGAGAAGTTCCCGCACGAATTTTCCGGCGGTCAGCGCCAGCGCATCTGCATCGCACGGGCGCTCGCCAGCAACCCCGAATTCCTGGTCTGCGACGAACCCACCTCGGCTCTCGACGTCTCCGTACAGGCGCAGATCCTCAATCTGATGAAGGATCTGCAGCGTGAGCTCGGCCTGACCTACCTCTTCATCAGCCACGATCTGGCGGTCGTCTATCACATCTCCGATTATCTGGGCGTCATGTATCTCGGCCGGCTGGTCGAATGGGGCGACGCTCGGGCCGTCTTCAGGGAGCCCAAGCATCCCTACACACGGATGCTGCTCGACGCCATTCCCGACCTCGAGATGAGCGGCCGCCGACGCATCCCGGTCGCCGGTGAGGTCCCGAGCCCGATCAGCCCGCCCGAGGGCTGCCACTTCCATCCCCGCTGCCCGTTCGCCGACGACCGCTGCCGCAGGGAAATCCCCGGCGACACACCCACGGCAACGGGCGAGGTCCGCTGCCACGGCATCGAGGAAGGCCGGCCGATGACGCTCGAGCGGGCAACGGCCGAGGTCTGATCACCGCGAAGCCGGGTGCCCCCAGCGCCGTGGTGCTCAGCCCACCATACTTTTCCGCGCCTTCTCGAAGGTGCGCCCGAGCGCGCCGTGTCTTTCTCCGAGTCCTTCGACGCAGAAGGGATTGAGAAATTGTCGCCCGGCGAACAGCCGGCGATCGGTCGGGCTCAGCGCGGCCTCCGCGGCCGTCGATTCCCACGCACCGGCAATCGTGGTGATCTGCTCCACTATGATCGCCTCAGCATCCGTCTCGCCCAGGTGAAAATCCGGCGCAGCGTCCAGGCAGGCGGCCAGCGTGCTCATGCGGTTCCCGCCCTTGATGAGCATGGCTTGTGTCGCTTTGTTGCCGGTGCGACCCTGCGGGCAGATATCATAGGCCGGCGTCAGGGTGAGTGTGGCTCCGTCCCAAAAGGCCGCATGATTGCGGGCGTGATCGTCTGTGTTGCCGCAGAGAATATTGAAGCAAATCCGCCCGTAGAGCTCGCGCAGTGTTTCTTTCGGGGCGGTGAAGCGATGTCGGACAATTTCGGCCAGCTTTTCATAGGAGGCATAACGCGCCATCATCTCGTCGAGGCCGAGCATGGTGAGCGCGGACACGACGGCGCGCCGCCGCCAACCGTCATGCTCTTTGATGCGATCGAACCGTTCGATCAGGAGCACATCCCTGCCCGCCGCGTGAACGAGCGACACCGGTACTACTTCCAGTCCGCATGTTGCGGCCAGACGCATCGCCATGAATTCCGCTTTCACGACGCTGTAGAGATCGGTGCTGGACGAGAATTTCGCGATCAGCTTGCGGTCGTCGCGGCCGATCAGCACCTTCGGGCGCGCGCCGCCGATCGAAGTGCCGTGATAGAGCGCTCGATCGAGCGCCGGTGTGAGCGGAACGCCTTTCTCGATGCGCGCGGCCGCCTCGAGCAACTCTTCGTACGGCGCTTCGGAATTGTGGCGCGGTACGTACTCCGTCGCCGAGACCTGAAAATCCAGCGCGCCGATCCTGTCGGAGCCGGACTCGAGCACATAGGTCAGTTCGCTCAGTCGTTCGACACCGCCGTCGGCACCCTTCGCGCCGATGAGTCGGTTGATGATCACGCGGCGGCCCCAGGCATCCGGCGAACCGTCGCGGATGCTGTTGGGCATGGTCAGACCCGGCAGCGGCTCGATCAGCCCGCGGCGTAGCGGCAATTCCGGCAGGTATATCGCAATGGCATCCTCACGGCGGAGATAGCTCGTGCCGTAATTGAAGACGAGGCGATCACGATCTTGGGCAATCCGACCGGCCACCACCGGTTCCTTCGCGTCCGGCAGCCATATCCAGACATAGGCTTCGGCCGGTTGCGCACGGCTAGAAGTCATCCTCGACCTCACGCGCCGGGAGTCGGACGCTCTGCGGCAGCAGTGTCAGTTTGTCATCGAGTCGCGCTTCGTGCAGGGCGAGCAACCTCTCGTCGTCGCCAAACAATCTTACGCCGACGAGTGCCGCTACTTCGAACACCGTGCCGACTTCCGGACTTGGAGCGCCTTTTTCGATGTTGTGCAGCGTCGTGCGGCTGATACCGGCACGATCGGCCAGCTCTTGCGCCGTCATGCCGCGTTCCGTGCGGCCGAGACGGATCAGCTTGCCGAACATCGACAAGGCTTGCCGCGTGACCGCCGAATAGCTTCTCTTTCGCTTCACTCGTTACCTGCGTCTGCGCAATCCACTGAACGCGAAAGCTCAAAACGTCCATTATATTGGACACAGGATGCCAATTGCGTAGGGAAATGTCAAGGAAATGTGCGATCGACTGAACATGACGATCGTCATGTTCCGTGAGATGACCGTGCCGCGTGTCGAGGCTGACGGCCTACAACCCGCATATGGTGCAGGATGTTCTCGTCAAACCTGTGAAGTCGGTACGTCAGCCTGCAAGCCGGTTCCAACACGGCGACGGTCCGTCACTTACGTTTCCGGACCGTACAGATGAAGGATGGTAGCGGAGGAGGGACTTGAACCCCCGACACGCGGATTATGATTCCGCTGCTCTA
>JAGREO010000180.1 GCA_020446525.1 Geminicoccaceae bacterium | reverse complement strand
CCGCCCCGGTGATCGAGGCGGCGGGCACACGGCCGGAGCGGCCGCGGCTCGAAGGCGACGTGCCGAGCGCCGCCGCACCGCCGAGCGGCTGTCGTTTCCGCACCCGCTGCCCGCTCGCCACCGATCTCTGCGCCAGGGTCGAGCCGCCGCTGGAGCCGCGACCCGACGGCCGCGCGCTGCGCTGTCACCATCGCTGAAACCGCGCTTGCACCGGAGCCGCTCATGCTGGCATCGCCGACGCCGCCGACCCGTCCGCCGGACCGTGCCACCGAAGCGATTTACGCCTACGTCAAGGCCAGGATTCTCGCCGGCGACTACGCGCCGAACACGCAGGTCCTCCAGGAGACCATCGCCGCCGAGACCGGCTTCTCGCGCACGCCGATCCGCGAGGCCATCATCCGCCTCGAGCAGGAAGGGCTGGTGCGCGTGGTGCCGCGCCACGGTATCGAGATCCTCGCCATGTCACCGGCCGACAACCGCGAGATCTACGAAATCCTCGCCTGTCTCGAGCCCAAGGCCGTGGCCCTGCTCACCGCCCGCCGGCCGTCGCGCGACGACGTCGCCCGTCTGCTCGGCGCATGCGACGCGATGGAGGCCGCACTGGTCGATGACGACCGGCTCGCCTGGGCGCGCGCCGACGAGGACTTCCATCGCAGCCTGGCCGAGTTGTGCGGCAACCGTCGCCTGCACGGGCTGATCATGAGCTTCTGGGACCAGTCGCATCGGGTGCGCATGTTCACGCTCCGCCTGCGTCCCAGGCCCGACGAATCGACCCGCGAGCACCGGCAGGTGACCGAGGCCATTCTCGCCGGCGACGTCGAGCGGGCGCAGCGCCTCTACCGCCTGCATCGCGAGCGCGCCCAGGAGGCGCTGTTGCAGATCATCGAGGACTATGGATTGAAACGGCTATGACAACCGACCATGACGCGCTCGCCGGCATCGAAGCGGCGTGGGCCGCCGAACGCGCAGGCTACGAGCGGGACCTCGACACGCATTTCGCGCGCTACGTCGCCGAGCTCGAGGAGCTCTGCGCCCTGCCCAGCCTGAGCAGCGACGAGAGCGCCTTGTGGGCATGCGGCGAGTTCCTCGAACGAAAGCTGGCGGCGCTCGGCTTCCAGACTCATCTGCCGGCGGTCGAAGGCGCGTCCGGTCCGCCGGTGCTGATCGCCCGCCGGCATTACGATCCCGCCCTGCCGACGCTGCTGATCTACGGCCATTTCGACGTCCAGCCGGTCGACCCGGTCGAGCTCTGGACCGATGCGCCGTTCACACCGACCGCACGCGACGGCTACCTCTACGGCCGCGGCACGGCCGACGACAAGGGGCAGTTCTTCGCCCATCTCAAGGCGGTCGAGATGCTCGACCGGCTCGGCGTCGGACCGCTGGCGAACCTGACGCTGGTGCTCGACAGCCAGGAGGAGGTGGGCTCGCCGCATCTGGCCGCCTTCGTGGAACGGCACCGCGATCTGCTCGCCGCCGACTGCGTCTTCTATGCCGACGGCGAGGCGTTCGCCGGCAACCGGGTGATGGTGCAGCACGGCAATCGCGGCGATTGTTTCCTGATCGTGCGCCATCGCGCCGCCAGCCGCGACACGCATTCGGGCATCTTCGGCGGCGTCGTGCCCAATGCCGCGAACGAGCTCGCCTTGCTGCTGGCCAGCCTCGTCGATCGCGACGGCACGATCCTGATCGAGGGCTTCTACGACGATGTCGTCCCGCCGACCGCGGCCGACCGCGAGGCGATGGCGCGCCTGCCGCACGACCAGGCGGACTTCGAGGCCGGCCTCGGGCTCGCCGGGCCCTTCGGCCCGCCCGGTCTCGACCATTGGGAGAAGGTGATGTTCCGCCCGACGCTCAACGTCTCGGGCATCACCGCCGGCTATCAGGGGCCCGGCACCAAGACCGTCATTCCCTGCGAGGCCACGGCCAGGATCGACATGCGCCTGGTCAAGAACCAGACGCCGGACGACATCGAGCGCAAGTTCAAGGCGCACGCCGCGACGCAGGGATTTCCCGACCTCGAGATCGAGCGCGGCATGCGCTATCTGCCGGCGCGGACGGCGGTCGATCATCCGTTCTGCCGGCTGGCGCAGCGCGCTCTCGGTCTGGCGTTCGACCAGGAGCCGGTCATCACGCCGGTGATCGGCGGCTCCAATCCCAACCACATCTGGATGGAACAGCTCGGCCTGCCCATGGCCGAGGTCGCCTATGCCCAGCACGACTGCCGCATGCACGCCCCCGACGAACGCTACGATCTCGACCATTTCCGCCGCGGCATCCTCACCTCGGCCTTCGTCATCACCGGCACCGCCAGACTCGGGCGCCTCGCCGCCGCGGGAGAGGCACGATGAGCCGCACCGAGGTGACCATCGCCGGCCGCGACTTCCTCCTCGACGACCGCCCGACCTACGAAGGTCGCATGCACGAGGGGCGGCGGATCGAGGGTCTGCTCCTCAACAGCCGCATGGTCCAGGCGATCTTCGACGACGCCAATCCCGACACGCGCCGGCACTGGGCCTATCCCGATACCGGCCGTTGGGACGCCGACCGCAACACCGACGAGTTCTGCGCCATGCTGCCGGTCTATCGCGCGCACGGCCTTCTGGCGGTCACCGTCGGGCTCCAGGGCGGCGGCTCGATCTACCGGCCCGACGTCTTCGAGCACTACGTCAACAGCGCCTTCGAGCCCGACGGCACGCTCGAGGATGCCTATCTCGCCCGCCTCGGCCGGGTGCTCTCCGCCGCCGACCGCGCCGGCATGGTGGTGATCGTGAACTATTTCTACTGGAAGCAGCAAAGGTTCCGCGACGACGATGCCGTCCGCCGTGCGACCCGGGCGGCGACACGTCATCTGCTCGCCAGCGGGCACCGCAACATCCTGGTCGACCTGAAGAACGAAATTCAGGAAGCGGACGACATTCTCTCCTCACGCCGTATCCACGAGCTGCTCGACATCGCCCGCTCCGAGCAGGTCGACGGCCGACGGCTCCTGGTCGCCACCAGCACGCATCCGCGCAAGCACCTGCCGGAGGGCGAATGGCCGGCCCATTGCGACTTCCTGATGCCGCACGGCAACAATTCCATGCCCCACGCCTGGAGACGCGAGCTCGAGGCGTTCGTGCGCGATCCGCGCGTCGCCGATCCGCCGCGGCCGATCTGCTGCAACGAGGATTCGATCGACATCGCCAATCTCGACGTGTCGATCGACCAAGGGGTCTCCTGGGGCTATTACGACCAAGGCTATGGCTGCGCCGAAAAGCAGGGCAAGCACGACTGGACCCGGCTGCCGCGGGAGGCCGCCTGCGAGAGTCTCAGCGGCTTTCAGACCGTCCCCGTCAACTGGACGATCAACACCCCGCACAAGCGGGCGTTCTTCGAGCGGCTGAAGACGATCACCGGCAGCCACGGCATCGTGCGATGAGCGCCTCGGCCCGAGGCTGGCCGGTCGTACCGCCCGATGCGGCCGGCTTCGATCCGGCCGCACTCGCCGCCGCCATCGACCGTTTCGCCGACAAGGCCGGCCGTGATGGGGTCCAACGCCTGGCGGTGCTGCACGAGGGGCGGTTGATTCATGCCGGACCGCAAGCCCATCTGCCGCAGGGTGTCTGGTCGATCACCAAGACGGTGCTGACGACGACCATGGGCCTGCTCGTCGACGATGGCGTCGTGGCACTCGATGCGCCGGTGGCGCGTGTGCTGCCGGAGCTGGCGCCGGCATTCGTGGGCGCCACCTTCCGCCACTTCGGCGCGATGATTTCGGGCTATCGCGCGTCCGGCGACGAGCTCGCCATCAAGGGCTACGAGCACGGGCCGAGCCGCACCTTCTTCCTGCCGGCGGCAGCACCGCAGTCGGCGCCGGGCTCCACCTTCTCCTATTGGGATTCCGCACCCAACCTGCTCGCTTTGGCCTTGACCCGCATGGCCGGCGAGTCGCTGGACGCCCTCTTCGGGCGGCGCATCGCCCGGCCGCTCGGCATGAACCTCGAATGGGGCCGCTGGCTGATCGGCGATTTGCGCGTCAATGGCGGCGCCGGCAATCATTTCGGCATGGTCCAGACCTCCTGCCTGGACATCTGCAAGCTCGGCGAGCTCTACCGTCTGGGCGGTGTCTGGGCCGGCGAGCGCCTGTTGAGCCGCGACTGGTGCACTCTCGCCACCAGCGTGCAGGCCAGGGCCGATCTGGCATTGCACGGCACGCTCTTCGACGGCCGCGGGCGCTACGGCCTGTTCTGGTGGGTCAACGGGATCGGCCCCGCCGGCGACCGCAAGTGGAAGGGGGTCGAGCCCGGCGCCTTTTCGGCCAGCGGCTACAACAACAACGACTTGTTCGTGCTCCCCCAAGCCGGTATCGTCGCCTGTCGCTTGGGCACCGACCAGGATTTCGACGGCGCCGTCACCGACGAGATCTATGCCGAACTGCTGCGCGACATCGTCGCGGCGGGCAATGGATCGCGGGGCGGCACGGCCGACGGCTGACATCCTTCATTCGTCTCGCGGACCGATCCGGCGCCGACCGGCCGCTCCACCCGCATGCGCGAAAGTCGACCATGGAGATCACCCGCCCCGCGCCGCTCGCCGCCGGCTCGCTGCTGCCGGCGATCCTGCTGCTGCTGGGTGCCGTGAGCGTGATCCCGGTGATGGACGGCATCGCCAAGATCCTGGCTTGGACCTATCCCGTCGTCCAGGTCACCTGGGGGCGCTATTTCTTCAACCTGCTCTTCATCCTGCCCTTCGTGCTCTGGCGCTACGGGCCCGGCGCGCTTTCGGTTCCCCATCGGCCCTTGCAGATCCTGCGCGGCCTGTTCCTCGTCGTCAGCACCTTCTTCTTCTTCCTGACGCTCTCGTTCCTGCCGGTCGCCGACACCCTGGCGCTGGTGTTCCTCTATCCGCTGCTGGTGACTCTGGCCTCGCCCTTCTTCCTGGGCGAGCGTGTCGGCTGGCGCCGATTGATGGCGGTCGCCGTCGGCTTCGCCGGCGCCCTGCTGATCATCCGCCCCGGCACCTCGATGTTCCAGCCGGCGGCGTTCTGGGGCTGCCTCGCCGGAGCCACCGTCGCCGGCTATCTCGTCCTCACCCGCAGGCTCGCCGGCACCGCGCCCGCACCGGTGTCGCTGGCCTTCGCCGCGCTCGTCGGGGCGGTGGCGCTCAGCCTGATCGTGCCCTTCTCCTGGCGGCCGCCGACAGCCGGCGACTGGCTCCTGATGCTGTCGATGGGCGCCATCGCCGCCCTCTGCCATCTCGGCTTCATCATGGCCTATGAGCGGGCGCCGGCCTCGATCCTGGCACCGCTCGGCTATGCGGAGATGCCGAGTGCCGTGCTGGTCGGCTTCCTGTTCTTCGGCGATCTGCCCGATGGATGGACCTGGGCCGGCATCGTCGTCATCGTCGGCAGCGGCCTCTTCGTCGTCTGGCGCGAAAAGCGGGCCGCCTCCGGGACCGCGTGACCGCATCAGCGCGCCGCCAGCGCCTCGATCGCCGCCTCCGCCTCGAGCCAGTACGCCTCGGCCTTCTCGATCTCGACCTCGAGCGCGCCCAGATCCTGCTGCAGGGCACCGATATCGCCGCCATCGGTATAGGTCGCCGGATCGGCGAGCCGCGCCGTCAGCCGCTCCCTGGCCCGATGCAGCGCCTCGAGCCGTGTCTCGCAGGCCCGCGCCCGGTCGCGCAGCGGCGCCAGCCGGGTGCGCCGCTCGGCGGCACTCATCCGCTGGGGCGGCGGTAGTGTCGGGCCCTGCGCCCGCTCGGCAGCCGCGGATGCACCGGCACCGATCTGCTCGGCACGATACTGGTCGATGTCGCCGTCATAGACCCGCACACGCCCGTCCCTGACCAGCCACAGCGTGTCGGCGGTCGTCTCGATCAGGCTGCGATCGTGGCTGATCAGCACGACGGCACCGGGAAAATCGTTGATCGCCTCGACCAGCGCCCGGCGGCTGTCGATGTCGAGATGATTGGACGGCTCGTCGAGGATCAGCACCTGCGGATCCTCGAGGCACATCAGCGTCAGCGCCAGCCGGGTGCGCTCGCCGCCCGAGAGCCGGCCCGAGGGCGTCTCCGCCCGGCTCTGGATCAGACCGAAGCGGGCCAACCGGGCACGGATGCGCTCCTCGCGCTCGCCCGAAAGCAGCGCCGTCAGATGCTCGATCGGCGTGCGGTCGGCCTCGAGCGTGTCGATCTGATGCTGGGCGAAGAAACCGACCCGCAACTGCCGGGCGAAGGTGATCCCGCCCGCCATCGGCGCCAGGCGCCCCGCCAGCAGCTTCGCCAGCGTCGACTTGCCGTTGCCGTTGGCCCCCAGCATCGCCACCCGATCCTCCGGATCGAGCCGCAGATCGATGCCGCGCAGCACCACATGATCGCCATAGCCGACATCGACCCGGTCGATCGCCACCAGAGGCGGGGCGGGCACCGCCTCGCCGCCGAAATCGAAGCGGACGTCAGGCTCGATCGGCGCATCCGGCAGCGTGCTCATCCGCTCGAGCATCTTCAGCCGGCTCTGCGCCTGCCGCGCCTTGGTCGCCTTGGCCCGGAACCGGTCGACGAAGGACTGAAGATGCCGCCGCTGCAGCGCCTGCCTCTCGCGCGCCCGGCTCTCGTGCAGCAGACGCTCGTCACGCGCCCGCTCGAAACGGCTGTAATTGCCGCCATAGGCGGTCAGCTTCAGGCCCTCGAGATGCAGGATGCGGTCCGGCACCGCATCGAGAATGTCGCGATCGTGGCTGATGAGGATCATCGTGCGCGGATAGCGCGCCAGATGCTGCTCGAGCCACATCGACGCCTCGAGATCGAGATGATTGGTCGGCTCGTCGAGCAGCAGCAGATCGGGCTCGGCGAACAGCACCGCCGCCAGCGCCACGCGCATCCGCCATCCGCCCGAGAAGCTCTCGAGCGGCCGCGTCTGCGCCGCGTCGTCGAATCCCAGACCCTTGAGAATGCGCGCCGCACGGGCCGGTGCGGCCTGCGCGCCGATCTCCGCCAGCCGCGTCTCGACCTCGGCGATGCGATGCGCGTCTTCGGCCCCGCCCGCCTCCGGTCCGCCCGCCGCCAGCCCGTGCCGCTCCTGCAAGAGGGCGTGCCGCTCGGCATCCGCGGCGAGCACCGCATCGAGCGGCGTCGTCGCACCCGAAGGCGCGTCCTGCGCGACGACGCCGATGCTCGCCCGCGGCCGCAGGCGGACCTCACCGCCATCCGCGCCGATCTCGCCGGCGATCAGGCGCAACAGACTGGTCTTGCCGGTGCCGTTGCGGCCCACCAGCCCGACCTTCTGCCCGGCGGCGACGTGCACGCTCGCTCCCTCGAGCAGCACGCGACCGCCGATGCGCAACAGCACGTCGTTCAGATGGAGCATCGATGGAAACCGTCGGTGAGAGCGGGCGGTGCGGCGGCCACGGCAGCGGCCGCTTATCGCCGCTCGGGCGCGATCGTGCAAGGCCGGCCCGCCCTCGGCCGGCCCCCCTCGGCGTCGGCCGGCCACGCGCCCCGCGCGCATGGCGAGGAGGTGCCATCCTGTTTCGGACATGCGACATTTAGGTAAAAAGCAAGACGATAGTTTTCAATTGCCGGTAGAACATGTCGCTTTTTGCTGGTAGCAGAAAATCTCGCGAGTTCATTTTTTTTCGTTCGCTTGACGCTTCGTTAACCAAGCGCGCTCATCATCGCCCGATCGGGCTGCTGGTCAGACGGCGTGCGCGAGCGACGTGAACGCCGATATCGGGCGGGCCGCTTTCCCGTTCGACCGGCCCGTCCGACCGGCATCACCGATGCCGTCGACCACGCGCCTGGAGAATGCCCATGCCATCCCTGGCTGAAACGTTCGACACCATGCACGCCTGCCGACCGGCCGCGACGGGGGAGACCACCTCCCGCCTGCGCTCGCTGCTCGCCTGGTTCGGCGGTGAATCGACACAACCTTACCGCTACCTGCTCCTCTTGCGTTTCACGCTGGTCAACGTCACCGCCCTGGCGCTGCTCGCCGCCTTGTGGATCGAGGGCTGGCTCGGCCACGTCTTCGCCGGCGACACCACCCATCTGGTCTCGGTGATCGTCGCGGTCTTCCTGCTCGGCCTCGCGCTCTGCGCCCGCAAGGTGGCGCAGACCAGCCTCGAGCTGAACCAGGTCGGCGAGCGCCACCCCCGTGCCGGCACCAGGGTGGCACTCTTCCTCGACCGGGCCCGCAGGCTCGACGCACCGGGACGCGCCAATCTCGCCGGCTCGCTCAAGCTCAAGCTCGCCAGCCGCATCGCCCTGGTCAAGCACGTCGCCGGTGCCCTGGTGCTGCTCGGCCTCGTCGGCACCGTGCTCGGCTTCATCATCGCGCTCTCCGGCGTCGATCCCGATACCGCCGCCGATGCCGGCGCCGTGGGGCCGATGGTCTCGATGCTGATCTCGGGCATGTCGGTGGCCCTCTACACCACCCTGGTCGGATCGGTGCTCAATGTCTGGCTGATGCTGAACTACCGCATCCTCGAGAGCGGTACCGTCCACCTGCTGACCCGGCTGGTCGATCGATCGGAGCACGAGCATGCAGACCTTCGATAGCCTCGACGAGGACGATACCGGCACCGTCTTCCGCGACGTGATCATGCTGGCCCTGGCCGGTTTCGTGGCGCTGGTCATCCTGATGCTGCCGCACCTCAACCCGCCCGGCGAGAATAACACCGCCGATGCCGACCCGCCCGGCAACGTCATCGTCGAGCTGCGCTGGCCCGACGAGATGGACAGCGACATCGACCTCTGGGTGCAGGCACCGGGTGACGTGCCGGTCGGCTATTCGAACAAGGGCGGCGTGATCTTCAACCTGCTGCGCGACGATCTCGGCCGCCGGGCGGACGCCACCGGCATGAACTACGAGGTCTCCTATTCACGCGGCATCCCGCCCGGCGAATACACGGTCAACGTCCACCTCTACCGCAACCCCTCGCGTACCTTCCCGATCCCGGTGACGGTGGTCACCAGCGTCAAGAAGGACTCGCGCGAATCGGCCAGGCAGATCCTCGCCTCGAAGGTCGAGCTGGTGCGCGAAGGCGAGGAGGAGACGGTCTTCCGCTTCGCCCTCGACGAGAGCGGCGACCTCGTGCCCGGCAGCGTCCACAACCTCCAGCGGCAGATCCGGAGCCTGAAGAAGTCATGACCTCGATCTGGGAATTCTTCGCCCTGGCCGCCCTCGTCGCGGGCTTTCTCGCGACCGTGGCCATCTGGTCGCCCAAGCGGATGCCGATCAAGCTTTCGGCCGTCACCGCCTCGATCCTCTTCCTGCCGCTGACCTGGGCGGCGATGAGCGAGCTCCTGAGCAAGCCCAAGCCGGTCGATCTCGAATGGTGGGCCGAGGAGACCGAGGAGGCGACGGTGCTCGGCAGCACCATGCGCGAGGAGAAGGGCATCTTCCTCTGGCTGCAGCTCGATCAGCTCGACGAGCCGCGCTCCTATGTCCTGCCCTGGAGCCGGCAGCTCGCCCAGCAGCTCCAGGAAGCGCTCGACGAGGCGGCCGAGAGCGAGACCGCCGTGCGCATGCGCCTGCCCTTCGAAAGCTCGCTCGACGACCGCGAACCGCGCTTCTACGCTATGCCGCAGCCCGCCATGCCGCCCAAGGACCGCCACGACGACGACCCCCTCTATTTCGGCCGCGAGACCTGAGCGAAGCCGCCGCTCTCGCCCGTCGGCGCGGCCCCGCGCGCGAATCCGCCGGCGTCACTCCAGGGCGACGATAGCGTCGACCTCGAAGAGCATCGGATCGATCGCGAGCCGCGGCACGGGCACGAGGGTCTGCGCCGGAAGCGTGTCGCCGAACGTCCGCTTCACGTTCTCCGTCAGCACCCCCAGCTTCGATGAGTTGTGATCGACGACGTAGACCGTGAGCTTCACCACCCGCCCCGGCTCCGCACCCAGAGCCTCGAGCACACGGCAAAGATTGGCGTAGGCCTGGCGGACCTGCGTCGCGAAATCCTCCGACAGGCGGCCCTCTTCGTCCTGCCCGCCCTGGCCGGAGACGAAGGCCAGCCGGGCACCGCGCGGTGCCACGACCGACGTCGCATAGCCGTGCGGCGCGGGATCGGGAAGCTCCGGCGGATGGACGATCACAGGAACCGCCCGCCCCGCTCCCGCTCCCGCTCCCGCCCCGGCGTCGCCTCGATGATCGGTCGTCATGCGCGCTCTCCTCGTTGCCTTGCCGTCGATGCGCATGCATAGCGGCGATCGGTGACACGCCCCGTCACCGAACCCATCGGAGCGCGCCCGATGAACGCTCGCACGCGGCACGACGCACTTCTGCGGATCCTCCGGCGCCGGGGGCTCTCGACGGTCGAACGGCTGGCGACCGAGGTCGGTGTCTCGCGGCGAACGGTGCTGCGCGACATCGCCATGCTTCGCGATCAGGGCTATGTGATCCATTCCGAGCCGGGGCGCGGCGGCGGGCTCCAGCTCGACCCGGCCTGCGTGCAGATGACGGCGCGGCCGACGGTCTGGGAGCTCTTCGCGCTCCTGATCAGCGTCCGGATCATGCGCGCATCGCGCACGCTGCCCTTCTCCGACCTCGCCGATGCGGGCCTCGCCCGGATCGAAAAGGCCCTGCCGCCGCAGGAGGTGAGGGACCTGCGCGCCATCCTGGATCGCCTGCACGTGGGGCGTCTCTCGCCCCGGCAGGACATCGGCGATGCGGGCACCGTCGATCCGGCCCTGTTGCCCGCGTTCGAGAGAGCGTTCGTCCGGCGCATGGTCCTGCGTTTCCGCTACTGCGACGCGAAGAACAATCCGTCGGACCGGCAAGTCGAGCCGCAGGCGATGCTGCTTCTGCCGTCGCTCTGGTACCTCGTCGCCTGGGACCCCGGCCGCGCCGGCTTCCGCCACTTCCGCATGGATCGGATCAGCCGTCCCGAAATCGTCGAAGGCCCGGCCTTCCGCCACCGCCACGTCCCCTTCGAAGAAGACGTCTGCCCCTTCCGCGACCTGCCGCGCTGAGAACCGACCTCGCGAAGCCGCCGAAGTGCTCCATTCGACGGCGGTCCGCATCATCGGGCACACGACGCGCGGTGGACCGCCCTCCGCCGACCGCGCCTTGCGACGGCCGGAGCCGACGCCGGAGGGTTGCACCCTCCGGGCCACCCGCTTTCCTTCGTTTTTCTGTTCGTTTTGCGGTGGTGGAGGCG
>JAGREO010000179.1 GCA_020446525.1 Geminicoccaceae bacterium | reverse complement strand
CCGGACACCGTTTTTCGCCAGCCGGGGGTCGGTCTCCACCAGGCGCAGGCTGATCTTCACCGGCCGGACACCGTTTTTCGCCGGCCGGGGGTCGGTCTCCACCGGCCGCGGGCTGATCTTCACCGGCCGGACACCGTTCCTCGCCGGTCCGAAAGCCGGTCTCCACCAGCCGCGTGCTCATCTCCACCAGTCGGCCACGGTTTCGTGGTCAGCCGGGGGCGGATGTCCCTCGGCCGAAAGCCGATGTTCACCCGGCCCGGGGCCGGCCTCCACCAGCGGGGGCCGATCTCTACCATCCTGACACCGTGAATAGTCGGCCGGAGGCCGTCGATCACCCGGCCGGGTCCAGCCTCCACCGGCCGGCGGGGGATCTCCAGTGGCCGGGTCGGACCTCCACCGGCCGGCGGGTGATCTCCAGCGGCCGGGTCCAGCCTCCACCGGCCGGCGGTGGATCTCCAGTGGCCGGGTCGGACCTCCACCGGCCGGCGGGTGATCTCCAGCGGCCGGGTCGGACCTCTACCGGTCGGCGGGCGATCTCCGGCGGCCGGGTCGGACCTCCACCGGCCGGAGGCCGGTCTTCACCGATCGTGGCCGTTCCTTTCCAGCCGGGCGCTCTTTCTCAGCTGCCGGCGCCCTTCTTCACCAGTTGGTGAGGGAGCCGTCCTCGCGGCGGAGGTGGGGGGCTTCCCAATAGCGGAAGGTATCGGAGGAAAGGGCGTTCTCGTCGACCTCGACGCCGAGGCCGGGGGTGGTGGGGACGCCATAGCCGGTGCCCTCGAGCTTCACCTGAACGGGGAAGACACGGGCATCGGCGCGGCCGTCGTCCGGGCCCACTTCGAGCCACGAGAAATTGGCGATGGCGGCGGAGAAGTGGACGGAAGCGGCGGTGCAGATGGGGCCGAGCGGATTGTGCGGCATCAGATCCACATAATGCGCCTCGCACCAGCCGGCGACCTTCATCGCCTCGGTGAAGCCGCCGATGTTGCAGATGTCGAGCCGGGCGAATTGCGCGAGGTCACGCTCGACATAAGGTTGGAACTGCCATTTGGACGCGAATTCCTCGCCGATGGCGAAAGGAATGTCCGTCATCTGCCGGAGGGCCGCATAGGCACTCGGGCACTCGTCGCGGATCGGCTCCTCGAGCCAGTCGAGTGTGCCCGTCGGCAGCTTCTGGCAGAAGGACGCGGCCTCGGCGACCGAGAGGCGGTGATGATAGTCGATGCCGACCACCATCTCTGCGCCCAGTGCCTCGCGGGCGCGGATCAGCCAGGGGACGGTGGCGGCGATCGAGCGGCGCGGCTCGAAGAGGCCGCCTTCGTCGGGGCGCGAGGGGCTCAGGCGGATGCAGCGCCAGCCCCCTGCCTGCAGGGCCCGTGCTTCCTCGATCATCGCCTCGCCGGGCTCTTCGCGGGTGCTGGCGAAGCCCGGCACGGTGTGGCGCTGCATGCCGCCCAGCAGTTCGTGGACGGGAACGCCGAGTGCCTTGCCCTTGATGTCGTGGAGCGCGATGTCGAGCGCCGAGATGGCGGCGGTGAGCACCCGGCCGCCTTCGAAATACTGGCTGCGGTACATCTCCTGCCAGAGTGCGCCGATGGCGAAGGGATCGCGGCCGATCAGGAACTCGCGATAGTGCTCGACGGCACCGGCCACGGCCCGCTCGCGACCGGAGAGACCGCTCTCGCCCCAGCCGTGGATGCCCTCGTCCGTCTCGACCTTGACCAGCAACTGGTTGCGCCGTCCGAGCCAGACGGGATGGGGCCGAACGGCCGTGATCTTCATCGCCCTCTTCCTTCGCCCTCGCTGATCCGGCTCACCACTTCCCCGCCTCGAACATCGTCGCCAGCTGCTCGTCGAGCGCGTATTTGTGCTCGAGGGTCCTCGATGCCTCTTTCTGCGCGTCGGAGATTTCGGCCTCGTGGCCGTCCTTCGGGTCATAGCCGATGACGCGGCGGGTCTCGTCGATGTCCCAAGGCATGCCCGGATTGTCCGACATCAGATTGAGGACCGCGAAGGTGACGCCTTCGGCCAGAACCGCACGCTCGACGGCGTTAACGAAATCATGGTCGGAGAGCCACATCTGCTGTCCCCAGAGCCCCTGGCCCATATGCGGGCCCGGCCGGTTCTCGCCCTTCTGGCAGTAGCCGATCCGCAGCGCGACGAAGGAGAGGCCGCGGCGCACCAGGCTCTGCCCCGCCCGCTCGCCGATCCATTTGGAGATGCCATAGGGGTTGATTGGCCGGGGCGGCAGATCGGTCGTCAGCCGCACGCCGGCGAAGCGATAGCCGGCCATGACCCAGTTGGAGCTGGCGAAGATCATGCGGCGGACACCATGCAGCGCCGCCGCGTCGAACACGTTGAAGGTGAGGTCGACGTTGAGCGCTTGTGCCGTGGCGAAGTCGATGCGCGGCGAGGGATGGGCAGCCAGATGCACCACCGCGTCGACGCCTTCGAAGTGGCGCGCCCAGGCCTCGTCGTGCTGCGCCAGGTCGGCCTCGATCACGCCGTCGGCCGGTGCGCGGTCGAGCAGGCGCAGATCGTAGCCGCGCCGTTCTTCGAGGTGACGGCGCAGCTTGGTGCCGAGATTGCCGGCGGCACCGGTGACGAGAACGGTTCGGGCGGCGGTCAACGGCGAACCCTCACGCGAAGAAGCCCCGATCCTCGTCCTTCAGGTATCGGGCGGCCTTCTCGGGGTTCAGCGTGACGCCCATGCCCGGGCGGTCCCAGACCGCGATGTGGCCGTCCACGATCAGCGGATCGGGCAGGCCGTCGACGATCTCGTACCACCAGTCGGGATCGCCTCTCGGGCACTCGAAGGCGATGAAATTGTGCGGCAGGGTGGCCGAGACCTGCAGCAGGGCCGCCAATCCGAGGAGCCCGTTGCCGGTGCCGTGCGGCGCCATCAGGATGCCGTGCAGATCGGCGAATTCGGCGATCCATTTGAGTTCGGCGATGCCGCCCACGTCGCAGGGGTCGGGGCCGACGATGTTGACCGCCTGACGCTCGATCAGGTCCTTGAAGTTCTGCCTGAGATAGATCTGCTCGCCGGTGTGGATCGGCACCGTCGTCGACATGGTGAGGTCGCGATAGACGTCGGCGTTGACGAAGGGGACGTAGTCGCCGGTCAGCGTATCCTCGATCCATGCGATGTTCAGCGGCTCGATCGCCCGGGCGAAGCGGGTGACGTCGGGCAGCGTCCAGCCGGGTCCGCAATCGAGCGCCAGGCCGACCTCGTCGCCGAGCTCCTCCTTCATCGCCTCGACGCAGGCGATCACGTGCTTCAGCCCGCGCTCGGTGAGCATGCCGCGATCGAGCTGGCCATGGGCGAGCTGCGGGCCCGGGTCGCCGAAATAGAAGCCCGGGAACTCGCGCTTCATCGGGTTGTGGAAGGCGACACCCTGCTTGACCAGGGTGAAGCCGTGCGGCAACGCCTTCATCTCGCGCACCGAGCGGGCGAAGTCCTCGGGCCGGATGCCGCCCATCTTCGAGCGGTAGGCGCCGTTGTAGACCCGCACCCGGTCGCGCACCTTGCCGCCGAGCAGCTTGTAGACCGGCAGTCCGGCGGCCTTGCCCGCGAGATCCCAGAGCGCGTGCTCGATCATGCTCACCGCACTGCCATAGGGCTTGAAGGCGCCGCGCTGGCGGATGCGCAGCATGCAGCGCTCGACGTCGGTCGGATCGGCGCCGATGAGCTGGTCGCGCAAGAAGAGCACGAAGGGCTGGAGATAGGGCTTGTACTGCTCGGCCTGGCCGAAGCCGTCGATGCCCTCGTCGGTGGTGATGCGAACGATCGGGTTGCTGCCGATGACCGCGCATCGGACGTCGGTGATCTTCACGCGTCTATGCCCTGCTCTGTCGTTTCAGCCAGTCTTCATATTCCGGGCGGGCGGCTTCCGAGAGGGGATAGTAGCGTCTCAGATCGCCACCCTCGGCGAGCTTGATCCGCACGAAATCCTCCCATTCGTGGCGCACGTGCGCCTCCTCGATCAGTCTGGACGCGAGGGCCGTCGGCACGACCACCGCACCGTCGTCGTCGGCGACGATGATGTCGCCCGGCATGACCAGACAGCCGCCGCAGGCGACGGGCTCGTTGACGGCGAACGGCATGAGGTCGGTCTGGGTGTGGAAGTTCGGTGTGACGCCGCGGATCCACAAACCCAGCCCGTCGATCTTCTCGATGTTGACGATGTCGCGAAGCACGCCGTCGATGACCACCGCGAGGCCGCCCTTGCCGCGGAAGAAAGTGAGCATCATCTCGCCGAAGACACCGCTCCGCATGTCGCCTCTCGCGTCGACCACGACGATATCGCCGGGTCGCGTGTGGTAGAGGACGTGACGGTGCAACTGCCGCTCGGGCTGGGCGTATTCGTCGTCGCCGTAGAGGTCCTCGCGCTTGGGCATGAACTGCAGGGTGAGCGCCGGGCCGGCGACGCACCGGCCCTTGGTCCAGGCGAACGGACCCGCGATGTGCGAGTTGCGCACGCCCATGTGGGCCAGCGTGCTGGATGCGGTGGCCGCCCCCATCTGCCGGACCGCCTCGATCAGCTCGGGGGCCGGCCGCTCGATGTCGCGGGTGACGATCGGTTCGTCTCTGGTGATCATGGACCTGCCTCAGGCATGGGGTGTGTCGCCGAAGAAGCTCGAGCCCGGGGCGAGATGGGCGCGCGCCACGTCCTCGTCGAGCGTCAGGCCGTGGCCGGGCCGTTCGTCGAGGCGGATGAAGCCGTCGACGATGGGCGGTCCCTCGGTGACCAGATCGCTCCACCAGGACACGTCGTGGGCGTGGAACTCCATCACCAGGAAGTTGTTCATCGCGGCGCAGACATGGGCGCCGGCGACCGTGCCGATCGGACTCGCCACATTGTGCGGTGCGATCGGGATGTAATAGAGGTCGGCATGGTCGGCGACCCTCTTGGCCTCGGCCAGCCCGCCCATCTTGGGGATGTCGGGGGCGATGATCCGCGCCGCCTGCTTCTCGATCAGCTCGCGATAGCCGTGCTTGCGGTAGAGATTCTCGCCGGTGCAGATCGGCGTTCGGGTGGAGTGGGTGACGTGGCGCTGGGCCTCGATGTTCTCCGGCGGCACGGGATCCTCGAGCCAGAGCAGATCGAACGGCTCGAGCGCCTGGGCGAGCCGGATCGCGTCGTTGACCGAGAACTTCCAGTGCGCGTCCATGGCGACCATGACCTCGGGCCCGACCCCTTCGCGCACCGCCCGCACCACGTCGACCATCCATTTCAGTTCCGCCGAGCCGATCGTTCGGTTGAAGGGCTCGAACCATTGGCGTCTGGGGTGCGGATCCCCGGAAATGTCGAGGGTGAAGGGATTGCGGGTATCGAGGTCGAACTTGATCGCCGTGAAGCCCTCGGCCGCCACCTCCTTCGCCTTTTTGGCATAGTCGGCCGGATCGGGGGTCTCGCCGGCGTGACAGTCGGCATAGATGCGGATCCTGTCGCGGAAGCGGCCGCCGAAGAGGGTCGAGATGGGGGCGTTCAGCGCCCGGCCGACGATATCCCAAAGGGCGATCTCGATGCCGCTGATGGCGGTGACGGTCGCACCGCCGCTCGAGCCCTCGCCCGAGAGACAGCGGATCATGATCTCGACGATCTTGTTGATGTTGCGCGGATCCTCGCCGACGATCACCGGCCTGGCCTTGTGCACCAGCTCGGCGACGCCGGCACCCCAATAGGCCTCGCCGAGCCCGGTGACGCCCTCGTCGGTCTCGATCCGGACCAGCACCCAGGGAAAGTTGCCGGCGATGACGGCGGTGGCGACGTTGGTGATCTTCAAGGGCGTCTTCCTTCGGGGCGCGCGAGGGTCTCCTGGGTCTCGCCGTCGAACAGGTGCAGACGCGCCTGATCGAACGAGAGGAAGACCCGGTCGTTGGCGGCGAGCCGGGTCGAGGGCGGCGCGCTGGCGACGATCGACTGGCCGCCCAGATCGATGTGGACATAGGTGATGTCGCCGGTGGGCTCGACGGTATAGACCTTTGCAGGCACCGCATCGGGGGCCGGCGCCGCCTCGGAGCTCTCCGTCCGGCCGATGCCGATGGTGCCGTGCCGGGCGCCCATCACCACCTTGCGGCTTCGTGCCCGCGCGACGATGCCGGCGTTCTCCTGCGAGAGCGGCAGGCTCCAGCCGTCGCCCTGCAGCCGTACCGCGGCACCGTCGCCGGCGACCTCCGCCTGCAGCAGGTTCATGGCCGGGCTGCCGACGAAGCCGGCGACGAAGGTGTTGAGCGGGTGGGCGAACACCTCGTCGGGCGTGTCGTACTGCTGCAGCACGCCGCCGCTCATGACCGCCATGCGGTCGGCCATGGTCATCGCCTCGAGCTGGTCGTGGGTGACGTAGACGACCGTGGCGTT
>JAGREO010000019.1 GCA_020446525.1 Geminicoccaceae bacterium | reverse complement strand
TTCTCGCGCTTCATGTCCAACATCTCGCTGGAGCTGCGCCGGGCGCTGATCTGGCGCTTCTTCGAGTCGCGGACGGGCGCCTACGATTTCGCCTGGTTCTGCGTCGGCCACGGCCGCCTGCCGCGCACCCGTGCGGGGATCGAGAAGTTCACCGCCGGGCTGGATGCGCTCGAAGCCGGCGCTTCGGGCAATGCAGCCGAGGCTGCACCGTCGCCAGTGCCCGATTCCCCTGCGCCCGTCGGCGCCCGTCCCGAGATGGAGCCGCGCGGCCGGCTGCCGGACTGATCTCCCTGCAAGTCCCATCGCAGCGTCTTTCGCTCTGCATTCCACCGGAATGCGGAGCCGGAGGTGCTGGGGCCGGCGCTTCGTCAGGGGTTTGCGAGGTCCTCGAGAACCCGGGCGATCTCGTCGCGGCCCGCGGGTCCGATGGGTGCCTGGGGCGGGATCGGCGGGCCGACGGGGAAGCCCTGCAGCTCGAGGCCGGTCTTGATCGCCGCGGCCAGGGCGTATCGGGCGAAGACCTGGTTGATCCGCCACATGCGGCGCTGCAGGACCATCGCCTCGTCCCAGCGTTTGGCGACGCAGAGATCGTAGAGCGCGACGCTCCGTTCGGGCACCAGGCAGGCGGGGCCGGCCATCCAGCCGACGCCGCCCAGCAGCATCACCGCGGTGGTGACGTGGGAGGAGGCGGCGAAGACCGCCATCCGGTCGCCGACCCGGTCGAGGATCGAGAGCAGCCGTCCGGTATTGGTCGAGGCGTCCTTGACGTAGCCGATGTTGGATATCGCCGCCAGACGCTCGATCGCCTTCAGGCTCAGATCCGAGCGCTGGAAATTGGGATTGGTGTAGAGCACCACCGGCAGGTCGACGGCCTCGGCCACGGCGCTGAAATAGGCGACCACGCCGTCCTCGTCGATCGGGAAATAGGCTTCGAGGATCGCCAGGATGCCGTCGGCGCCCATCGCCGCATAGTCCCGGGCCTGGCGCACGGCGTCGGCGGTGGCGGTCGCCGCCACGCCGGCGATCACCGGCACCCGGCCGCGCGCGGCCTCGAGCGTCACCTCGACCACCTCGTGCCGCTGCGCCGGCGTCAGATAGGCGAACTCGCCGGTGCTGCCGAGGGGTGTGAGGCCGTGGACGCCGGCTTCGATCAGGTGGTCGACGAGCCGTGTGAGCACGGCCCGGTCGACCCGGCCGTCCTCGCGCAGCGGCGAGACGAGGTAGGGGACGACGCCCTTGAAGCCGCTCACGGCGCGGCTCAGCGGACGATGAAGACCGAGGTGTCGGTGTGGGCGGCGAGGTCGATGGCGTTGGCAGTGCGCAGATAATCGGCGAAACCGGGAACGTGCGAGGCCATCACCACGAGATCGATCCTCTCCTCCTCGATCTGCCGCTCGAGGGTGGCGTCGAGATCGACCGCCGGGTCGTGGCTGGTCACCGTCTTGGCCTCGATCGCGAGACCGAGCCGCGCACCCTGCCCGGAGGCCCACTCACGCAGCTTGCGGCCGAATTCCTCCGGATTGTGGGCGATCGCGGTCGGCGTATTGGCCGTCACGCCGACGACCAGCAATCGAGCGCCGCTGCTCCCGGCGATGGCGGCGGCGACATCGACCGCCTTGGTCAGCCGATCGGCGTGCGCGAGATCCACCGGTATCATGATGTGTCGGAACATGGACGTCCTCCCCGATTCAGGAACCGTCACCGGGCCTACAGGACGACCCCGTCCGGTGCAAGGCGGGTGCCGGACGGGCGGCACGGCGGGCGTGCGGGCTCAGAGTTTGCGGATGTCGGTCAGATGGCCGGTGATGGCCGCCGCCGCCGCCATTTCGGGACTGAGCAGGTGGGTGCGGCCGAGACGGCCCTGGCGCCCCTCGAAGTTGCGGTTGCTGGTCGAGGCGCAGCGTTCGTGAGGGGCGAGCTGGTCGGGGTTCATGCCCAGACACATCGAGCAGCCGGCCTCGCGCCATTCGAACCCGGCATTCTTGAAGATGACGTCGAGACCCTCGTCCTCGGCCTGATGCTTGACCAGACCCGAGCCGGGCACGACCATGGCGCGCACGCCGGCGGCGATCTTGTGGCCCTCGAGCACCCTGGCCGCGGCGCGCAGATCCTCGATCCGGCCGTTGGTGCAGGATCCGAGAAAGACCCGGTCGATGGCGATCCGGTCGAGCGGCGTGCCGGGCTCGAGGCCCATATAGTCCAAGGCACGCTGCACCGCCCGGCGTCGGCCCTCGTCGGCGATCGCTTTCGGATCGGGGACCTTGCCGGAGATGCCCGCTACGTCCTGCGGGCTCGTGCCCCAGGTGACCTGCGGCTCGATGTCCTCCGCGCGCAACGTCACCTCGGCGTCGTAGCGTGCGCCCGGATCGGAGGGCAGGGTCTTCCAGTAGGCCAGCGCCTGCTCGAACGCGGCACCCTTGGGTGCCTTGGGACGACCCATGACATAATCGAAGGTCGTCTGGTCGGGGGCGATCAGGCCGGCACGGGCGCCGGCCTCGATCGACATGTTGCAGATCGTCATGCGGCCTTCCATCGAAAGCTCGCGCACGACGTCACCGGCATATTCGACGACGTGGCCGGTGCCGCCCGCGGTGCCGATCTTGCCGATGATGGCGAGGATCACGTCCTTGGCGGTGACGGCGCGCCCGAGCGTGCCCTCGACGGTGATGCGCATGGTCCTGGGCCGGGACTGCAGAAGTGTCTGCGTCGCCAGCACGTGCTCGACCTCCGACGTGCCGATGCCGAAGGCCAGGGCACCGAAGGCGCCGTGGGTGGCGGTGTGGCTGTCGCCGCAGACAATTGTCATGCCCGGTTGGGTCAAGCCCAGTTCCGGCCCGATGACGTGCACGATGCCCCGGTTGGGGCTCT
>JAGREO010000178.1 GCA_020446525.1 Geminicoccaceae bacterium | reverse complement strand
GGCCGGCGATGCTGCTGAGCGCCGAGGCCGGGTTGAGCCCGGCGCGGCTGGAGCAGGGCGGTCCGCTGCTGCGGCGCATGGCCAGGGACAATGCGCGCCTCTTCCTCGAGGCCTGGCGGGTCTTCACCGCCGATCCGCCCATGCTGGCGATCTCGGACCATGCCGGCTTGCGTCTGCTCGATCGGCTCTGCCCGCGCCGGGTGGTGATGGTCCTCACCCGAGCCGCCGACGCCGCCCTTCGAACGCGCGCCTATTCGCTGATCACCGGCAATCTGCTGGCTTCGTAGGCGGAAGAGGCGGCGGGCGGGTTCCGGCCCGTCCGGATACCGGCCTCGGCGAGGCTGCGCTCCAGCGACGGCGTGTCGAAATCGAGAAAGCGCGCGAGCAGGCGCAGATAGGCGGTCATGAAGAGCGGCCCGTGGCCGTCGGCGGCCATGCCGTGAGCGCATTCGTGGAGGACGATCGGCCGCGTGCGCGACCAGCGCGGCAGCTTGATCACCGCCCGCGAGCCGCAGGCATGGCGCCGTCCGCGCCCGTCGGTGACCCGCGGCGGCGGGGCGAAGGGCTCGTTCGGCGGCAAGAGAGGATGCGGGTTCGCCACGTGCCAGCGATAGGCGAGCGCCACGAGTGTCCGGCAGGCATCGAGCGTGAGCAGGTCGCTCTCCAGCGGCAGCACGTGACGCCGCTCCCAGGCATAGACGCGCGAACGCTGGAAATCGCGCGGCCGGCCGCTCAGGGTCGGCGCCCGAGGTCGGGTCTCGGGCTCCGGGTCGCGAAACAGCCGGCGCAGGCTGGCCGCGAATCCCCTTCCGGCGAACTTCGTGGCGCGGCGATCGACGATCTTCTCAACCCCCGAGCATGAGATGAAGGCGCGGCGACCGGTACGGTCCGCCCCGTGCCGCCGCGCCTTGTCTTCGTCTAGCGTGCTGGCTAGAAGGCCGCAACGGCAGGACGAGGCGGGGCGGGGTCCCGTGAGCGCGGCTGCCGGTCCGGCTTTCCTTATCGCGTCGGCCGATCCGGAGGTGATCCACGAAGATGCCGGCGCATGCCGATCCCAAGGGTTATTATGCCATCCTGGGTGTGGCGCCGACGGCGAGCGCCGAAGAAATCCGCGTGGGCTTTCGCGAGCAGGCGCGCCTGTTCCACCCGGACCAGGGCGGCGCGCACGCCGACGAGGAGCGCTTCGCGCGCATCCGTGAAGCCTATGGCGTCCTGCGCGACGCGCGCTCGCGGATGCAATACGACGCCCTGCGGCTGACGGTCGAGGAACAGCCGAGATATCGGCGCGAGGAGGCGGCGGAGAGCGCCGCCACACCCGCCTCACCGTTCGGCCGGGTGCTGCGCATCGTCACCGGCGGATCGGCGATGGCGCTCGCCGCCGCCGCCATGGCGGTGTTGCTGATCGTCACGCTGGTGATGCTCTGGTCGGCGCGCGGCGAGGTCGCCGAGCGCGATTTGCGGCTCGACGAGATGCGCGCGCGTCTCGCCGCCGCGCTCGAAGATCAGGCGGACGTCCGTGCGCGCTATCGCGGCGCCAATTTCATCCGTCTCGAGGAAGCGCTGGAGCGTGCGGGCGAAGGCAACGGTGCCAGCGACTTCGTCTTTCACCGCGAACTCGTCTTCGCCGACGGCTCGTCGGAGCTCGATCGGGATTTGCGCGGCAAGATGGATCGCACGGTGGTCGACCTCGCGGCCACCATCGCCCGCATCCCCGGCGACCGTGACTGGCTGATCCTGGTCGAAGGTCACACGGGCGAGGCGGCGCGCGAAAACGGCATCGCCGTCGAGGCGTGGGAACTGTCGCTGTTGCGCCTGGGCCAGGTGGTCGATCATCTGGTCGGCCAGGGTGTCCCGGCCGATCGTCTCGGCGTGCGCTTCCAGGCGGGCTTCCAGCCGGTCGGCGAGGACGCCAGCACCGGCCACACGATCGAGATCAAGCTGCTCTGCTGCTATCGATAGATATGCGACCTATGGCGCGCCGGCACTCTGGCGCACTTCTTCGGGAACCGCCCCCGGATCAGAGCCCGAGAAAGGCAGCGACGCGGTCGACGATGGCACGATGAACCTGCTCGCGCCGGGTGCCGGGTGGATCGTCGCAGACCGGATCCTCGGCCTCCTCGGCCAAAATGGCGCTGCCGGCCGGCTTGCAGGGTGCGAGGAAGGTGAAATGGCTGGCGGGTGCGATCACCTCGTGGCGCACGTCCGGAAGCTTGCCTGTGAGGTCGCTGCCGTCCGGTCCCACGTCACCGGCCGGCAGGCGATCCTCCCCGTCGCCGAGACTGATCAGCAGGACCGGCAGGGTCATGGCGGCCAGGCTTTCCCCGGAGGCGGCATAGGTGAAGGCGGGATCGACGGCGATGGCCGACGTGATGCGGGGATCGCGCATGTCGGCCTCGAAACTCGCGGGGAGCGCTCTCAGATCGACGCCGCCCCTGGCGAAGAAGAGGCAGTCGAGCGCGCGACCGTCAAGGGCCTCGCAGTAATCGGCATAGGCGTCGGCATCGAGTCGCATGCCCGCGAGGTTGAGCGCCGTGGCTCCGCCGAGCGAGAAGCCGAGCGCTGCGATCCGGCCCGGATCGACAAAAGGGGCGAAGGCCGGATCGGCCAGAAGCGCATCGAGCGCGGCGCCGAGATCGGCGGCCCGCTCGGCGAGACGCAGCGAGCGTCGGGGCGAGGAATCGCCGCTGGTGCTGCCCGGATGGTTCACGGCCAGCACCATGGCGCCGTCCTCCACCAGCCCGGAGGCCAGCCAGCCGAGGGAGTCCATGTTGCCGCCCGAGCCGTGCGACAGAAGCACCAGCGGATGACGCCCCTCGGCGATGCCGGCACCGACGAAGACCGGTGTGCCGCGGAAAACCGGGTTGTCGCCGATCAGGCCGCGATAGGTGGGCGTGCCGACCGGATACCAGACCGAGGCCGCCAGAAGATCGGCCCGATGGTCCGCCCGGACGTCGAGCCGGTCGTAGCCGGCGACGGATTGCGCATGCGGCTCACTGGCGGAGGCCATCGAAAGCAGTCCCGCGAGAAGCAGGGCCACGGGGCAGGAAGGTCTCATGCGATCGATCCCGAACGGCGAATCCTCGCTGGTGCCATAGTCAATCGCGCGCGCCGATGCACCTGCAATATCGGCCGTGCCCGATGGCCCGCCTCGTGCTTCATCCGCGGCCTCAGCCGATGACCCACATGCGGATCGGCATCCAGATGGCCATGGCCATCATCATCAGGCTCTCGGTCAGCGAGACGAAGCCGAGCGGCACGTTGCTGCCGCCGCCGACGCAGGCGCATTTGAGCTCGCGCTTCTCGACATAGACCGCCTTGTAGATCGAGATGGCGCCGACGGTGCCGATGAAGAGGGCCACCGGTGCGGCGATCCAGATCAGCGCACCGGCGATCATCAATATGCCGGCGCCGGTCTCGGCGAAGGGGTAGATGTAGCCATAGGGCACCCAGCGCCGGGCGAGCAGGTCGTAGTTGAGGAACATGGTGGAGAAGCTTTCGACGTCCTGCAGCTTCTGGATGCCGAGGATGCACATCGAGATGGCGACGAACCATTCGAGCACGCGGATGTGCCAGAGCGTGTCCAGCGCCACCCAGCCGACCGCCAGCGCCATCAGGAACGCCGTCGAGAAGATCGCGATCACCGGCTTGTAGCTGGTCTCGCCCTCCTCCTCGACCTCCTTGCCGAAATATTCGCGCAGATCGTCGTAGCCGCCGATGCGCTCGCCGCCGATGAAGGTCTGCGGCGTGGTGTCGACGCCGTGCTCCTTCTGAAAGCGGTCGGTCTCCTCGCGGGTGCGCAGGTGATGATCCTCGACCTCGTATCCCTGGCGCTCCAGCAGCGATTTGGATTTGAGGCCGAAGGGGCAGAGATGGTCCTCCATCACCATGCGATAGAGCTTCGCGCGTTTGGCGGTCCGCTCGCTTGTGCGGGTGTCGGGAGTCTCGTCGGTTCGGATGTCTTGCTTGCGGGCTGCAGTGGCCATCGGCTGTTCCTCGGTCAATCACGGGTATGATGGAAAAACCCGCTTCCCGCGGTGGAAGGTTCCAATCTAGATGGCATCGGCGGTCGGACCCTGGACGATCGCCGCGTCGATCCGGCCGAGGGCCCCCAAAAGCAGTTCCCGTGCGAGCGGGCCGCCGATCGACAGGCGCAGGGCGGCGGGCGCGTCCCGTGGCTCGACGGCGAAGGCGCGGGCGGTGGCGACGCGGATGCCGGCGCCGGCCAGGGACAATGCCAGCGTCTCGGCGTCCACGCCGGGTGGCAGATGGAGCCAGACGTGCAGCGCCTCGGGCCGGCTTCGGATCGGGCCCGCCCGCAGCACCTGACGGACCGCCGCCTGCCTGTCGCGGATCGCCAGGCGCTGGGCTGTCTGCGCACGTGCGAGCAGGCCCTCGGTTTGGGCCGTCGCCAGCAGTTCGTGCAGGAGGGCCGGCGCCGCAAGTGCCAGGTCGGCGTGGCGCTGGACGACGGCCCCCAGAAGCCGGGGCGGCACGGCCATCACGCCGATGCGAAGCGCCGGGGCGAGGAACTTGGAGAGGCTGGTGACGTGCACGACCCGCTCGGGGTCGAGGGCGGCCAGGCTCGGCGGCCGGCTTTCGACGAGCGGGCCGTAGACGTCGTCCTCGACGATCGCGGCATCGTGCCGGCGGACGATGGCGAGAAGCTCCTCGCGGCGCTCGGGCGGCAGCATGGCGGTGGTCGGATTGCTGAGGTTGGGCGAGAGGACCAGCACCCGACCGCGCTGCTGCCTCAAGGCGGCGTCCAATGCGGCCGGCACCAGCCCGTGCTCGTCGATGGCGATCGCGTGCGGCCGCAGGCCGAGGGTCGTGGCGAGCGTGACGAAGCGGCTGTAGGTGAAGGCTTCGAGCAGCACGCCGTCACCCGGCCGGGTGAGCGCCGAGAGGGCGGCGGCGATCGCCGGTTGGCCGCCGCCGGTGAGCACGACCCGTTCGGGATCCACGGCCGTGCCGTTCGCCGCCAGCCATGCCGCCGCCGCGCGGCGGTGCGCCAGCGTTCCCTGGGTGGGCGGGTAGGCGGAGAACAGGGCGGTGTTCGGCGATCGCGCAAGAATGTCACCAAGCAATCGTGACAATTCATCAGTTTCGGCGATCGGTAGCGGTGCATTGGTCGTCAAATCGATCGAGGCCGGCCGCTCTTCCATCGAGCCGTGGCTGCCCGGTGTCACCGCCGGATCGCGGACGAACGTGCCCCGGCCGACCTCGCCGCGCGCCAGCCCGCGGCCGATCAGCAGTTCATAGGCCCGGCCGACCGTGCCGATCGTCACGCCCAGCCGATAGGCGAGTTGGCGCTGCGGCGGCAACCGGGCGCCCGGCCTCATCTCGCCCCGCTCGATCCGGCGCTCGAGCAGGCGGGCGAGGGCGCGGTAACGCGGCGTGCCGTCCTCGGGCAGCCGCCAGTCCTCGATCATGGCCGTTCTCCCCAAATTGCTACGGTGACAATTATCGAATTGACTCGAAATCGGAGTCAAGCGACCAGAGTGATCCAGTCAAGGAGCAGGACCATGAGAAATCCGGCAACGATCTTTGCGCCGCGCGCGCCCGCGGACCGGCAATTCGGCGGTCTCCGCCCGATCGTCGATCTGGTACGCCTCTGGCACGAGCGCTCGGTGAGCCGGCGGGCTCTGGCGGCGCTCGACGATCGGGGCTTGCGCGACGTCGGACTGGAGCCGCCCGCGGCCCGGCGCGAGGCGGCGCTGTGGTTCTGGCAGGACGGCGGCGGGTGCGGGAGAGATCGATGACGGAGGCGGCGTTCCTCACCTGTGACGTGTTCACCGATCGGCCGTTCGGCGGCAATCCGCTCGCCGTCTTTCCCGATGCCGCCGGGCTCTCGACCGGGCAGATGCAGCGCCTGGCACGCGAGCTCAACCTGTCCGAGACCGCCTTCGTTCTGCCGTCCGAGCGGGGCCTCGGGCCGCGCGTGCGCATCTTCACGCCGACCGCCGAACTCGCTTTCGCCGGCCATCCGACCATAGGCACCGCACTCTGTCTGCGCGATCTCGGACGGGCCGGGGGCGGGCGGATCGTGCTGGAGGAGGGCGCGGGACCGGTGGCGGTGACCTTCGCCGCGGACGGCAGCGCCGAACTGGAGGCGCCGCAGGCCTACGCGGTGGAAGGCGTCTTCGCGGCCGATCTGGCCGCGCGCGCTCTGGGTCTGGACCGGGAGCGGATCGTCGGCGATGTTCCGGTGGCCGGCACCGGCAATCCCTTCCCGCTGGTCGAGCTCGCCGATCTCGATGCGCTGGCCGCGGCGACGTTGCGGCCGATGGAGAAGGCGCATCCGCTCGAGCGGCACGTCTTCCTCTTCGTGCGAACCGGTGAGAATGCGTTGCGCGCGCGCATGTTCGCGCCCGGGAACGGCATCCCCGAAGACCCGGCCACCGGCAGTGCCGCGGCCGCCCTCGCCGGCCATCTGGCGGAGGGTGCCGCGGATGCCGAGGGCGAATTGCGCTTCACCCTGGAGCAGGGGATCGAGATGGGCCGGCCGAGCCGCATCACGATGCGGGCGATCAAGAGGGACGGTCGCATCGAGGCCATCTTCGTCGCCGGCGGGGCGGTGCCGATGGCCCGCGGCAGAATACGGGTGGGTGGGTGAGCCGGACGCCCTTTTCGCCGCATCGGACTTGATTTTACCGACGAACAGGCGCAACCGGTGGCGCAACGCCATATCGGAGCCGAGGGAGAGACACCCATGACCGACATCGTCATCGTCGCCGCCGCCCGCACGCCGGTCGGCTCGTTCAACGGCGCGCTCAGCAGCGTGCCCGCGCACTTCCTCGGCCAGACGGCCATTTCCGGTGCGCTGGAGCGGGCCAAGGTCGACCCGGGCGAGGTGTCCGAGGTCATCATGGGCCAGATCCTCACGGCAGCGCAGGGCCAGAACCCGGCCCGTCAGGCCTCGGTCAATGCCGGCGTGCCGGTCGAGGTGCCGGCCTATGGCGTCAACATCCTCTGCGGCTCCGGCCTCAAGTCGGTGGCACTGGCCTATCAGGCAATCAAGAACGGCGACAGCAGCGTCGTCGTCGCCGGCGGCCAGGAGAGCATGAGCCAGGCGCCGCACGCCGCCTATCTGCGTTCGGGCCAGAAGATGGGTCCTCTCGAGTTCGTCGACACCATGCTCAAGGACGGCCTCTCCGACGCCTTCCACGGCTACCACATGGGCACGACGGCCGAGAACGTGGCGCAGAAGTGGCAGATCACCCGCGAGGAGCAGGACCAGTTCGCCGCCGCCTCGCAGAACAAGGCCGAGAAGGCGGTCACCTCCGGGCGTTTCAAGGACGAGATCGTCCCGGTGACGATCAAGGGCCGCAAGGGCGACACCGTGGTCGACACCGATGAATATCCCCGCTTCGGCGCCACGGTCGAAGGCATGGCCAAGCTGCGTCCGGCCTTCTCCAAGGACGGCACGGTGACCGCCGGCAACGCCTCGGGCATCAATGACGGCGCGGCGGCGCTGGTCGTGATGTCGGCCGACGAGGCGAAGCGCCGCGGGCTCACGCCGCTGGCGCGCATCGCCTCCTGGGCGCAGGTCGGTGTCGATCCCTCGATCATGGGTACCGGGCCGATCCCCGCTTCGCGCAAGGCGCTGGAGAAGGCCGGCTGGAAGGCCGACGATCTCGATCTGATCGAGGCCAACGAGGCCTTCGCCGCGCAGGCCCTTGCGGTCAACAAGGACCTCGGCTGGGACACCGCCAAGGTCAACGTCAACGGCGGTGCGATCGCCATCGGCCATCCGGTCGGCGCCTCGGGTGCCCGGGTGCTGACCACGCTCCTGCACGAGATGCAGAAGCGTGATGCCAAGAAGGGCCTCGCCACGTTGTGCATCGGCGGCGGCATGGGCATCGCCATGTGCGTCGCCCGCGACTGATCCGGCCGTCCGGTCACCGGGCCATTCCTCGCCCGCGCTCCTTTTCCGGAGGCGGCGAGGGCGTGGAGGCTTGGGTGGGGTAGATTTTTGTGTCGCGCCGCGAAACAATGCGCGGCCTGGATGAGAAACGGGGAGCGAAACCATGGCGAAAGTGGCACTGGTCACCGGTGGTTCGAGGGGCATCGGCGCGGCCATTTCCAAGGGACTGAAGGAGGCGGGCTATACGGTCGCGGCCAACTATGCCGGCAACGACGAGGCGGCCAACCAGTTCAAGAGCGAGACGGGCATTCCCGTCTACAAGTGGTCGGTGGCCGACTACGAGGCGTGTGCCGCCGGCGTGAAGCAGGTCGAGAGCGACCTCGGGCCGATCGACGTGCTGGTCAACAATGCCGGCATCACCCGTGATGCGATGTTCCACAAGATGACGCCGCAGCAGTGGCAGGAGGTCATCTCGACCAACCTGAACGGCGTTTTCAACATGACCCACCCCGTCTGGAACGGCATGCGCGAGCGCAAATACGGCCGGGTCATCGTCATCTCGTCGGTCAACGGCCAGAAGGGCCAGATGGGCCAGGTGAACTATTCCGCGTCCAAGGCCGGTGATCTCGGCTTCGTGCGCGCCCTCGCTCAGGAAGGCGCCCGCGCCGGCATCACCGTCAACGCCATCTGCCCGGGCTACATCGGCACCGACATGGTGCGGGCGATCGACGAGAAGGTCCTCAAGGAGCGCATCCTCCCGCAGATCCCGGTCGGCCGGCTGGGTGAGCCCGAAGAGATCGCCGCCTGCGTCGTCTTCCTCGCC
This sequence comes from Geminicoccaceae bacterium, assembly GCA_020446525.1. Lineage (GTDB taxonomy): Bacteria > Pseudomonadota > Alphaproteobacteria > Geminicoccales > Geminicoccaceae > JAGREO01. The sequence continues at coordinate 3,769 of JAGREO010000178.1, read as the reverse complement.
GGCGACAAGGCCGCCTTCATGACCGGCGCCACCCTCTCGCCGAACGGCGGTCAGTTCTTCAGCTGATCCATGCGGAATACCGGCGCGCGTTCCGATCGAATTTTCCGACGCGCGCCGGCCATCCACACTTCCAGCGGGTCGTCGCCCGGCTGATGGGTGCCTAGAACGACGAAGCTTGCGATGTGACGCTCTTGACCTTGCGACCCCGGTCGAACTTGATGACTACGGTCAAAGTGCGTTGGGTCTGGGCGCTGGCGCCGGTGCGATCCGACGAAGAGCTGGCCGTCGATCCGCCGATGCCGCCGATGCCGACGATGGCGCCGAGCGTGTTCATGAAGCCACCGGCGAGCACGCCACCGCTCGAGCTGGCTGCCTGGCCCGATGTCGATTCGGACCGACTCGTTTCGGTGGCAATCTTGTCGTAGATCCAGGTCTCGGCGCCGTCCGCGTCGGTGGTGACGATGTTGGGAGAGCCGAGTGCCGTCGCGACATCGGCCTGTGCCATGCCCTCGGTGATGCTGCTCTGCACGGTGCCGAGCGTCACCTTGCGCTCTTGCGTCGAGCCGAGCGACTGCTGGTGCTCCGCAGCCGTCTTCTGCGGCGGCGGCGTGGCGCATGCCGTAACGGCCAATAGCGTCAAAAAGAGCGTTGCCGGAGCGACGTTCGGCCGTTTGTGCCCGCTCCCATGACCGATCATATCTGTTCCCTCTCGATGAACAGGCCCTTTTCGAGCTTGGTGAAGAAGTCCTGATAAAATTCCGGCTCGGTGATGGCTTCGTAGTTCGAACTGCCGTCCGAACCGGCGGCTGTCAGTCTGGCGGACAGCCTCACCCGCGTGCGGCTGCCGAACGGGTTGACCGTCAAGGTCGTCTCGATGTTCGACCACTCCTCGGTCGAGATGCTCCAGAAACCGAGAAATCCCTTGAAGAAGGCCGTACTGGCGTCATCCACCTGCTTCTCGTGCAGGTTCTTCGATGCCGACAGGAGTCCGAGCTCGGTATTGGCGTTCGCGACCACGAACCCGTCGTCCTGCAAAACCGCCAGGGCCACCCGCTGAATCTGCTTGGTGTCGTCGGTTTCATATTCCCGCGTCTGCATTTCCCGGATCTGTAACTGCGTCAGTTCGGGCTTCTTCTTGCTTTCCTCTTCGCTGCGCTCGCTGTCCGCCCGCATCGCGGCCATCGTGCCCGAGACGACGTTGCCGCACCCACCGAGCAGAAGTGTCACGCCCAGCAGACTCATGAATCCCGCCGGACCCAATGCCGAGATCGGCCACCGCCCCTTCATCGTTTCGCCCCCGCGTTTTGCCGCCCCTGGAGCGTCCAACGATCCGACCGACGCTCCGGTCCTTGGTCATCTCGCGGTTCTTTCCGACCGGGGCGGCTCGATCCGATCGGGAATCGCGCTCGTTCGTTGGCGTCTTTCCCGCTCGATCACTCTTCGGGATCGAGCTTCCCGACAGCCTAATTTTCCCGCCGGCCGTCGGACGACGACCGGCCCACGGCTCGCCAACATGCAGTTGCAGGATAGCAAGTTCTTTTACCGGCGTCAGCCCCGTCTTGCTCGGTAACGTAGAGAATGAACTGTCTTTGTGGCAGTATCATGTAATCGGTCATGTGCGACTTTCCTGCGCCGACATCGTCCTAGTCGCCGAACAGCCGTTTGAAGATCGAGCCGGCCGGATTGTCGTCGCGGTCGAGACCGAGCTGTTGTTTGAAATAATCCCATTGGCTGGAGCGGTCGGCGAGGCTCTCGAGCAGGTCGTCGAGGGCGCCCGGCCGTCGGAGATCGGCGCTCAATCGTCCGTTCACCTCGAGTCGGATCTGTGGATCGTCCCAGGGACCGTCGATGTTCAGCGGCAGTCCGGCCTGAAAATTCGGTTCGTGCAGGGCGTCCTGACCCTCGATGGTCGAGGCGAGGTTCGGTCGCAGGCGAAGGGCGATGGTGCGTTCGACGAGATCGACCGTTCCCTCGCCTCGCATGCGGAACAGCGGAGAACGCAGGAACACGTCGCTACTGCCCACGATGCCATCCCGGGCGGTGACGCTGCCCGTCAGTTCGCTGAAGTCGGTACGCCTTCGGCTCCGGTCGTCGTCCAGCAGGCCCAAGGTCGCGAACTGGCGCACCGAGGCGGCGAGATCGACGCCCGTGATCGCTCCGTCGCGCACCTCGAACGTTCCACGGCCGCCGAGTCCGCCGATCAGTGTGCGCAGGGAATCGCCGCCTGTGGTCGCGGTGAACTGCAGGTGCGCCCGACCCTCGAACCGATCGAGCCCTGCCCACGCTTCGAGCAGTGGTCGGAGTCGCACATCGCCTGCTTCCCATTGGACGTCGAGCCGGAGCGGGGAGAAGCCGAAGAGGCGTATCACGCCGAGAGTGTGACCGTCATAGAGCGCCAATTCGTCGACGGTCACGCGTATTTGCGCCTCGTCCGCCAGCAGGTGGAGCCTGCCCGGTCCGATGGTCTCGCGGCCAGCCTCGATGCCGGTCAAGGTAAGAATGAGATCGCAGTCCAAGGGAAGAGGGAGCGGTAGTCTCAGCGGATCGTCGGACCACTCGGATCCGCCGCCGTCACTCTTCGATGGCGTGACGATCAGCGCGTCGAGGATCGCCTTACCGAAGTTCAGACGGCCGTCGAGGTGTGGTCGCGCGCCCGGGCGGAGAGTAAGCGCGCCTGCCACTTCCAGATCGAGCGGCGGCACGTCGGGCCGGGTCTCGTCGCGGTAGGTGACGCGCCCACCTTCGATGACCAGAGTGTCGATCTCGAGCAGCACCGGCGACCCGCCCGGCTGCTCTGCTCGCGAAAGTGTGTTCGGCAGCCGCCCGTTGAAGTGTCCGTCGGCGTCGGTTCTGAGTGAGACCTCGGGCGCGATCAGGGCCAGACGGCGGACATGAACCCGCCCTTTCAAGAGCGCCCATGCATCGAGGTCGAGTTCGATGCGCTCGATCTTCGCCAAGGGCGTTCGGATCGATGCGTCCTCGGCGACCTCGACCTGCTCGAGGTCGAGGCGCAGAGGCGGCCACCGGCGCAGCGAGAATGCGCCTCGAACGACCGCCGGTCGGCCGAGGGCCTCGCTCGCACGGGTTTCGACCCAGCCCTTGATGAAGCTGTCCGGCACCAGCAGCGGCAGCACCGGTACCGCCGCCGCCAGCAGCAGGATCGATAACGACCAGAAGGCACGCTTGCGCATCACGCCCATTTACGCCGCCGGCCGAGGAACCTCATGGTGTGCGTTATCGCGACCGAACCGCATTCAAACACCTTCGATAGTTCCGGGTCCAGAAATTCATGCGGGCGCGCTCGGGCCAAATGTTCAAAGCGCGTTTCGGAACAGTCGAGGCGGTATTACGGCAGGTGGGGGCGGTTCGTAGGCAACAGAGCTTCGCCGAAACTCTGTCAGCCTGTTCGACGCCGCCCTTGTGTCGCCGACCGCGGGTCTTTTGGCCGTTCCCGCCATTCGCGCAGTATGATGGTGCGCATTCAGCGCCGTCGGCTTCAGGCGGCGCCGCGGCGTTTCTTGGCCGGCAGCATGCGGGCGAGATAGGCGCCGGTGTGGCTGCCTTCGGCGGCCGCGACGTCTTCGGGCGTGCCTTCGGCGATCAGTCGGCCGCCGCCGGTGCCGCCGTCGGGACCCATGTCGAGCACCCAGTCGGCGGTTTTCACGACTTCGAGATTGTGCTCGATGACGATCACGCTGTTGCCCTGCTCGACCAGTCGGTCGAGCACTTCGAGGAGCTTCTTGACGTCCTCGAAGTGCAGGCCGGTGGT
>JAGREO010000177.1 GCA_020446525.1 Geminicoccaceae bacterium | reverse complement strand
TGTCGATCGCCCCGCCGGTGGGCGCCATGAGCGCCTATCTGAGCCGGGTGGTCTCCAGCCACACCTATCGCAGCTTCCGCCACGTCGCCAAGCAACTGGCCCGTCATTTCCCCAAGCGCCTGCGCGACGTCGCCGAGCGGGCCGAGGAATATGCCCGCGGTTTCGCCACCGGCGGCACGCTCTTCGAGGAACTGGGATTCTACTATATCGGTCCGCTCGACGGTCACAATCTCGACCACCTGCTGCCGGTGCTGCAGAACGCCCGCGACGCCAGGGACGCCGGGCCGATCCTGATCCACGTCGTCACCCAAAAGGGCAAGGGCTACGCCCCGGCCGAGGCCGCCGCCGACAAATATCACGGCGTGGCCAAATTCGACGTGGCCACCGGCGCCCAGCACAAGGGCAAGAGCAACGCGCCTTCCTACACCTCGGTGTTCGCCCGCGGGCTCATCGAGGAGGCTCGCCACGACGAGAAGATCGTCGGCATCACCGCGGCCATGGACAGTGGTACCGGCCTCGACAGGTTCGCCCAGGCCTGTCCGACCCGCATGTTCGACGTCGGCATCGCCGAGCAGCACGCCGTGACCTTCGCCGCCGGCCTCGCCTCGGAGGGCTACAAGCCGTTCTGCGCGATCTATTCGACCTTCCTGCAGCGCGGCTACGATCAGGTGGTCCACGACGTCGCCATCCAGAACCTGCCGGTGCGCTTCGCCATCGACCGTGCGGGCCTCGTCGGCGCCGACGGCCAGACCCATGCGGGCGCCTTCGATCTGGCCTATCTCTGCTGCTTGCCCAACATGACCGTCATGGCCGCCGCCGACGAGGCCGAGCTCATGCACATGGTCGCCACCGCCGCGGCTTACGATGCGGGGCCCATCGCCTTTCGCTATCCGCGCGGCGAGGGGGTCGGTATCGACCTGCCCGAGCGCGGGACGCCCTTGGCGATCGGCCGGGGCCGCACCCTGCGCCGTGGCGACCGGGTGGCGCTGCTCTCGCTGGGCACGCGATTGCAGGACTGTCTCGAGGCGGCCGACGAGCTCTTGGCCCGCGGCTTCGCCACCACCGTCGCCGACGCCCGGTTCGCCAAGCCGATCGACGAAGCGCTGATCCGTGAGCTGGCGACCGGCCACGAGCTCCTGATCACCATCGAGGAAGGTTCGATCGGCGGTTTTTCCGCCCAGGTGCAGGCGTTCCTGCTCGATCAGGGTCTGCTGGACGGCGTCCATGCGCGGCTGCGGGCGATGTTCCTGCCCGACCGCTTCCTCGAGCAGGGTACGCCCAAGGGCCAATATGCCCAGGCCGGTCTGGATGCCGCCGCCATCGTCGCCAGGGTTCTCGAAGTGATGGAGATCCCGCCGGCCGCACGGCACGCGCGCGCGGCGAAGGGCGGTGTCACCACCTCCCGCTGACGACGCACGCCGCCCGTGAAGACATCGCGTGTGCGGCTGGACCAGTTGCTCCACGAGCGCGGCCTTGCCGAGAGCCGCAGCCGGGCGCAGGCCCTGATCCTGGCCGGTCTGGTCTTCAGCGGCGAGCGGCGGCTCGACAAGCCCGGTCTGCAGGTTGCGCGCGACATCGAGCTCGAGCTGCGCGAGCGGCCGCGCTTCGTCAGCCGCGGCGGCGAAAAGCTGGCGGCGGCGCTCGATCTTTTCGCGGTCGATCCGGCGGGCTTGGTCTGTCTCGACGTCGGGGCTTCGACCGGCGGCTTCACCGACGTGCTGCTGCAGGCGGGTGCGGCTCGCGTCCATGCCGTCGACGTCGGCCACGGCCAGCTCGACTGGCGTTTGCGCGGCGATCCGCGTGTGGTCGTGCTCGAGCGCACCAATGCGCGGCATCTGACGCGCGAGCAGATCGCCGAGCCGGTCGATCTCGTCGTCTGCGACGCCAGTTTCATCTCGCTCACCAAGGTGCTGCCCGCCGCCCTGGCGCTCACCGCCGCGCACGCCTCGTGCATCGCGCTGATCAAGCCGCAGTTCGAAGCCGGGCGCGCCGAGGTCGGCAAGGGCGGTGTGGTCCGCGACGCCGCCGTGCACGCGCGGGTCCGTGGCGAGATCGGCGCATGGTTCGACGGCCTCGGCGGCTGGCGCGTGGCCGGCATCGAGCCCAGCCCGCTGCTGGGCCCCAAGGGCAACCGCGAATTCCTGATCTGCGCACACAAGATCGAGCGTCGTTAACCGGATCTTGACGAAGCTGGTCCATTCTTCCTCGAGAACGGGACAGCCAGCAGACGTGGATGAGGGCGGCCATGACGCAGCAGGAACGAACCGGAAGGCGCGCCGGCGACGCCAGGAGCCCGAACACGGTCACGCCCGCTCCGGCGTCGCGAAAGCCTCCGCCGCCCTCGGGCGTGATGCGCCGTCTGAGCAACGCGCTCTTCGGCAGCGAGCCCGAGCCCGTGCGTCCGGTTCGCCCGCCGATCGACCCGCTGCTGGACGGTACGGTGACCATGCTGACGGCGCTGGGCATCAAGCCCACGCCCCAGGCCTACACCGTCTTCCACACCCATCTCTCCGGCGAGAGGCCCGAACTCAGCGCCTATGTCGAGGCCTGCAAGAGCCGCGGCGAGCGCTTCACCGGGGCGCGCGTCGCCGAAATCTTCGAGCGCTTCTTCGGCGCCGAGGTCGAGAGCATGGCGGTCTACGAGGCCAGCCGCAACGTCGAGCGCCTGCTCGCCGCTCTGCAGGACGAGATCGAGACGGCCGGCGCCGACACCGCGTCGCACGGTGACCGCATCGACCGGCTGAACGACGAGTTGCGCGCGCAGGGCGATCCGAAGAACGCCGATCCCAAGAGCGTGGAGAAGACGTCCGAAATCCGTCGCATCGTCGCCGGCATCGTGGCCGAAACCTCGTCGATGCGGATGTCCATCGCCAAGCTCGAGCGTCGCGTCGTCCACGGCGCCGCCGAGATCGCCGATCTGCGCGACGACCTCGAGCGCGTCCAGCGCGAGGCCAATGCCGATCCGCTCACCGGCATCGCCAACCGCAAGGTCCTCGAGCTCGAGCTCAAGCGGGCCGCCAAGGCCGCCGTCGACGAGGGCAAGGCCTTCAGCGTGATGATGATCGACGTCGATCACTTCAAGCGTTTCAACGACGATTACGGCCATCAGATCGGCGACGACGCGCTCAGGCTCGTCGCAAAGACGCTGGCCGAAGGAATCAAGGGGCGCGATCTGGCCGCCCGTTTCGGCGGGGAGGAGTTCGGCCTCGTGCTGGTCGAGACGCCCGTCGACGGTGCCGTGGCCCTGGCCGGCCGGTTGCGGGAATCGATCGCCGCGGCGCGCCTCGCCACGGGCGGCCTCGCGGCGCCCGTGCGTCCCGTCACCGTCTCCATCGGCGTCGCCCAATATCGCCGGGGCGAGCCTCTCGAGCGGCTGATCGGCCGCGCCGACCGTGCGCTCTACCGCGCCAAGGAACTGGGCCGCGACCGCGTCGTCAGCGAGCGCGACATCGAAATCCACGGCCGTCCCAAGGCCGAGGTCTGACGCCGCCGCCCAGGACGAACGCGCCCTTCGTCACCAACCGGAAGCCGGTCTCCACCGGCCGGACACCGCTTCTCGCCAGCCGGGGGTCGGTCTCCACCGGCCGCAGGCTGATCTTCACCGGCCGGACACCGTTTTTCGCC
>JAGREO010000176.1 GCA_020446525.1 Geminicoccaceae bacterium | reverse complement strand
ACGAAGTCGCGAAATGCCCGCTTGACCGCATCATAGTCGCCATAGTGATCGAGATGCTCGGGGTCGATGTTGGTGACCACCGCCACATCGGCGGGCAGCTTCAGGAACGTGCCGTCGGACTCATCTGCCTCGCACACCATCCAGTCGCCATCGCCAAGCCGCACATTGGTGCCGAGGTGATTGATGATTCCGCCATTGATAACGGTCGGATCGAGCCCGCCTGCTTCCAGCAACGTGCCGACCATGGAGGTCGTCGTCGTCTTGCCATGGGTACCGCCGATGGCGATCGCGTTCTTGAAGCGCATCAGTTCAGCCAGCATTTCCGCCCGGCGCACCAGCGGAATGCGCCGTTCGCGCGCGGCAACCCGCTCGGGATTGTCCTGCTTGATGGCACTGGAAGCGACCACCACTTCCGCCTCGCCGAGATTTTCAGCCTTGTGGCCGATATGGACGGTGATGCCCTTGGCGCGCAGCCGTTCCACATTGGCGCTTTCAGCCTGATCGGAACCCTGCACCTTGTAGCCGATATTGTGTAGCACTTCGGCGATGCCGCTCATGCCGATGCCGCCAATGCCGACGAAATGGATGGGTCCCGTCTCCAGCGGACGCATTCTCATGAGCATGCCTCCGCAGCCAGTTCCTCGATCGCGTCCGCCAGCCGCCTCGCCGCCCCGGGATGCGCGATCGTGCGCGCCGCGTCGCCCATGGCGGCGAGACGTGCGGGACCGTCGAGCAATGGAGCGAGCTCGAGCGCCAGCATGGTGGCGGTCAGGCGATCCTGCGGCACGAGCAGCGCCGCTCCGGCGCGGGCCAGCCGCTCGGCATTGGCGTGCTGATGCCCGTCGGCGGCATGCAGATAGGGAATCAGCAAGGACGGCTTCCCCAACGCCAGGATCTCCGCCACCGTCGAAGCGCCCGAGCGGCCGATCACCAGCGAGGCGCGGGCCATGCGCTCGGGCACGTCGTCGAAGAACGCCGAAAGCTCGACGTCGATACCGCTCTTCCCGTAGACCGAACGCACACGGTCCAGATCCTCGGCCCGGCACTGCTGCCAGACGGTCAGCCGCGAGCGCAAACCCTGCGGCAGGGCGACGAGCGCCTCCGGGACCACGTCGGAGAGCACCCGCGCACCCTGGCTGCCGCCGAGCACGAGCAGCACCGACCCGCCGTCGTCGCGCCTGCCGCTCGGCGCGAATCCCGGGCGCACCGGATTGCCGGTGACGATACGTGATGCGCCTCTGGAAGTGGGCACGGCTTCGGTATCCTCGAAACTCAGCGCCACGAGCCGGGCGAACCGTGCCGCCAGACGATTGGCCCGTCCGAAGACGGCGTTCTGCTCGTGGATCATCACCGGCACACGGCGCAAAAACGCGGCGAACGCGGCCGGGAAGGATGCATAGCCGCCGAAGCAGGCGACGGCAGCAGGCCGCAGCCTGCCGATCAGATGGAGGCTCTGGCGTGTGCCCTGCAGCAGTGCCAGGCCGCCCGCCAGCCGCGCCCGCAGACCGCCCGAGGGACTGGCCGCGGAGATCAGATGATGCGGAACGTCGGCGCTCAGGAAGCGGGCACCGCGTCGGTCGGTGAGCATGGCGACGCTGCGTCCGCGCCGCTGCAATTCCCGGACCAGGGCCAGCGCCGGAAAGACGTGCCCCCCGGTGCCGCCCGCCGTGACGACATAAGTGGCGCTCGACGGGCCGTTCATGGCGCCGCTTCCAGTTTCACGCCGCGGCGGGTCAGCGCCAGCAGCATGCCCAGACCGATACCCAGCGCCACCATCGAGGAGCCGCCATAGCTGATCAGCGGCAGGGTCATGCCTTTGGTGGGGATCAGGTTGAGATTGACCGCCATGTTGATGAGGGCCTGCAAGCCGAGCTGGGTGATCAGTCCGACACCGGCGAGTTGCACGAACCGGTCCTCGTTTTCGTAGACGCGTCCGAGCGCACGCAGCACAATCAGTGCGAAAGCCGTGACGATCAGCAGGCAGAAGAGGATGCCGAACTCCTCCGCGGCCGTGGCGAAGACGAAATCGGAGTGTGCTTCGGGCAGGTTGTATTTGACGACACCTTCGCCCGGACCGCGGCCGAACAGACCTCCCGACGTCAAGGCGCTCAACGCCCGCTCGACCTGGTAGACCTCGACGGTCGGATCGAGAAAGCCGTCGATGCGCTCCTTGACGTGCGGCAGGAGGTGATAGGCACCCCAGACGCTGGTGCAGGCGACGGCGATCGCCGCGGCCACCCAGCCCCAGGCCAGACCGGCGACGAAGAGCTGGGCGCAGAAGACCGCACCGATCAGCACCGCCATGCCGAGATCGGGCTGCAGCAGCAAGACCATGGTCACGATCGCGATCAGCGTGCCGGCGACCGGCAGTCCCTGCAGACCCTCGGCGCGTGCCAGCACCCAGCCCGTGACCACCGCGAGTGCGGGTTTGACGAACTCGCTCGGCTGCAATTGCTGGCCCAGCGGGAAGAGCCAGCGATGCGAACCCTTGATCTCCGGCGCCAGAAAGAGCGTCGCGACGGTCGCCGCACCGAAGACGGCGAGACAGATGATCGCCGCCCGCAGAACGCCGCGCGGCGCCAGCAGCGACACGCCGACGAGACAGGCCGCGGCCAGCACCAGGGTCCGGAGATGACGGACGATGAAATAGCTCTCGTCATAATCGAGGTTGCGCGCGACCGGCGGACTGGCGGAGAGGACCATCAGCACGCCGAGCGCCGCGAGAAAGGCGATACCGCCGAGCACCGGGCGGTCGACGGTCCACCACCATCGGCCGAAGACGGTGCGATCGGTGCGCGCGAAGACGCTCACGACGACACCGCCATGCGCGCGGCGACGATCCGCTTCGCCTCGTCGCGGAAGAGGTCGCCACGCTGCTCGAAGTCACGAAACTGGTCGTAGGAGGCGCAGGCCGGTGCCAGCAGCACCACCACTTCCTCGGCCGGCCGGGCCGAGGCCGCGTCGGCCGCGGCACGAAGTGCATCCTGCAACGAGGCGTGGCGGCTGGTGGCGAAACGGCTCTCGAAGGTGGCCGTCAGAGCATCCGCCGCCTCGCCGATGAAGTAGCCGTGCGCGATGTGCCCGACCAGCGGCAGCAGATCGCCGAAGCCGCCGGGTTTCGGTCTGCCGCCGGCGATCCAGTGGATGTCGTGGAAGCTCGCGAGACTCCTGGCCGCGGCCTCGGGATTGGTCGCCTTGCTGTCGTTGACGAACCGTACGGAGCCCAGACGCGCCACCTCCTCCATGCGGTGCGGCAGGCTCTCGAACGTGGCGAGGCCGGCGACGATGGCCGCCTCGTCGACGCCCAGGCATCGCAACGCCGCTACCGCCGCCGCGGCGTTCTGGTGGTTGTGCGCGCCGCGCAGGCTCTCGAGGGTGTCGAGCCGGCAGACCGGTCGATCGCCGTGATGGAGCACGCCCTCGGCCACGCGGTAGTCGGCGTCCGCAGCCCGGCCGATGCGCACGACGTGGGTGCAGCGAGCGAGCAGATCGGCGGTAGCGATCGAGGGAGCGTCGTCGACGCCCACGACCGCATGGTCGTCGAAATTCATGCGGGCGAAGAGCCGGCGCTTGGCACGAACGTAATTGTCGAGATCGCCGTGCCGATCGAGATGATCGGCCGTCAGGTTGAGCCAGACCGCCACGTCGGGATGAAGGTCGCTGCAGAGGTCGAGCTGGAAGGAGGAGAGCTCGAGCACCACGGTGGCCCGGCTCTCGGGCAGATCGAGATCGAAGACCGGCCGGCCGATATTGCCGCCCAGCAGCACCTCTTGCCCTGCGGCTCGAAGCAGATGGTGGATGAGCGTCGCCGTCGTCGACTTGCCGTTGGTGCCCGTGACGGCGACCAGCCTGTGACCCTTCGACCGCAACTCGGCAGCGAAGAGATCGACGTCGCAGGTCAGTCGCACACCGGCCTCGCGCGCCTTCTCCACCAGCGGGTGCGGTGCGGGGTGGGTCAGCGGAACGCCCGGGCTGACGACGAGGAAGGAGAGGCCGGAAACGTCGCCTGCCGTGCCCGGTCGATGAGCGAGCCCGTCGAGCTTGGTCGGATCGTCGTCGAACACGACGACCTCGGCGCCGGCCCGTGCGAGCCTGCGCGCCGTGGCGAGGCCGCTCCGGCCCATACCGAGGACGCCGATCTTCCGGCCGGCGAGCATCGTCGGATCGCTCATCGCAGCTTCAACGTCGAAAGACCGATCAGCGCCAGGATGGAGGCGATGATCCAGAACCGGATGACGATGGTCGGTTCCTGCCAGCCCTTCTTCTCGAAATGATGGTGCAGCGGCGCCATGCGGAAGACCCGACGGCCGGTCATCTTGAACGAGGCCACCTGGACGATCACCGAGACGGCCTCGAGCACGAACAGGCCGCCGATGATCGCCAGCACAAGCTCGTGCTTGGCGGCGACCGCGACCGAGCCCAGCGCACCGCCCATGCCGAGCGAGCCGGTGTCGCCCATGAAGACCATGGCCGGCGGTGCGTTGAACCACAAAAAGCCGAGCGATGCGCCGACCATGGCGCCGCAGAAAACGGCCAGTTCACCGGTGCCGGCGACGTAGGGAATGCCCAGATAGCCGGCGAAGATCGTGTTGCCGGAGAGATAGGCGATGAGCGCGAAGCACCCGGCAGCGATCATCACCGGCACGATCGCCAGCCCGTCCAGACCGTCGGTCAGATTGACGGCGTTGGAGGCGCCGACCATGACGAACATGGCGAAGAACGGAAACAGCAGTCCGAGATTGATGAAGACGTCCTTGAGCAGCGGGATCGCCAGGGTGTTGGAAATCTCGGGTGCCGTCATCGCGGTGATCAGCAGGGCTGCGACCAGCGCTATGACGGCCTGACAGAGCAGCTTCATGCGCCCGGAGAGGCCGGCACTCGTCCGCCTGGTGAGCTTGACGTAATCGTCGACGAAGCCGATCGCGCCATAACTCAAGGTCACGAGCAGCACGACCCAGACGAAACCGTTGGTGAGATCCGCCCAGAGCAGCGTGGCGATCGCCAGCGCCGTCATGATCAGCACACCGCCCATCGTCGGCGTGCCCTTTTTGGTCAGCAGATGCGTCTCGGGTCCGTCCTCGCGGATCGGCTGGCCCTCGCGCTGCCGGCGCCGTAACCAGCGGATGATCGGCGGTCCGATGACGAAGCTGATGAACACGGCGGTCATCACCGCACCGCCGGTGCGAAAGGTGAGATAGCGGACCACGTTGAAAAGGCCGATCTCGTCGGCGAGCGGGAAGAGCAGCAGATAGAGCATCTACCGGCCCCTTCCGGTCACGGCGCCACCCTGAGTGCGCAAGGCGTCGACGGCGACCGCCATGCGGCTGCCGAGCGAGCCTTTCACCAGCACCGCATCCCCCGGTCGCAACGCCGCACGGAGATCGTCGAGCAGTCCCTCGACCCGGTCGGCGTGGGTGCAGGCGACATCCGTCAGATGGCGGCAGAGATGCGCCATCAGCGGCCCGCAGGCGAAGAGATGGGCGACCTTTGCCCGGCGCACGGCATCGGCCAGACCGGCATGCAGATCGGCCGAAGCCTCACCGAGCTCGAGCATGTCGCCGAGCACCGCCAGATGACGGCCCGGCAGCCGTTCCAGGACTTCCAGAGCGGCTTCCATCGAGCGGGGATTGGCATTGTAGCTCTCGTCAAGCAGCACGAAATCTCCGCCGCTCGCGAGCGCCACCGTCTCCCGCGCGCCGCGTCCGGCCGTGGCCCGCAATTGCCCGAGCACCTCCAGAACGCCTTCGAGCGGCAGGCCGAGCACGTCGCCCGCGGCCAGCAGACCCAGCGCGTTGCTCACCCAGTGCCGCCCGGGAATCCCCAGAGCGAAGGTGATCTCGCGCCCGTGCACGACGGCGCGCACACGGCTGTCGTCGGCGTGCAGATCGGCGTCGAGCAGGCGCACGTCGCAATCCGCCCGCTCACCGAAGCGGACGACCCGCCGGCCGAGCTTTTCCGCCCTGGCACAGAGACGATCGGCGGCCGGCGCTTCGGCGGGAACGATGGCGACACCGTCCGGCTCGAGGCCCTCGAAAATCTCCGCCTTGGCCGCCGCCACGGCTTCGATGTCGGCGAAGAACGCCATGTGCGCCGGTGCGATGGCCGTCACCAGCGCCACGTGGGGGCGCACCTGACGGGTCAGAGCGGCGATCTCGCCCGCGTGGTTCATGCCCATCTCGAAGATGCCGAATGCCGCGTCCGCCGGCAGATTGGCGAGACTCAAGGGCACGCCCCAGTGATTGTTGTGGCTGGCGGCACTGGCATGGGTCGGTCCGACGGCCGCACAGATCCGACGCAACGCTTCCTTGCTGCCGGTCTTGCCGACACTGCCGGTGATCCCGACGATGCGCGCACCGGCGCGCTTGCGACCGGCACGCCCCAGGGCCTCGAGGGCGGCCATGGTGTCGTCGACCAGCAGCAGGGGCGCGTCATCGTCGATCCCCTCGGGCTGGCGCGCCACCACCGCCGCCGCCGCACCCTCGGCGAGCGCCCGTTCGACAAAGTCGTGGCCGTCCCGCTCGGGCCCGACGATGGCGACGAAGAGATCGCCCGACCGCGTGTCGCGGCTGTCGATCGAGACACGCTCCGCGCGCCAGTGACGGCGGCTGCGGCCGCCGGTGGCGGCTGCGGCGTCGACCGCGTTCCACAAGGGATCGCTCAAGCGACGCCCTCCACGCACTGCGCGGCGGCCCGGAGTTCGGCGACGTCGTCGAACGGCAGCGTCTCGGTGCCGACGATCTGTCCGGCTTCGTGGCCCTTGCCGGCGACCACCAGCACGTCGCCCGCCTCCAGCGCCGCGAAGGCCGTGCGGATCGCCTCGGCACGATCACCGATCTCGACCGTCCGATCCGGCGGTGTGGCGGCCAGGATCCGGGCGCGGATCACCGCGGGCCGCTCGTTGCGGGGATTGTCGTCGGTGACGTAGAGCCGGTCCGCGAACTCGCCCGCGATGCGTCCCATCAAGGGGCGCTTGCCCGCATCGCGATCACCGCCGCAGCCGAAGACGACGTGGAGCAGACGGGCGGTGTGCGGGCGCAGGGCCCGCAACGCCTTTTCCAGTGCGTCCGGCGTGTGCGCGTAATCGACGAAGGCCGGCGCGCCGGAGCGGTGCTTGACGACCAGTTGCATGCGCCCCGGCGCGCCGCGCAGATGCGGCAGACAGCCCAGCGCCTTTTCCATGTCGGCACCGCCGGCGATCGCCAGACCCAGCCCTGCCAGGATGTTGGAGGCCTGGAAGTCGCCCACCAGCGCCGTATCGATGGTCACCGGACGGCCTTCGATGTCCAGCTTCAGCGTCTGACTGGCGGCATGCGGCACGACGTCGAGGATGCGCATCCGTCGCGCCTTGCGGCCATAGTCGACGAGCTCGATGCCGCGCTCGCGGACGATCGCCGCCAACCGCTCGAATTCGGGCACGTCGGCATTCAGTACGGCCGTGCCGTCTGTCGGCAGCAACTCACGGAACAGGCGGCTCTTGGCGTCGAAATAGCTCTCGAAATCGCCGTGATAGTCGAAATGGTCGCGGCTGATGTTGGTGAACGCCCCGGCCCTGATGGTGAGCGCGTCGAGGCGGAACTGGTGCAGGCCGTGGCTGGACGCCTCGATCACCAGATGATCGACGCCGGCCACCGCCAACTGTGCCGCCAGCCGGTGCAGCAGCACGGGATCGGGCGTGGTGAGCTGCGTCTGAGGCCAGCGTCCCTTGCCCTCCACGCCGAGCGTTCCGAGACTGGCCGCGCGCATGCCGAGGCGGTCCCAGATCTGACGGGTGAAGCTGGCGACGGAGGTCTTGCCGTTGGTGCCGGTCACGGCCACCGTGGTTCCGGGCTGGCCGGGATGCATGCGGGCCGCCATGCGGGTCAGGCGCAGGCGCGGGTTTTCGTCGACGACGACCGGCACCGCGGCCGCATAGTGCCGCGCCGAGCGTCCGCCCATAAGCGCCACGGCCCCCTTGGCCAAGGCTTCGGGAATGAAGACGTGGCCGTCGACCTGGTTGCCGCTGATGGCGGCATAGAGGTCGCCGGGCCGCAGCTTGCGGGTATCGAAACAGATGCCGCCGATCTCGATGTCGGCATCGCCGACCACCGTCACGTCGTCATCGAGCAAGGCGGACAACTTCAAATCCTTCCTCCTCTCGATGGGTGCGGCCGTTGACGACGGGAATGGTGTGCATCTGCCGGTCGAACGAGGCCTCGATGGCGGGTCGGGTCGGCTCCACGCCCAGCAGGGGCCCGGCGATCGCGACGATGTCGGCGACCACCGGTGCCGCGGTCCATCCGCCGTAGCGCCAGCCGAAGGTGGAATCGTTGCCCTGCGGTTCGTCGAGCGTCACCATCACCACGTAGCGCGGCTGATCGATCGGAAAGGCACCGACGAAGGACGCGATGACGGCGCCGCGCTCGTAGCCGCGACGATCGTCCGCCGGCTTGTCCGCCGTGCCCGTCTTGCCGCCGACCAGGTAGCCCTGCGTATGGCCGTTGGTGCCGGTGCCGCGATCGACGGTGAGCCAGAGCAGCAGACGCATCGCCTGCACCGTCTCCTCGGACACCACCCGCGGACCGGACGGCGCGGCGCCTTCGCCCGCGTCGAGAAAGCGTGTGCGGGCGAAGCGCCCGTCACCGACCAGAGCCGCGACGGATTCGGCGAACTGCAGCGGTGCGACGGCGATTCCGTGGCCGTAGGAGACCGTGGCGGAGACGATGTCGATCCACTTCGCCGGAACCAGCGGCGCCTGGGTCTCGGGGATGTCCAGCTTCGGCTTGTCGGTCAGACCCAGCGACTCGAGGAACGGCTGCTGCACCGCCGGGCCGCCGGCGGCGAAAGCCATCTGGGCGGTGCCGATGTTGGACGAGAAAGCGAAAATTTCGGGTACGGCGAGAACCCGCCACTTGCCGTGATCGTCACGGATGGTGTGGCGGCCGATCTTCAGGGGCTCGCTGGCGTCGAACCGGTCGTAGAGCGACACCCGCCCCGATTCCAGCGCCATCGCCGAGGTGACGATCTTGAAGACCGAACCCAGCTCGTAGACGTTGCCGGTGCAGCGGTTGGTCCGGGCATCCGCCGGCGCCCTCTCGGGATGGTTGGGATCGAAGTCGGGCAGGCTGACGAGCGACACGAGCTCGCGTGAATGCACGTCGAGCACCAGGGCGCAGCCGCCGAGTGCGCGAAAATCGGTCACCGCTCGCGCCAGTTGGTCGTGCACGACCTCCTGGACCCGAAGATCGAGCGCCAGGCGGAGCGGCTCCTTGCCTTCCGCCTCACCGCCGACGAGATCGCGCTGCAGGCCATATTCCAGTCCGGCCAGTCCCTGATTGTCGATATCGACGAAACCCAGGACGTGGCTGACCAGATTGCCGTTGGGATAGGCGCGCATCTCGCTGTCGGTGAAGGCCACACCGGGCAGGCCCAGATCCTGGATCGCCGCCTGCTCACGCGGCGAGATGTGGCGCTTGACCCAGACGAAACGGCCACCTCGCTCCAACCGGCGCAGCAGGTCCGCCTCGTCCACCCCGTCGAGGGCGCCCGCCAGGGCCACGGCGGTGCGGCGCGCATCGAGAACCTTGGCCGGATCGGCGGTGACCGACAAGGTGACGATGTTGGTGGCGAGAAGATGGCCCTGCCGATCGACGATATCGGCGCGGCGAGGGTCGGGAACGTCGGAGACGCCCTCCGCCGCGAGCGCCGCACCGCGCGTCGAAGACCGGGCCGCTTCGAGTGGCGCGCGCGTGGCGAGATCCACGAGGCGTATACCGAGCGACAGAAAAGCGGCGGCGAACACGAAGCCCACGACCACGAGCCGTCCTCGGGCCGGGTCGCGACCGCGTGAACCGGACGATCTCGACGTTTCGGCGGATGCCGCGGAAGGTGCCTTCATCGTCCGGACCCTCCCGCGGCGATCTCGAAGGTGGCGATCGGCTTGACGCGGAATTCCGCGGAACCGCCCGACGGCAGGGTGATCGGCATCGGCCGGCGCGAAAGCTCCAACTGCTTGCGCCGGCCGATGCGCTCGATGTCGACGATGCGCGTCACCCCGGCCCGGGTCATGCCGAGAGCCTGCGCCTGGGCCACCAATCGATCGGGTCGCGTCAGATAGGCCCAATCGGCCTCGAGGGTGCGCATCCGCCAGCGCTCCTCTTCGAGGTCCGCATTGATCCGTGCCACCTCGCTCTTGAGCGCCACCATGGAATATTTGAGCTGAAAGACGCCGCCCATCGAGAGCGCGATCAGCACCAGCAGGGCCAGATTGTGCCGCCTCGTCATGCCGCCGCCCGCCAGCCGTCGTCGGCGTTCTCGTCGACGCCGATGCCCGCATCGGTGCGCACCGCCGCACGCAACCGTGCGGAACGGGAGCGCGGATTGCGCTGCACTTCCTCGGCGCTCGCGGTGACGGTCTTGCGGACCGACCAGACCATGCGCGGGGCCACCTGCTCCCTGGGCGGCCGATGTCTCGAGACGGCGCGATCGCGCCCGCTCTGCCGGTCGACGAAGCGCTTGACCATGCGGTCCTCGGCCGAATGGAAGGCGACGACGACCAGCCGGCCCTCGGGCCGCAACAGATCGACCGAAGCTTCGAGCGCCCGCTCGAGTTCGCCCAGTTCGTCGTTCACGGCCATGCGCAGCGCCTGAAAGACCAGCGTCGCGGGATCACGGCCCGGCTTGTGGCGCCGCTTGGCCGAAGCGACGACCGCCGCCAGATCGGCGGTGCGCGCAAAGCGCTTCGTGGCGCGCCGTTCGACGATGGCCTTCGCCACCCGCCCGGCCTCGGGCTCCTCGCCCAGCCGGCGGAACAGCGTCGCCAGTTCCGCCTCGTCGCATCGCATCAGAAGATCCGCGGCCGACGGCCCTTCGGAGCTCATGCGCATGTCGATCGGGCCGTCGTGACGAAAGGAGAAGCCGCGCTCCGCCGCGTCGAGCTGAAAGGAAGAGACGCCGAGATCGAGCACGATCCCGTCCACCCGATCGACACCGATGGAACGCAGCGCCGAAGGCATGTCGCCGAAACGGCCCGGCACCATGCGAAACCGCGGGTTCTCGCGCGCCAGCTCGCGGCCCCGCGCGACCGCCGCGGGATCCCGGTCGATACCGATCACCCGGCAATCCGCCGCCGCGAGGATCGCGCGCGCGTAACCGCCGCCACCGAAGGTCGCATCGACGAGCGTTTCGCCCGGCCGGGGCGACAGCGCCGCCAGCATCGGTGCCAGGAGGACGGGCTCATGACCCATGAGCGGCCGCCAAACGATCCACAGCTTGCTCGATACCGACGGTACGGGCGCATCTACTTCGAAGCCGGCTCCGTGCGCCGGCCGCGTTTGTGCCGAAGCTCGCAAGTACGACCGCTCGCGAAGACGGGCGAAGCCGCTTGAGCACACGGCCCTCACCTGCTCCCCGCCCCGGGCGTGTAGAACCCGGTCGAGACAGCGCGCCGGCAAGCCTGCGGATGCACTTCAACATGGCCTCTTTATCTACTTACGAATGACTTGCCACGATGGACACCGCTTCCTGCGGAGGCGGGTGTTACTTCGCTCTCACTTCGCCGTATCGATTCCGGCAACACCACACGTCCGCGGAGGAATGTTCCCAATACGTTGCATGGTTGTTACAGGGTATCCATCGCGCTACCCCGGGTCAAGCAAAGATAGCGCAGGATCAAGACCAGAGCTTAGCCGCAACGTGTTGAATTAGATAAAATTTATCAACAATTGAATATATCTGTGGATAAGCTGTTCACAACCCTGTAGTGGACGAGGCGGGACGGCTGCCACGGAACGATCGAAAAGGCAAGCGTATCGCGCCCGTCACGTGCGGCACCCGTCGTTGCAGCCGGTGCGGGCGGTCTGTAAGCCGGGTTCTGTCCCGAGACCCGCTCGGGTGGTGACCATTCCTCTGGGACGGCCGTCACCGACCGCCTCGCGCGACCTACCCGGACGCCCCCTGCGAAGACCCAGGTGCACCACGAAGGTGCCGTCGTCCCTACACGGTCTTGCTCCCGGTGGGGTTTGCCGTGCCGCCGATGTCGCCACCGGCGCGGTGCGCTCTTACCGCACCCTTTCACCCTTGCCCGCGCGTACGCGACCCGAAGGTCGGATACTCCGGCGGGCGGTCTGCTTTCTGTGGCACTTTCCCTAGGGTCGCCCCCGCCGGGCGTTACCCGGCACCGTGTCTTCGTGGAGCCCGGACTTTCCTCCCCCGCCGCCGTGTGACCACCGCGGCGGGAGCGGCCACCCGACCGCCACGCACCGGAGGTGTATCTAGGGAGCCGCCGTCGCGGCCGCAAGCGTCTCGATGCGCGCCATGGTGTCCGCGTCGAGCCGGCCGTCCACATTGTGCGGTCGCCACCGGCGCTGGAACGCGACGACCACGTGTCCGAGGTTCGTCCCCGGCAGATCGGGCATGTAGCCGATCCGCCGCAGAGCCGCCCCTGCCCGCCCGGTGTCGACGGCAACCGGCGCGAGCGGTTCCGCGAGCTGCGGTACCAGCCCCTCCGCAGCCAGCAGCGACCAGTCGAACGCCTCACCCGGATCCGCCTTGCGCGCCGGGGCGATGTCGCTGTGGCCCAAAATCCGATCCGGCGGAACACGCCGGCGTTCGGCGATGTCGCGGCAGAGGTGGACCACCGAACGCATCTGAGCCGCCGGAAAAGCCGGGAGACGGCCGCACACCGGATGATCGTGCCCGCCATTGACGATCTCGATGCCGATCGACACGTCGTTGAGGCCGATCCGGCCGGCCCAGCCGCTCACGCCGGCGTGCCAGGCGCGCAGACGCTCGTCGACGAGCCCCAGCACCGCTCCGTCTTCCAGGATCACGTAATGGGCGCTGACCTTGGCAGCCGGATCACACAAGCGCTCGATCGCCAGCGCGGCCGTCGCCATGCCGGTATAATGCAGGACGATCATGTCGATCGGCGCATCGGCCGGCCGCGCGTCCCAGTTGGGCGACGGCCGGGGCCTAGAAGCGATCGAGCAGGCGGTCGTAATAATCGAGCTCCTGCGTCGGGCGGGTGCGATCCCGTGAACGACGGAACAGCTCTTCGAGCACGTCGCGCGCCCGACCCAGATCGGCCTCGACCGGGACTTCCGTGCCGTCGGTGTCGAAGCCGCCGTCGTTGCGCGAGGCCCGGCCGAAGGGATCGCGCCCCGGACGCTGTCCCTGCCGGCCCTGCATGCCGTCCTGCTGGCCCTGCCGCCCCTGACCCTGCTGCTGCGCCATCATCTCGCGCAACTGCTCCATCATCGCCTGGCCGCCCTGCCGCATCAGGTCGACCGCCTGGCCCTGCGGATCGATCGCCTGTCCCGGCCGATCCCCCTGCAGCGCCTCGCCGGCGCCGCGCATCTGCAATTCCGCTTGGCCCAGCGCGCGGGGTATGTCCATACCCATCTCACCCATGCGTCGCATCAGCTCGCCGAGCGCCCGGCGCAGCGCTTCCTGCTCGCCCGCCGCCTGTCGCGATCCGCCCTCCGGCATGCCCTGCTGCGGCTGCCCCTGCTGCCCCTGCTGTCCCTGCTGGCGCTGCTCTTGTTGCTGCTGTCCACCCTGTTGCTGCTGGCCCTGCTGCATCTGGAAGCTTCGATCGAGGAGATCCTGCTGCAGCTCGATCATCCGCTGCAGGTCGCTCATCGCCTGCTCGGCCTGCGACGGCTGCTGCCGCGGCTGGGCGGTCTGCAGGTTCTCCAGCATGTTCTGCAGTTGCGCCAGCATCTGTTGCGCCGCGTCCTTGGCACCGCTGCGCATCAGCTCGCGCGCCCGATCCAGCATCTCCTGAAGCTCCTGGCCGGTCACGGTCTGCGACGGGTCGAGGGGCATCGTCTGCTGGTCCGGCGGCACGGGCTGCCGGCCACGCTCCATCGCCTGACGCATCATCTCCTGCAGATAGGCGTCGAGCGCCGCCTGCAACCGGTCCATCAGTTCCTCGAGCTCGGCGTCGTCGGCACCCTCGAGAAGCGCTTTCTGCAGCGCCTCCTGCAGTTCGCGCAGTTCCTTCTCGGCCAGCGAAAGGGCACCGTCCTCGATGTAGAGCGCGATCTCCCACAGGAGATCGACCACCGAGCGCCGGCCCGCGGCATCCTCGACCTCGCGCAACCGACTGGCGGACGTGGCCAGTGCCAGCTCGACGGCCACGCCGAGCTTGCGCGCGGGCTCGCTCTGCGCCAGGCCGTAGAGCCGGCCGAAGGAGCGCCTGTCCTGCTCGGGCCGTGCCACCACATCCTTGCGCACCGCCACCACCGCCCGCGCCAGAGGATGGGCGAAGCGCCGCTCGGGCAGCACCATCACCAGGGCCTCGCTCGATCCGATCTGCCCGAGCGCATCCTCCGCGAGAAGACGCATCGAGACCGGCAGGCCGGCGAACGGATGGGCGCTCAGATCGACATAGACGGAGGTGGCGAGATGGCGCGGCGCGGCCGACGGCGCCAGGAGTTCGACCGTCTCGCGGCTCGTTTCGTCGACCGCATCCTCCTCGACCCCATCCTCCTCGACCCCGTCCTCATGGACCCTATCCTCGTCGATGAGGGCGAAGGACAGGTTCAGGATCGCCAGACCGTAGTCGTCGGACGCCTCGAACGGAACCTCCAGCGCCGCCCGGCTGGTCGGCTTCGGCTCCTCGGCGAAGGTGATCCGCGGCGGCGTGTCGGGCACCAGCACCATGGTCCAGCGCGTCTCGTCGGGCGTGTCGGCGACGACCAGATCGCCGTCCCGCTCGAGCGTCAGCCGGGCCTGCCCGCTGCCGCGGCCGAGCGGCTCGATGGCCACCGGCTCGTCGGCGAAACGGATCGCCGGCATCGCCGCCTCGTCCTCCGGCAGGCCGTGCAACTGCAGCAGCGCCTCGCTGCCTTGCGGCACCCGCAGGGTCGCGACCCCGGCGGTCCGCTCGCCGCCGATCGGCGCCACACCGGTATAGGCCGGCGGCGTCACCCACAATTCGGCGCGCAGCGGCGCCGCGGCGAGCGCGATCGCGCCCGACGGCCGAAAGGCCGCCGCCAGACGATCGATCCAGGATCCTCGCGCCTCCACCAGTGCCACCAGCAGCAACAGCCCGAGCAGCGCGCGGACCGCCCAGGGATCGACGCGCGGCATCGCCGAGCGCGGCGGCGTCAGCCGCAGCCTCGACAACCGTGCCAGCGCCTGCTCCTTGTGGCGCCGCCAGAGGCGGCGGGTGAGCGGATCGTCCATCGAGGCGGGCAGCGTGTCCTCGATCGACCCGAGCGGCTGGTGACGCAGTCCGTTGTCCCGCTCGAGCCGCTCGACGGCCCGCGCGCGGCTGGCCGGACGCAGACCGCGCGCACCGCGCCAGAGCGCCGCCACGAGCAGCACGGCGAACAGCACCAGCCCCGCGACGTGCGCCCAGACCGGCACCATCGACCAGAGATCGAGCCACGAGAGGCCGACGAAAAGAACCGCGACGCCGACCGCCGGCGCCAGATGCGGCCATGCATCCTCGACGGTCGCGAAGGCGCGGGCGCCGAACAGGCGATAGCCGAGACCCCGCGCGCTCATGCGAGCCGTCCGTCAGCCGACGCTGGTCTTCTCGAGTCCGGCGAGCCATGGCGGAATGCGTTCATCGGCGAACTGCTCCTCGGCATTTCGGCGCGGTCTGACGATCGCCCATCGCCCTTCGTCGACCAGAACCTCGGCCGGCCCGGGCCGGCTGTTGTAGTCGGAGGCCATCACCGCACCATAGGCACCGGCCGATTGCAACACAACGAGGTCGCCCGCATCGAGCGGCGGCAGCAGCCGGCCCCGCCCGAACACGTCGCTGCTCTCACAGATAGGCCCGACCACGTCCACGGCCAGCCTCTCCTCGCCGGTCCGGCGTACCGGCACGACCTCGTGGAAGGCGTCGTACATCGCCGGCCGGATCAGCGTGTTCATGCCGGCGTCGAGGACGAGGAACTGCCGGTCGCGCGTGACCTTGCGGTAGATCACCGACGACAGCAGCACGCCGGCCTCGGCCACCAGCGCCCGCCCGGGCTCGAACAGCAGGCGGCAGTCGAGCCCCTCGGTCAGCCGGGCCACCAGCGCCGCGAAGGCCGTGGCGTCGAACGACTGCTCGTTGCGGTAGCGCACACCGAAGCCGCCGCCCAGATCGAGCCGCTCCAGCCGATGGCCGGCCTCACGCATGGCGCGAAAGAGTGCGATGCCGCGTCCATAGGCCTGCTCGAAGGGTGCGGTGTCGGTGATCTGCGAGCCGATGTGCATGTGCAGGCCGACCAGGGCGATACCCGGCAGCGTGCGCGCATGGTCCAGAATGGCCGGCACCTCGTCATGGGCCACGCCGAACTTGTCGTGTCGCCGGCCGGTGCTGATCTTTTCGTGCGTGCCGGCTTCCACGTCGGGGTTGACCCGCAAGGCGACCGGTGCCGTATGTCCGGACGCCGAGGCGATCGCCGAGACGCGCTCGAGCTCCGGCACCGATTCCGCATTGAGCTGCAGGATGCCGGCGCCCAGCGCGAAGGCGATCTCCTCGTCGGTCTTGGCGATGCCGGCGAAGACGATCTTCTGCGGCGGCACGCCCGCGGCCAGCGCCCGCTTGATCTCGCCCATCGACACCGTGTCGGCGCCGGCACCCTCGTTGGCCAGCGCACGGATCACCGCCAGATTGGAATTGGCCTTGAGCGCATAGCAGAAGAGCGCGTCCTGCCCGGTGAAGGCGCGCTGGAACTCGCGCAGCCGGTCGCACATCGCCCTGCGCGAATAGACATAAGTCGGGGTGCCGACCGATGCTGCGAGATCGCGCAGGGCCACGCCCTCGCAGACCAGCTCCTCGTCTTCGTAGCGAAAGGCCTCGATCACGGCAGCCCGTCCGGGTTGCCGGCCTCCGGGTCGTCGGGTTGCGGCTCGGGCAGCCTGAGCGGCCCCTTGCGCCCGCAGCCGGCGAGCAGGGTGACCATCGGCAGCGCGAGCACGGCGAGCCAGTTGCGCCTCGTCATCGATCGAGCTCCTCGAGCAGGCCCCGCCAGCGCGCCACCTGCTCACGCACCCGCACGGGCGCCGTCCCGCCCTCGCTGGTCCGGCTGGCGACCGAGTTGCGCACGCCCAGCACCTCGAACACACCCTCGTCGATGCGCGGGTCGATCGCGCGCAATTCGTCGAGCCCGAGATCCTCGAGGCCCGACGCCCTTTCCTCGGCCAGCCGAACCGCCCGCGCCGCCACACCGTGCGCGTCGCGGAAGGCCGCACCCTTGACCCGCACCAGCCAGTCGGCGAGGTCGGTCGCGGTGGTGAAGCCGTGCCCCGCCGCCTCTTCCATGCGGGCGGTGTCGACCTTCATCGAAGCCACCATCTCGGCGCAGGCGGCGAGGCAGAGCTCGAGGGTGTCGGCGGCATCGAACACCCCCTCCTTGTCCTCCTGCATGTCCTTGCTGTAGGCCAGCGGCAGGCCCTTGAGCGTCACCAGCAGCGCCTGCAGATGGCCGCAGATCCGCCCGCTCTTGCCGCGGATCAGTTCCGCCGCGTCCGGGTTGCGCTTTTGCGGCATGATCGAGCTGCCCGAGGTGAAATCCTCGCTCATGCGCACGAAGCCGAACTGCTGCGTCGACCAGAGCACCAGCTCCTCGGCCAGTCGCGAGAGATGCACGGCACAGATCGACGCCGAAGCCAGATAGTCGAGCGCGAAGTCGCGATCCGACACCGCGTCGATCGAATTGGCCGCCGGCCGCTCGAAGCCGAGCTCCGATGCCGTCGCCTGCCGGTCGATCGGAAAGCTGGTGCCGGCCAGCGCCGCGGCACCGAGCGGACACTCGTTCATCCGCCGCCGCGCATCGGTCATCCGCCCGTGATCGCGCGCCAGCATCTCCACGTAGCAGAGAAGATGGTGGCCGAAGGTCACCGGCTGCGCCGCCTGAAGGTGGGTGAAGCCGGGCATCACGTCCGAGGCGTACCGGTCCGCCTGCGCGACCAGGGCGGCCATCAGCCTGCGCAGCAGTGCGAGCGAGCGGTCGACGGCATCACGCACCCAGAGCCGGAAGTCGGTCGCCACCTGATCGTTGCGCGAGCGCCCGGTGTGCAGCCGCCGGCCCGGCTCGCCGATCAGCTCGGTCAGCCGCGCCTCGACGTTGAGATGGATATCCTCCATTTCGACCTTGAAGACGAAGCGGCCGTGGGCGATCTCCTCGGCCACCTGCCGCAGCCCGCCCAGGATCGCGTCGCGATCGGCCCCGGTGACGATGCCCTGCGCGGCGAGCATCCGGGCATGCGCCATCGAGCCCTCGATGTCGTGCGCGTGCAACCGCTTGTCGAAACCGATCGACGCGTTAATCTGTTGCATGAGTGGTGCCGGCCCCCGGGCGAAGTGGCCGCCCCAGAGGTCTCGTCCACTCGCATCGCCCGGGCCGTTCGACCCTTTCTTCGCCTCGTCGCTCACGGGACCTCTTCGTTCGATGGTTCCGGGTCGTCCACTGGATAGTTGGGGGGATTGTTGGGGATTGTTGGGGATTGTTGGAGATTCCGATGCGCCTTAGGTCGATCCTCGGTGCACTTCTGGCCTCGTGCGGCGTGGCACTCCTGACGACACCGCCGGCGCGGGCGCTCGAGGACGTCGAGCCCACACCCGTGCCCGAGACCGTGTTCTCGACCATGGACGGCGAGGAGACGCTCCTCGACGACATGATCGGCGAAGTGATCGTGCTGAACTTCTGGGCCACGTGGTGTGCCCCGTGCAAGCGCGAAATGCCCTCGCTCGCCCGTCTCGACGAAGAACTCTCGGGCGACGAAGCCATCGTCCTGACGATCGCCGTCGACCGGGCGCCGCCGATCGCCGTGCAGAAATTCCTCGACGAAGCGGGTGCGGCCGAGCTGCTCACCTGGCGCGATCCCGATCAGGCGTCGATGCGGGACTTCGCTCTCGACGGTCTGCCGACCACCTTCATCATCGACAAGGACGGTCTGATCGTCGCCCGCCATCTCGGCCTCGAAGTCTGGGATCGCCCCGAGATCGTCAAACGGGTGCGCGAACTGGCGCGTCGCGACGAGGACGGCGAAAACCTGCCGCGGGTCGAAGCGGCCATGCTCACGGACGACCTCCGCCACTGACCCCGGCACGTCGAATGCCGTGCGCGTGGCACGGTCACGCGGGCCGCTATGGCGTCTCCTCGAACATCACCAACGGGCATCGGCCCCGGAATCGCGGATTCCGGGGCTGGGGCGGCGCGGAGCGGGCGCGGGTGCGTCAGTCGGGGGG
>JAGREO010000175.1 GCA_020446525.1 Geminicoccaceae bacterium | reverse complement strand
TGCTGATGACCCCCGACGGCAAGACCGTCGAGGCCGAGGCGGCGCATGGCACGGTCACCCGCCACTACCGCCAGCATCAGCAGGGCAAGGCGACCTCCACCAACCCGATCGCCTCGATCTTCGCCTGGACCCGAGGGTTGAGCTATCGCGGCAAGCTCGACGGCACGCCCGAGGTCGAGGCGTTCGCCGCCAAGCTGGAGGAGGTCTGTGTCGAGACCGTCGAGAGCGGCCGCATGACCAAGGATCTGGCACTCCTCATCGGCCCCGAGCAGGACTGGCTGACGACCGAGCAGTTCCTCGACGCGCTCGACCAGGGCATGCGCGCCAAGATGGGCGCATAGATTCTCCGGACGCTCGCGGCGGGCCTGCGGCGTCCGCGAGATGCGGCCGCCCTCCGGCCGGGCGAGGCCCGTGCCGGCAGGCGTGTGGTTTCGGCTCGTGGGATCGACATGGCGCACCTTCGAGACGATTTCCCGTCGCTCGAGTTCACCTGTCGTGATGTCGCCTACGGCTGGATTAACGACGATTTCTGTCAGCGCTGGGGCGACCGCACCCTCGTCGACGACGACGACGTGCTCGAGCGATCCGACGATCATCGGCGCGATCGATTGCGCAACGGCTTCGAAGCGAAAGCACACGAAGCATGCAGCTTTCTGCCGTTCCCGCGTCGCCCGGCCAGAACTTTCGAGACGGATCATCGGGAGCCGATCGGGCCCGACGTGATCGTCGCGGTTCACGCGGACGATGTGTTTCCGTTCATCCCGAGCCGCCGCGTGCTCATCGGCCGGGGCACGGCCCACCCGGCCGAGCGTGATGCTGGCCGAAGTGGACCAGATCTGGCCGGGTCGGGGGAGGACGGTGCGCCCGACGACGGGACGTGATCCCGACGACGCCGTGTCGTCTCGCCGCCGGCTCGATATGCACTTGAAGTCATATGCCTTGCGAGTTATATTGGCGTGCGTGGAGAACTTTGTCGGTGGTCAGGCGAAGGATCGCGGCTTTGGCAGCCTTCGAGGACGAGATCCTGGCGGAACTCGAGCAGGCGTCGGTCGACTGCGTCGACGGGGTCCATCTTCTTCTCGAGGAGCTGGAGACGCAGGATCCCGGGCTGAACGATCGCTGCGGCCTGCTCGCGACCCGTCACGAGGTCTTTGCCCTGCGCATTCCCGGCTGTGCCCGCTCGAAACTGGTGGTGTCCATGGATCTCGAGGCGGCACCGCCGCGGCCCTGCGCGGTCCATGGTCTCGTCGCCAGCACCGCCCGTCCCTGCGAGGCGGGCCGGCGACGGGCGACGACGCAATTCGGATTGATCGACCCGGTCTGGGAGCCCGCATGCTGAGCAGGAACGATTTTCGCGCACGCCTTCTCGAGGTCCGGCCCGATCTGGCCGAACGGGTGCGCGACAACGAGGTCAAGCGCAAGCTGGCGCTGGCACTGCGCGCGCTGCGCAAGGAGCGCGGGCTGACACAGCGCGAGATCGAGGCCCGCTCGGGCCTGGCGCAATCGATGATCTCGCGTCTCGAGGCGCCGAGCGGGCCGATGCCCAAATGGGAAACGATCATGCGCTACGTCCGCGCCTGCGACGGCCACATGCTGCTCGGCTTCTCGCTCGAGGCGTTCGACGAGGAGGCCTTCCTGCAGCCGAGCAACGACACCGGCAACGAGAAAGTGGTCTCCGCCGTCTCTCTGGGCTGAGCCGACTTCTCGGATCGTGTCCGCAAGAAAGACCGCGTGCGACGATCGCGCCCGAAATACCGGATCACGCAGGGCGAGCGCGAGCGCCGCCCGAAGGGAACGCGACCGTCCGCCGCCTCGGAGCCATGGCGGCCGCCGATACCGCCCGCCTTCGACGAAGCCGCGTCGCCGCAACGGGGCGAAAAAGAGCGCGTCGCCGACGCGCGGTGTCCGCCATCCCGTTTCGGAGAATGGCACGGGCCGACCGGCGCTTTGCGGAGCGAGTGGGTGATCGCCGGGGTCCCGGTCGCGGAAGCCGCATCGGGCCGCTGGATGTGAGATAAACGGGCTGCCGGTCGATGGTTCGAGAAGGCGGGGGCAGGGCGGGGCCGGTGGAGGTGTCGCGCGGGACGGGTTCGTGACGATGACATCGAGAGGTGCGCTCGGACGATGATCGAGGGTGCGTTCCGCTGGTGGCTCGATTGTGCCGCTTTCGCGGGCATTCTGGTGCTCGCGGTGCCGACCTGGTCGCTCAATCTGCGCAAGAAGAAGTTGCAGCACATCCGCGATGCCGCACGGGAATCGCCCTCGGCCGGCGCCTTTCGTGACCAGGTGCGCGCGATCCTCTCGATCAAGCGCGAACGCGACGTCGGGGCCTGGCGCCGTATCGACGAGGTCTGTCTGACGGTCGGCTATCTGCTGCTCCTGGGCAGCGCCGCCCTGCGGCTCCTTCTGCCGTACTTCGCCTGAACCACGCCATCGATCCTCCCGATCGAACGGGCCCATGGAACGGGCTGCATGTCGGCCGGCCGCAGTGGTGCCGTGAGACCGCAGGCCACGGCTGGGCCGAATACGTCGCTCGCCTTCGATCGAGCGGCGACGTTCGCGGTTCTCGTCAGGCGATCGAGGCGGGCTCGGGGATCCCGGACGTTTCGGCCGGCCCTGGGAGCGTGGCGCTCAGGGCGGCGATCACGGCCGGGTCGTAGAGCCCTCGCGCGCCCCGCAGAAAATGCAGTGCGGCCTCCGGCGCCAGCCGATCGCGATAGGAGCGCGGACGGGTGCGCGCGCAGAACACGTCGGCCACCGCCAGGATACGTGCTGCGAGGCATATCTGATCGCCCTTCAGGCCGCGCGGATAGCCCGAGCCGTCGAGGCGTTCGTGCATCTGCACCAGAACCCGGGCCACCGGCAGGCCGAACGGGATTCCCTGCAGCATCCGCTCGGCATGCTCGACATGGGTGCGCATGATGCGGCTTTCCGCGGCATCGTGCCGTTCGGCCTTGGCGACGATCTCGCGCGGCACGACGATCTTGCCGATCTGCGAGAGCTCGGCCGCCAGTTCGACCGTGCGCCGCTCCTCCGCCTCGAGCGCCATGACGTCGGCGATGCGGGCGACGGTCTCGCGCAGGTGCACGGTGTGCCCCTGGAGATAGGGATCGACCAGTTCGACCGCGCGCACGAAGGCCTGAACGGTGCAGGTCAGCACGTGTCGATGGGCGGCCTCGCTCTCCACCAGTTCGGTCACGTCACGGGCGACCATCAGCGTGCGCGCGCCCCCTTCGTCCGGCTCGCCGATCCGCAGGAAGGCCGCATGAAAGGCGCGAGCCCGATCGTCGATGGTGATCTCGACCCGATCCTGCAGAAACGCGCCCTCGTGCGCGGCGCGCCGGTGGCCTTCGGTGAAGATCCCGGGTATCGCTGCCCGGGCGTTCGCGGACGTGACGCCGTCGTCACGGTCGATGCGCCCCGGACCCGCTGCTTCGCCCGGTGTGACCGGCGCCGTCGCGACAGGGCCGGCGATATCGCGATCGTAGGACCGGCTGGTCAATTCGTCCGTCCCGGTTTCATCCTTGAGGACGATAAGATCCCGGGTGTGGTCGAGCACGAGTTGCAACTTCGCCTTCTCGATGCCCAGGCGACGCAGCATCGAGGCATATTGGCGTGCCAGCGCCGCGTGGTAACGGCTCGCCAGACGCCAGTAGAGGCTGGCGACGAGAAGACCGAAGAACCCGCCCAGGGTCAGCGCGAAGGCCCGCATCGTGGTGACGAACCGCTCGACCGGTGCCAGCACCGCCCGCTTGTCGACGCGCTGCTCGACCGTCCAGCCGCTGCCGGAGACGGTCGCATGGCGGGTGAACCAGTTTTCATCCTCGAACGCCCCGCCGGCAGTCCGTGCCGCCGGTTCGCCCGCCGCTGCACGCGCCATCTCGCTCACGGCTTCGATCGCCAATCCATCGGTGTATACGGTCAGGAGACGGGTGCGGCCCCGCTCGCCCCGCGGATCCGCGGCCAGAAGGCGCGTCTGCTCGGGCTTCGATGCGAGCGGATCCGGCGCCAGAAAGGCCGCGAGCTCGGCGCTCACGGAATAGCTCGTGAGCAGGGTTCCGACCGCACCGCCATCGGCCGAAGCGGCATGAGGCCGGGCGATCGGC
This sequence comes from Geminicoccaceae bacterium, assembly GCA_020446525.1. GTDB lineage: Bacteria > Pseudomonadota > Alphaproteobacteria > Geminicoccales > Geminicoccaceae > JAGREO01. The sequence goes on along the minus strand of JAGREO010000175.1, from coordinate 6,402 downwards.
TGATGGATATCCAATATGGCGACGTCGCCCTCGACGACGGCGAGCTCGACCGATCGCGGCGTATCACCGCGGGCGATCTCCCGCGCCTGCTCCGCCTGCTCCGGACGCAGCGGCGGTGCGTCGCCGTCGCTCAGCAGGACCCGGCCTCGCGGATCGATCAGATAGACACCGCGGGCGTCGTTCTGCCGTGCGAATTCGTCCGCGACCTGGCGCATGTAGGGCCGCTGCTCGTCGAGGGCGCGCGCCAGATCCGGCTCCGCCTCGGCGAGGCTGCTCTCGGCGACGAAGAGACGGACCAGGTCGGCGCGCAGCAGCCTGTTGCCCAGGGCAGCCCGGCCGTCCAGCCAGGCTTCGATGGTCGCGGCCTTGCCGTCGGCTCGTGCCTGCAGTCGCGCGGCCGTGGTCGTCCGCACGCTCTCCTGACGTTCTGCCGCGAGCCTCTCCGCCAGCCATTCGGCCGCAGCCAGGCCGGCGGTGAGACAGACGAGGCCGACGACGATGAACCGGGCCGGCCGCGGCGGTGCCGAGAGCGGGCTCGGCGTCGTGCGTTCCGTCACCTCCGCACCGCCCGGGATCGTGTCGGTGGAGCCGCCCTCGGCCCGTCGTGAGATCGTCGACAAGGCCGGCGTCCGTGACCGGCATCCGGCCCGTTCTTCGACATCGCCCGCGCCATCCGATCGATCGACGCGCCCGGCGCCCGAAACCCAGAGCACGCGCAGAAGGTCTCTTCCGCGAATGATCCAGGTGCGCAGCCCCGATCCACCCGGCGCCGCGACATCGCCGGCCTCGCCCACGACGCTGGTCACTCGGCGCGTCCGTTCGCGCCGAGATCACCGGCGGGTCGGGTCGCGGCAGACGACATCATGATCCGACCGGCCGGCACATGGGCCCAGCGCGCTTCCTCGTTGATCGAATAGTAGGGCACATATTGGAAGATGCGCTCGTGAGGCAGCACGGCATTGGTCAGATTGTCGAGGATGAGCACGTCCTGGTCCATGTAGACGGCGAGCACCGCGTGCGCGAGGTCCCGCAGCGTATCCTGCAGCACGACCAGCCGCAGACGCTCGGCGGGAAAGCCCAGGCGCCGCAGCGAGACGTATTTGGTGATCGCGTAATCCTCGCAGTCACCCGACCGGCGCATGAACTCGAGCGGCGTGGACCAGTGATCGCTGGTGCCGAAATTCTCCGCGTCGGTGCGGTAGCGCCACTGGTTGACGAAGCGGTTGATCTTGGTGACCTGCTCGGCCGCGGGCGCGCCGTGCAGGCCGTCGAGCAGTGCCTGCCACGCCATCACCCCGCGCGAGGGGCAGGCCGACGCGTCGCGCGCACAGCGCTCGTAGATCGGCTTTTCCGCCTCGATGCCGGTGAGGACCTTTTGCCATTTGGGCAGTGCCGCGTGCGATTCCGCCCGGAACTCGGCGGTGCCGAAGAGAGCGACGGGTGCGACGGCGCCGGCGGGTGCGGCCAGTGTGAGCAGCAGCGCGGTGAGGGTGACGAGGCGGATCAAGATCGTTCTCCCGGTTGGGCGGTCGCACCGCCTCATCGCTTTCGATCCGCCCAAGATGCACGTCATCGGTGAACATCCGCTTTACCGCCGTGGTTAACGCGCCCCTCACCTCGTTTTTTTCCCGAGGCACCGCGCCGGAGCGGATCGACATCGACGTGCCCATCGCGCGCGACCGCCCCGTCGCCGCGACTTCCCGTCGCCGCGAGCGCGTCGTCGATCGGACGCCGCGACACCGGGTGGGCGGTTCGGTGATGATCGGTGCGGCTTCGTGAGCGGCTCGGGGCGGCGCGGGAACGCGCCCGACGCGGGTCAGTCGCGCCCGTTGCGGCGCAGCCGCATGACGTAGCCGATGATCTCGGCCACGGCCTGATAATGCGCCGCGGGGATCGTCTGGCCGATCTCGACGTCCTTGTTGAGGGCGCGTGCCACCGGCGGGTTCTCGACCAGCGGAACGCCGTGCGCCGTGGCGAGCTCGCGGATGCGCAGGGCCACCAGATCGACGCCCTTGGCGACCACCCGGGGCGCGCCGTCCAGGCCCTGCTCGTAGCGCAACGCCACCGAGACGTGGGTCGGGTTGGTGACCACGACCGTGGCCTTGGGCACTTCGGCCATCATCCGCGAGCGCGCCCGCTGCATGCGCAACTGGCGCACGCGCTGCTTGATCATCGGGTCGCCGTCGGACTGCTTGTGCTCGTCCTGGACGTCCTTGCGCGACATCCGCATCTGCTTGTGATGCTCGAAATGCTGATAGGCGTAGTCGAAGCCGGCCAGCAGCGTGAGAGCCGCGGTGATCGCCGCCAGCACCCAGACGGAGAGATCGTGCAGATAGGCCATCGCCTGCATCGGCTCGAGACGGCCGGTGACCATCAGCCGGGTCCTGTCGGACCACAGAACGACCGTCGCCAGAACCGCGATGGCGCTGATCTTGAAGAGATTCTTGACGAACTCGACGAGGGACTTGAGCGCGAACAGCCGCTTGAGCCCGGCCAGCGGCGAGATCTTGTCGAATTTCGGCGCCATCGGCTGGGTGGTCCAGACGATGCCGTTCTGCACCGCCGCCGCCGCCACGGCCGCGGCCATGAAGGCGAACATCGGCACAGCCATGATCCAGGCCGTCTCACCCAGCACGTCGCGCAGCACGCCGCCCAGCCCGGCACCGTCCGTCGGGATGCGTGCGGCGTCGCGCAGATAATCGTCGAGCACGAGGGCGAGATCGTGCATCGCCGAGGGCACGGTGATCACGCAGAGCAGGGTCGCCGTGCCGAGCATCATCATGTTGGCGACTTCGCGCGACGTGACGACCTGACCCTTCTGGCGGGCGTCGTCGAGGCGCTTTTGCGTCGGTTCTTCGGTTTTCTGGCTGTCGTCCTGCTCGTCGGCCACGGCGGCTCAGCCCGCCGCCAGCCAGGAAAGGCTGGTTTCGTAGAGCCCGAGGACGAGCGTGGCCGTCACGCCGAGCGACAGCATCAGCACGCCGAACGACAGGGCGATCTGCAGCGGCATGACGACGAACATCACCTGAAAGGTCGGCATCAGCCGGTTGAGCACGCCCATGACCAGGTTGGAGAGCACGCCCACGAGAAGGATCGGCGTGGCGATGCGAAAGGCGGCGAAGATCGCGTCCGCCGAGAGACGCGCGAACAGCTCCGCCATGTCGGCCGCGGGAAGGCCGCCCGCCGGCAGCGCCGCATAACTCTCCCGCAGGCCGAGAAGCGCCAGATGATGGCCGTCGGTGACGAAGATCAGCGCCAGCGTCAGCACCGTCAGGAAATTGCCGATGCCGCTGCCCTGGGTGCCTTCGGCCGGATCAAAGAAGGCGGCCGAGGCGAGACCGGATTGCATGGCGATCACCGCGCCGGCGAAATGCGCACCGATCAGAACCAGCCGCACCGTGGCGCCGATGAAGAGCCCCATCACCACCTCGATGACGACCAGCCGCACGAAATCGGCGACCTCCGGCGGTGGCGGCGGCAGAGCCGGCCCGGCGGCCAGTCCCAGAACGACGCTGGTGCCGAGCGCCATCAGCAGGCGCGTTCGGGAAAGGACATAAGGCTCGCCGAAGCCGGGCAGCACCATGAAGGCCGCACCCACGCGCGCGAAGGTCAGGAGAACCGCGAAGAGCTCGACCTGTAATGCGGCGGTGAGATCGAAGACGGTCGTCACGGCTGGGCCCGGGTGGCGACCGCCCGGTCCCGTAGCCGAGGATCGTGCGCCCCGCCGCTCACAGCCCTTGCCCGCCGATCCGCGCGAAGAGCGCCTCGGTGAACTGCACGAGCGTCGCCAGCATGAAGGGCATGGCCACGACCAGGGTCAGCATCATCGCCAGGATCTTCGGCACGAAGGTCAGCGTCATCTCCTGGATCTGCGTCAGCGCCTGGATCAGCGAGACGATCAGACCGACGACGAGCGCCACCAGCATGGTCGGCGCGCCGGTCTTGATCATCACCCAGACCGCCTGCTGGCCGATCTCGAGCACCACGTTCTCGTCGAGCATGAACTCCTCTCCGGCGACCAGGACGGCCGCCCCGCCGATGATCCGCCCCGCCTATGATTCGATCCGTCGCGATCCGCCCGGCGAGGCAGATCGTTTGCGGCCACCCGGGCGATATCCGATCGAACGGGCTCGAAGACGCGCTCCAGCCTCTCGTCCCGGTGCCTTGCCCGATCGTTCCGGCGAGCCCACCCGATTGGAAAACGCCTCGGCTTCTCGTTCGTCCGCACTCTCTGATCCATCTCGTGGTTCCGCCGGATCGAACGGGGCTTCGAGCCGGGCGAGCCTTCAGCGAAGGACGGATGCCTGCGCCCATCCTCGTGGATCCCGCGTTCAGATCGGCATGCGTATGATCTCCTGATAGGCCGAGATCACCCGGTCGCGGACCGCGGTCACCCGCTGCAGGCTCAGTTCCGCGGCGGTCAGGGCCTCGACCACCTGCTGCACGCCGGCCTTGCCGGTCAGCCCGTCGAGCGCCGTCTTCTCGCCGGTCCGGAGCGCCCCGACGCCGGCCTCGAGCTCGCTCGCGAGCAGCGCCTGAAAGGAGCCGGCCGCCGGCGCCGTCGCGCCGGCCGCGGCCTTGTTCTGCTCGAGCCTCGCCACCGCGGAGCGGTAAACGGCGAGCGCTTCGGCGGGTGCGAGCTTGTTCATCGAGACCTGCCCGGATGATCGAGGATGCCGCGGCCCGTCGAGCCCCGCGGCGCGGTACGGAAGCGCCCGACCGAAAAACCAGGCCCGGCGCCGGTTTCAATCCCGTCAGGCACGCAGCACCTCGAGCATCCGCTGGAGCATGCCGCGCGCCTGGCGCATCGTGGAGAGATTGGCCTCGTAGCTGCGCTGCGCCTCGCGCATGTCCATGATCTCGATCAGCGGGTTGACGTTGGGATAGCTGACGTGGCCGGTCTCGTCCGCCGCCGGATGGGTCGGCTCGTAGCGCAGCGGCAGCGCCGAGGCGTCGCGTCCGTAGCGTTCGATCTCGACCAGTTCGGCACCGAGCGCCCGCTCGAGCCGGTTGGTGAAGCTGATCGTCTTGCGCCGGTAGGCGTCGCCGCCGGGCTCGGTGGCGGTCGACTGGGCGTTGGCCAGATTTTCCGACGTCACCCGCATGCGCGCCGATTGCACTTTCATGCCGGCGGCGGCGATCCGCATCGACGTTTCGAGATCCATGGCGCTGCTCCGATCGTGAAGGTGCCGAGGCGAGGCGGGCCGGATCAGGCGCCGCCGCCGATGGCGGTGCGCATCAGGCCCACCATCTTGCGATAGATGCCCGTCGTCAGCTCGTGCTGCAGGCGGGTCCGGTCGAGCAGTTGCGCCTGCTCCTCGAGCACCACGCCGTTGCCCGAAGGCGACCGCTCGACCCCCTCCATCGGTCGCGGCCGGCCCAGGTGCGCCACGCCCTGTCGAGCCGCTTGAAGGTGGTCGAACGCGGTGCGCGCCATCGCCAGCGGACCCGCTGAAATGCTGCCCGGTGTGCCGGCGGAGCGCGCGCTGTCGGCGAGCAGCCGGTCGAAGTCCGGCTCGGGCAGATCCTGCGGCACGAAATGGGGTGTGTCCGCATTGGCGACGTTCTGCGCCAGCACCGTATAGCGCGCCTGAAGCCAGCCGGATCGGGCGGAAAGGAGCGTGCCGAGAGCGGTTCCCTGCATGATCGCTACTCCATTGCGGCGACGATCGTCGGCCCCGAACGGGCACGATCCCGTCGCCGGACGGTTGCGAAGATACCGCTTCACGGTTAACAAGCCCTTAAGCTCCGAGCTTTCGACCGGAAATTGCTCTAGAACATGCCGCTGGACAGCAGGCGCGGGAGACGGCGATGCTCTATCTCACCCGGCGCGCGGGCGAAGCGGTGATCATCAACAATTCGATCGAAGTTCGCGTCGTCGAGCTCAAGGGCAAGACGGTGAAACTCGGTTTCACCTTCCCGCCTACCGCCAGCGTCCTGCGCGAAGAGATTTTCGAGCAGGTCAAACGCGAGAACGAGGAAGCGGCGCGCGCGGCCGAAACCTGGGACGGCGAGACGCGACGCAAGGCCGGCGTGCTGCCCGACGAGGGCGGCTGACCCGCATGAGTGTCGCCGCCGGCGCGGCGCGGGCCCCGCCGCTCGTCTCCATCGTCATGGGAAGCCGCTCCGACTGGGCCACCATGCGCCACGCATCGGCGACGCTCGATGCGCTCGGGGTGGTGTGCGAGACCAGGGTCGTGTCGGCCCATCGCACGCCCGAGCGTCTCTTCACCTACGCCCGTGGCCTGCGCGAGCGCGGCATCGCCGTGGTGGTCGCCGGTGCCGGCGGCGCCGCCCATCTGCCCGGCATGATCGCCTCCTCGACCACGGTGCCGGTATTGGGCGTACCGGTCGCCGGCAGGGCGCTGGGCGGGATCGACAGCCTGCTCTCGATCGTGCAGA
>JAGREO010000174.1 GCA_020446525.1 Geminicoccaceae bacterium | reverse complement strand
GTGTATCGAAGAACAAAGGCCGCCCGAGGGCGGCCTTTGCGTGGATGCGGTCGTCTGGAACCGGATCCTCCGTTCATCGGACCCCTCGATCGGGGCTCGCTGCGGAGGATCAGAGGGCGCCGGGCGGCGACGAAGGCTGCTCCATGGCCAACGAGGCGCCTTGCGGTTCGTGCCGAACCGTCATCTCACTGGACATCGGATCACCTCCTTTCTGCTGGTTGCGACGATGGCCGCATCGAGCCATCCGCCGCGCGCGGCTGTCAAGCGAAAAGCCCCGCCCCCGAGCGCCGGATGCGGCCGGCGTCCGGGCGGTGTGGCGCCGACGCTTCGGGCCGCCGGCGGGTGGCGGATCGACACGGTGACGGATGGGCGTCGAGCGGCTAGGTTGCGTGCGGCAGGACGGGTGGCGTGCGCGCCACGGCGCAACAGGGGGAGACGTGATGAGCTACGATCTCGTGGTGATCGGCGGCGGGCCGGGCGGCTATGTCTGTGCCATCAAGGCGGCGCAGCTCGGCATGAAGGTCGCCTGCGTCGAGGAGCGCGGCAGCCTGGGCGGCACCTGTCTCAATGTCGGCTGCATCCCGTCGAAGGCCCTGCTGCACTCCTCGCATCTGTTCCACGAGGCCCGCCACGGCATGGCCGATCACGGTATCCGGGCGGGTGAGGTCGGCCTCGATCTCGAGGTGATGCTGGGCCACAAGGACGAGGTGGTCGACGGCCTGACCCGGGGCATCGAGATGCTCTTCAAGAAGAACAAGGTGGACTACAGGAAGGGCCACGGCACGATCCTCGGGAAGGGCCGGGTCGAGGTTCGTCTCGACGCCGGCGGCGAGGAGGTGCTCGAGACCGCCGCCATCGTCGTCGCCACCGGTTCGGAAAGCATGCCGCTGCCGGGTGTCGAGGTCGACGAGGAGCGCATCGTCAGCTCGACCGGTGCCCTCGATCTCGATCGGGTGCCGGACCATCTGGTGGTGATCGGCGGCGGCTATATCGGTCTGGAGATGGGCACCGTCTGGCAACGCCTCGGTGCGAAGGTGACGGTGGTCGAGTTCCTGGAGCGGATCACGCCCGGCATGGACGGCGAGGTATCCAAGCAGTTCCAGCGCATCCTGCAGAAGCAGGGCATGAAATTCCGTCTCTCGACGAAGGTGACCGGCGTCGAGCGGCACGACGACCGGCTCGAGGTGAAAATCGAGCCGGCGGCCGGCGGCGATGCCGAAGTGATCGACTGCGACACGGTGCTCGTGGCGATCGGCCGGCGCGCCTTCACCGAGGGGCTGGGTCTGGCCAATGTCGGTATCGAGACCGATCGCCGGGGCATGATCGAGGTGGACGACCGGTTCGCCACCAGGGTGGAGGGGATCTACGCCATCGGCGACGTGATCCGGGGGCCGATGCTGGCGCACAAGGCCGAGGAGGAGGGCAGTTGTCTGGCGGAGATGCTGGCCGGGCAGAAGCCGCACATCGACTACGACATCATTCCGGGCGTCGTCTACACGGCGCCCGAGGTCGCCTCGATCGGCCGCACGGAGGAGCAGTTGAAGGAGGCAGGCATCGCCTACAAGGTCGGCAAGTTCCCGTTTCAGGCCAACAGCCGCGCCCGTTCGACCGGCCAGACCGACGGCTTCGTCAAGCTCCTGGCGGATGCCTCGACCGACCGACTGCTGGGCTGCCACATCATCGGCCCGGAAGCCGGCACGCTGATCGCCGAGATCGGCATCGCGATGGAGTTCGGCGCGAGCTCGGAGGACATCGCCCGGACCTGCCACGCCCATCCGACGCTGGAAGAGGCGATCAAGGAAGCGGCGCTGGCCGTGACCGGCAAACCCATCCACATGTGAGAGAGGTCGAACCATGACGATCAGGCGCTGGCTCGCGGCCGCGGTGTGCGTGGCCTTCACGCTCTCGAACGCGCGGGCCGCCGACATGGCGGGCGAATGGGCCCTGGACACCGAGCACTTCCGCGCGCAGATGGAGGAGATGATGAGCGCCCAGATGGGCGACGTGCCCGAGGCGATGAAGCCGCAGATGCGGCAGATGATGGACGGCATCCTGGCGCAGCTCGAAGCCCGCATGGGCGGCACGGTGGTCTTCGACGACGACGGCACGGCCGTGCTGACGCGTCCCGACGGCGAGACCGCCGAGGCGCGCTGGGAGGATCAGGGGGACACCATCCTGCTGATCCCCGAGGGCGAGGACGCCCAGACGATGGAGGGCCGGGTCGAGGGCGACGCGCTGACCTTCGAGCTCGAGAGCCCGGAGACCGACATGGTCATGGAGATGATCTGGCGCCGTCGTTAGAGGAAATCGCGATCGAGGCGTGCGTTCAGCTTCCGGCGTCCGCCGACGCGGTGCCGCACGGGCTGCCGGTGAAGGCGGCCGGGGCCTCGATCCAGCCGAGGACGTCGCGCCAGACGCGCTCGCGCTGGAGGTCGCGCAACAGCATGTGCCAGCCCTCCTCGTAGCGGACGTAGCGGCAGGCTTCGGGCTTCAGCGTGGCGACGAAGCTGTCGATCGCCTCGGGCGGAACCACCTCGTCCCTGGCGCCGGCGAGCACGAGGCGCGGCAGCACGAGGGCCGGACCGTCGTCGCGCGCGCGTTCCATCAGGCCGACCAGACCGGCCAGCGCGTCGACCCGCGTCGCCTTGATGAACAGTGGATCGCGGCCCAGGGCCCGCAGCATCTCGATATCGTCGGATGCCTGCACGCCCAGCCCCTCGCCGGTCAGCCGCCAGCCGGGGGCGACGTGCGCGGCGAGCCACAGGACCGCGCGATAGAAGGGGTTCATGGCCTCGCCGCCCCAGACCGCCGGCGCGGAGAGCACCACGCCCGCGACGGGCAGCTCTGGATGCTCCGCCAGCGTGACGACGGCGACCGCGGCGCCCATGCTCTCGCCCAGCACGTAGAGCGGCAGGTCCGGCCGGGCGGCGTGGCGCGCCTCGATGCGCGCCGCCAGATCGGCCACCAGCACGGCGCGGCCGGGCCAGTAGCCCCAATTGGCGTTGCGGCCGAAGCCCTGCTGGTCGTAGGTCTCGACCAGCACGCCCCGATCGGCGGCGAAGGCGGCGAACGAGGCGAAGGCGGTCTGGTGGTCGTTGAAGCCGTGCACCGCGAGGAGTTGCGCGTGTGCGGCGACGTCCGGCTCGAAGAATGTGGGCGCCAGCGGTTCGCCCGCGGGCGGTACCACGGCTCCGCACCCCGCGAGCCCGAGGGCACAGACGAGCGGCGGGAGCAGGGAGCGGACGCGACGGATCACGGCTCGTGCTCGGGCGGTCGTCGGCTTCCACATGCCGGCTTCCGTCAGCCGAGTTGCAGGCCGAGCAGCTTCCAGACGTCGGCCGGCGATTTGCCGAGATCGCGCAGGTGGCGCAGCGTGATCGCCCGGTTGCGCTTGGCCAGCCGCTGGCCGCGGCTGTCGGCGACGAGATTGTGATGGTACCAGCGCGGCGCCGGCAGGTCGAGCAGGGCCTGGAGCAGACGGTGGATGTGGGTGGCGTGGTAGAGGTCCTCGCCGCGGGTGACGAGATTGACGCCCTGGATCGCGTCGTCGACGGTCACCGCCAGGTGGTAGCTGGTGGGCGTGTCCTTGCGGCCGAGCACCACGTCACCCAGCAGGTCCGGGCGGCAATCCACCCAGCCGGCGCGGCAGTCGTACCAGCGCAAGGGTCCCGTCTGGGCCATCGCCGCGTCGACGTTGAGGCGCCAGGCGAAGGGCTCGCCGTTGGCGATGCGGTAGTCGCGCTCCTCGTCGGCCAGATGACGGCAGATGCCGGGATAGAGCACCTCGCCGCTGGGTCCGTGCGGGGCCCGGCCGGACTCCTCCACCTCGGCCCGGATCTGCTTGCGCGTGCAAAAGCAGGGATAGATCAGATCACGGCGCGACAGGACCGAAAGTGCGGCCTCGTAGGCTGCGAATTCGTCCGCCTGCCGGCGGATCGGCACGTCGGAGGTGATGCCGAGCCAGGCGAGGTCGTCGATGGTGGCCTGCTCGAAGGCGTCGAGGCAACGGGTCTCGTCGATGTTCTCGATGCGCAGGACGAAGCAGCCTCCGGAGCGGCGCGCCGCCTCCCAGGCGAACAGGGCCGAATAGGCGTGGCCGATGTGCAGATAGCCGGTGGGGCTGGGCGCGAAACGGGTGACGTTGGGCACGCCGCCCTCGCCCGGCATCGGCAGGGTGTCCCGACCGCGCAGGGGGTAGATGCTGGGGGGCGTGGAGGCGGTCAAGGCCGGTTTCGCTCGCTCGCACTTGGTGCCGGTATCGCGTCGAGGCGCTTATCGAAGAGGTCGTCTTGTAACTGCAGGTTATGCCGGCTCGGGGGTTGCATTGAAGAGCACAATCTCGCTGTGCCCGCAACACGGATTTCTCTGTTGCGCCGACGCCACGCAGGGCGCGTGTGACCTACAGGCGGACGAAGGGGTCGAGCAGGCGGCCCAGCGGCCCGGTCAGCCGGATGGCGCCGGCGGTCACGGTCAGGCACAGGCAGTCCTCTTCGGGCGTCGCGATCGGCCGGTGGTCGACCGAGGGATCGGCGATCGCCACGTCGCCCCGGCCGTAGCGGTCGCGAGCGTCGACGAAGGCACCGCGCAGGACCAGGGTGAGCTCGGGCCCCTCGTGGGTGTGGCGCGGCACGCCCCTGCCGGCCTTCAGGGCGACCATACCGAGGCGCAGACCGTCGTCGGCGAAACCCGGAAATTCGACCTGCGCCACGTGGCGGAAGCGCCGCCAGGGCAGGGCGTCGAGCCCCTGCGGCACCAGCGGCCAGAGCGCCACGGGCAAACCGTCCGCGCCGTCACAGGCATGCGGGGCCGCGACGTCCGATCGGGTGGCTTCGCCGTCGAGCCGGCGCTGCAACCGGTCGAACAGGTCGCGAGAGACCGCTTCGGGCTCGATCTGCTCGAACAGCACGCCGCCCAGTTCCTCGTATCGGGCGTGCAGGTCGCGGCTGGCTGGTGCCAGTTGCAGGTGGGCGTCGACCAGCAGATGCACCGCAGGCGGCAGCCGGCCCGCGGCATGAGCGAAGATCAGTTCGTCCAAGGTTCGTGCACCATCCACGAGCATCAGTCGGCCAGCCCCTCCAGGGCCGATTTGAGTTTGCCCAGCGCCAGACGCAGCCGGGATTTGACCGTCCCCAGCGGCAGCCCGAGATCGGATGCGATATCGGTATGGGTCCGATCGTCGAAATAGAAGATACGCAGCAGTTGCGCCTGTTCCACCGGCAGCCGCGCCACCGCGCGCTCGATCCTCTCCTTGATCTCCCGTGCCTCGGCGACGCCGTCACCCTGCGGTGCGGCCGGCGGCTGCAGCGTCGGATCCCGCCAGTCCGCATCGACCGGGGGTGCGCGGCGAAGCATGTCGATGCGCTTGTTGCGGGCGATGCTGTAGATCCACGTGCTCAATGCGGCCCGCGTCGGATCGAACTGATGCGCCTTCGACCAGACCGCCAGCATCACCTCCTGCACGAGATCCTCGGCCGCGGCGTCGTCGGCGCCCAGCCTCCTGAAATAGCCCTTGATGCGCGGCGCGAAGCTGACGAAGACGCGACCGAAGGCGGCCCGGTCGCGATGCAGCGCGATCGCCGCCATGTCGGCGTTCCGGTCGCTCTGGGATTGCTCGCTGGTCACGTGCGGCTCGGCCCCGTCCCGCCAGAAGACAAGCACGAACGCGCACCGGCCCGCCGATGGATCACCGGCGCATGTCGCACGCACCACGACGACGAGACCCGAGGTCGCATGACCCACGTCGCGCTCTCCCGACATCAATAGCTGAAAGCGGACTTTGTTCGCGGCCGCAAGCGTTTCGGATCACCACGGCACCCGTTCGACCGGCGATTGACAAGCAGGGACGCCTTGCGCACAACCCCGCATCATCGCCCGCGACGCGATGATCAAGGGGTTCGGGTCGATCGTCGGGGCGCATGAGCAGTCTTCTGGAATTCGAGAAGCCGATCGCCGAGCTCGAGAGCAAGGTCAAGGAACTGCGCCATCTGGCCGACGGCAGCGATCTCGATCTGAGTGACGAGATCACCCGGCTCGAGGGTCGCGCCGCCAAGCTGCTCTCACAGACCTACGGCAAGCTGACGGCCTGGCAGAAGACCCAGGTGGCCCGGCACGCCGACCGGCCGCATCTGGGCGATTACGTCAAGCAGCTGATCGAGGATTTCGTGCCGCTCGCCGGCGACCGCTGTTTCGGCGACGACATGGCGATCACCGGCGGGCTGGGCCGCTTTCACGGCCGCACGGTGATGCTGCTCGGCCACGAGAAGGGTGCGGATACCGACGAGCGGGTGCGGCACAATTTCGGCATGGCGCGACCGGAGGGTTATCGCAAGGCGGTGCGTCTGATGCGGCTGGCCGAACGCTTCAAGCTGCCGGTGGTCACCCTGGTCGACACGCCGGGGGCCCATCCGGGCGTGCGCGCGGAAGAGCGCGGCCAGGCGGAAGCGATCGCGCGGAGCATCGAGACCTGCCTCACCCTGGAGGTGCCGATCGTCAGCGTGGTTGTCGGCGAGGGCGGCTCGGGCGGCGCCATCGCGCTCGCCACGGCCGACCGCGTGCTGATGCTCGAGCATTCCATCTATTCGGTGATCTCGCCCGAGGGCTGTGCGGCGATCCTCTGGCGCAAGGCGGAACAGGCGGAGACGGCGGCCGACGCGCTCAAGCTGACGGCGCAGGATCTGAAGGAACTGGCGTTGATCGACGAGATCATCGAGGAACCGCTCGGCGGCGCTCATCGTGCGCGATCGACGACGATCGAGAGCGTCGGCCGGGCGATCGAGCGGCATCTGAGCGATCTCGAGGGGCGCACGCCGCGCGAGTTGCGTCACGAGCGCCGGGCCAAGTTCCTGGCGATGGGCCGCGCACCGCAAGGCTGACCCGATGCCCCCGGATCAGACACCCCCGGTCAGACGCGTTGCGGTCGTCGCTTGACGATCGCCCGATAGAGCACCGGCACCATCGCCAGTGCGGCGAGACCCAGCATCGGCAACAGGACCGCCGGTCGGAAGATGATCCCGAGGTCGGGCTTTTCGCCGGCATCGAGGACCGCGCCCAGGCCGTTGCCGACGCTGGCGAAGACGAGGCTGCCCGGAATGATGCCGACGAAGGTGGCGAGCGTGAAGGTGGCGAGCCCGACACCGAGCAGCGCCGGTACGATGTTGACCAGCCAGAACGGAAAGATCGGCACCAGCCGGAGAACCAGGAGATAGCTCAGGCCGTTCTCGGCGAAGCCCCTTTCCATGCGTGCGAGCCGCGGTCCGGCCTTGTCCTTGAGCACCCGGCCGAGCGAGGTCCGGGCGATCAGGAACACGGCCACCGCACCGATGGTGGCGCCGACGACGGACAGGCCGGCACCGACCCAGACACCGAAGAGAAACCCGGCCGTCACCGTCAGGATCGCGCCGCCCGGCAGCGAAAGCGCCGTCGCCACGGCATAGATCAGGACGAAGACCAGTGCGCTGACGATCGGTCGGCCGGTGACCCAGGCCAACAGCGCCTCGCGATGCTTCTCGAGCGTCGCGAAGCTCAGATATTGGTGCAGGTCGAAGGCCAGAACCAGCACCCCGAGAGCGAGGATCGCGACGAGCGGCCACCAGCGCTTCCAGGCCGGCCGATCGTCCCGCCGACCCGCGCCCTCCTGCGGCGGGGCGCTCATCCGAACCTCGTAAGGAAGCCGACCAGCCGCTTCGACCAGCTGCCGAAGAGCTTGGGCGCATAGAAACTGCCGGCCGCACGCTTGGTGATCTCGCTTCGCGTGGGATAGGGCGCGATCACCGAGGCCAGGGTCGACAGTTTATGCTTCTTCTGGATCGCCAGAACCCAGGGCAGGACCAGATCGCCCGCGTGCCGGCCGACGATCGACACACCGAGCACCCGGCCGCGCTTGCTCGCGATCAGCTTCAAGGAGCCCGTGTCGGTGGCCTCCGTCAGTGCCCGGTCGTTGCCCGTGAACGGTATCCGGATCACCTGGTGCGCGAGGCCCCGCTGCTTCGCTCCGGCCTCCGTCAGCCCGACATGCGCCAGTTCCGGGTCGGTGTAGGTAACCCAGGGCACGGGTGCGCTCTCGACGTTCACCGGCAGACGGAAGAGCGCATGGCGGATGACGAGCGAGCCGTGATGGCCGGCGACGTGGGTGAACTGCAACCGCCCGGCGACGTCGCCGATGGCGTAGACCCGGCGGTTGGTGGTGCGCAGGCTCGCGTCGGTGACGATCCCGCGTGCATTCGTCTCGATTCCGGCCCGGGGCAGATCGAGCGCTTCGACGTTGGGTTTGCGGCCGGCCGCGATCAGGAGGTCGCTTCCCTCGATCGCCTCGCCTCCTTCGAGAACGACCCTCGGACCGGGCTCGATTCGCGCGATGGCGACCTTCTCCCGCAGGTTCACGCCCTCGGCGATCAGGGCACGGCGCACCACCTCGACCAGCTCGGGGTCGTCGTTCGGCAGCATCGGACCCATGTCGAACGCCGTCACGGTGCTCCCGAGGCGACGAAAGGCCTGGGCGAGCTCGCAGCCGATCGGTCCGGCGCCGACGACCAGAAGATGTTCCGGCAGGCGCTCGAGATCGAAGATCGTCTCGTTGGTGAGATGTGCCACGCCGTCCAGGCCCGGGATCGGCGGCACGGCCGGACGGCTGCCCGCGGCGACCACGAACCGGCGCGCCTCGATGCGCAGGTCGCCGGCCTCGACCGCGTCCGGCGCGACGAAACGCCCCTCCTCGCGCACCACCCGTACGCCCAGGCCCTCGAAGCGCTCGACGCTGTCGTGCGGGGCGATGCGGGCGATCACCGAGCGCACGTGCGCGCGGACCCGCGCCATGTCGACGGCGGGTGTGCCGGCATCGACGCCGAACCGGCCGGCGGTGCGGATCGTGTGCGCCGCATCGGCGGCGGCGATCAGGCTCTTGGACGGCACGCAGCCGAAATTCAGACAGTCGCCGCCCATCTCGCCGCGCTCGATCAGGATGGTCCGGGCACCGAGCTGGGCCGCCCCGGCGGCGACCGAAAGCCCGCCCGAGCCGGCACCGATCACGCAGATGTCCGGCTTCGCCAGTCGTGTCATGTCCATCCCGTTCTTGCTCTTCGGCGGCGCTACCGTTAGCCGATGCCGACGCACCCAACCAGTCACGAGCAGGCTATCGAGCGGAGGGCCATGGCGGATGAGCGAGGCGCGTGACGGTCTCTTCGATTTCCTGGGCGGCCTGGATATCGAGACGAGGACGGTCGATCACCCACCCGTGTTCACCGTGGAAGAGGCACAATGCCACACCCGCCATCTGCCGGGCGGGCACGTCAAGAACCTTTTCCTCAAGGACAAGAAAGGCGGCTTCTGGCTCGTCACCTGCGGCGACGAGCAGCCCGTCAAGGTCAACGCCCTCGCGCGGCTGCTCGGCGCGCCGCGCTTCTCCTTCGCCGGGCCGGACGATCTGATGGCGGTGCTCGGCGTGCCACCGGGCTCGGTGACACCGCTCGCGCTGATCAACGACAAGGAGCGCCTCGTGCGCCCGGTGCTCGACGAGAAGATGCTGAAGCACGAGCTCCTCAACGTTCATCCGCTGGAGAACACGGCGACCACGACGATCCGCAGCGCCGATCTGCTGCGCTTCGTCCGCGCACTGGGCTACGAGCCGACGATCCTCGACCTGGACCGGACCAGAGAGGGTTGAAAGCTGCGTGGCGGGAGCCGAACGCCGGCGGACAGGCGCTTGACCGGCGTCGGTTCCTGGCCGAAGATCACCTCGATCCCGCCTGCGCTCGTGGGAGAGATCGCATCTTCGGATGCGGCGCCGAAGGAGCAACCGCCCCGGAAACTCTCAGGCACCAGGGACCGCGAGCGGATGGGATCCTCTGGAGAGCGGGTGCGGTGATGCACCCCACCGAAGGGGAGGGAGGCACGGGCGTGCATCCCGAATCTCTCAGGTCCGTGACAGAGGGGGCACCGACGGCGGGCGTTCGGCATCGCCGCGATGTCGCCATGTGGGGAGCCTGAGCCCGTGACCGCCGAGACCGACCTCCGCACCACACCTCTGGACGGCCTGCACCGCGAGCTGGGCGCGCGCATGGTGCCGTTCGCCGGCTGGGCGATGCCGGTGCAGTATCCCATGGGCATTCTGGGCGAGCATCGCCACTGCCGGGCCGCGGCCGCTCTGTTCGACGTCTCGCACATGGGTCAGGTCGTCATCCGCGGCGAGGAGGCGGCCGAGCGTTTCGAGACCCTGGTCCCGGGCAACCTCAAGGCGCTGGGCGAAGGCCGCGCCCGCTACACCATGCTGACCAACGACGAGGGCGGCATCATCGACGATCTGATCGTCACCCGCACGTCGGACGGGCTCTACGTGGTGGTCAATGCCGGCCGCCGCGACGTCGACATCCCGCGCATCCGCGAAGCGCTCGAGCCCGATTGCAAGGTCGAGGAGCTGACCGACCGGGCGCTTCTGGCTTTGCAGGGGCCCGCGGCCGTGCGCGTTCTGGAGCGCCTGGCGCCGGCCGTCGCCGATCTCGCCTTCATGCAGAGCGGCACGTTCGATCTTTCGGGTGTGACCTGCCGGGTCTCGCGGCTCGGCTATACCGGCGAGGACGGGTTCGAGATCTCCGTGCCGGCGGATCGGGCGACCAAGCTGGCCCGCACGCTGCTGAGTGCCGAGGAGGTCGAGCCCGCCGGTCTGGGTGCGCGCGACAGCCTGCGGCTCGAAGCGGGGCTCTGTCTCTACGGCCACGACATCGACGAGACGACGACGCCGATCGAGGCCGATCTCGCCTGGGCCGTCGGCAAGCGCAGGCTGGCCGAGGGCGGGTTTCCCGGCCATGCCGTGATCGCCGAACAGGTCCGCTCGGGCGCACCGCGCAAGCTCGTGGGTATCCGGCCGGAAGGCCGGGCCCCGGTGCGCGAGGGATCGCCGATCGAGAACGACGAGGGTACCGAGATCGGCCGCGTCACCAGCGGCGGTTTCGGACCGACGGTGGGTGCCCCGGTGGCGATGGGCTATGTCTCCACCGGAGAGGTGGCGCCGGGCACGTCGCTGCAGCTCAGGCAGCGCGGCAAGAGCATGCCGGCCGAGATCGTCTCGCTGCCGTTCGTTCCGCACAACTACAAGCGCTAGGAGCCATTCGATCCATGCCCGTCTATTACACGCCCGAACATGAATGGGTCGCCGTCGAGGGCGATCGCGCCACCATCGGCATCACCGACCACGCCCAGGAGCAGTTGGGCGACGTGGTCTTCGTCGAACTGCCGGAGGTCGGCAAGAAGGTGTCCAAGGGCGACGATTGCGCCGTGGTCGAGAGTGTGAAGGCGGCGAGCGACGTGTTCGCGCCGATCAGCGGCGAGGTGGTCGAGGCCAACGAGGCGCTGGCCGACAGTCCGGGCATGGTCAACGAGGACGCGGAGAAAGGGGCCTGGTTCTACAAGCTCAGGATCGGCAACCCGGCCGAGCTCGAGGAGCTGATGGACCGCGACGCCTACGACGCCCATCTCGCCACCCTGGATTGACGCCCTCCCTTTCATCGACAGCGACGAGACCGGAGTTCGACGACGCCATGACCGGTGCGACCCTGAGTGAGCTGGAACAGCCCGACGCCTTCGTCGGCCGTCACATCGGCCCGAGCGGCGACGGCCTGACCCACATGCTCGACGCGGTGGGTGCGGATTCGCTCGACGATCTGCTCGAGCAGACGGTGCCGGCGAAAATCCGCCTCAAGCGCCCGCTCGATCTGCCGGCGGCCCGCTCCGAACGCGACATGCTCTCCGATCTGCGGCGGACGATGGAGCGCAACCGGGTCTTCGTCTCGATGATCGGCACGGGCTATTACGGCACCGTGACGCCCGGCGTCATCACCAGGCGCGTGCTGGAGAATCCGGGCTGGTACACGGCCTATACGCCCTATCAGGCCGAGGTCAGCCAGGGGCGGCTCGAAGCGCTGCTGAACTGGCAGCAGATGGTCACCGACCTGACCGGCATGGAGATCGCCAACGCCTCGCTGCTCGACGAGGCGACGGCGGCGGCCGAGGCGATGACGATGGCGCACCGCACGGCCAAGGCGAAGAGCGAGGTCTTCCTCGCCGACGAGCGCTGTCACCCGCAGACCCTGGCGGTGCTGCGCACCCGCGCCTCGTCGATGGGGATCGATCTGCGGATCGGCCGGATCGAGAGCCTGCTGGAGGAGACCGAGCCCTTCGGCGGCCTGCTGCAGTATCCCGACACCTATGGCGCGGTGGCCGATCCGACGCCGGTGATCGAGGCGCTGCACGCCAAGAAGGCGCTGGCGGTCGTCGCCAGCGACCTGCTGGCGCTCTGCCTGCTGAAGCCGCCCGGCGAGATGGGTGCCGACATCGTGCTCGGCTCGGCCCAGCGCTTCGGCGT
>JAGREO010000173.1:6032-6166 GCA_020446525.1 Geminicoccaceae bacterium | reverse complement strand
TCGTCCGCATCGTCGAAACGTCCGACATCGAACGCCGGCTTGACGCCCTTGAGGCCCGGATCGCCGATCGGCCTTCGAGGCGGGCCGCATGAGGATGCTCGCCCGCCGTCTCGCCGCGATCGAAGCGCAGGCGC
>JAGREO010000173.1:0-5883 GCA_020446525.1 Geminicoccaceae bacterium | reverse complement strand
GGCATCCACGGCGGCAGCGGCGTCAACGGCGGTTGCGCGTGCGGCCTTTGCGAGAGTGTGCGCGCGGCGCGATGGCTTGACGATGAAGCCCAACAGGAGATTGCTGATGACGCCGATTGAGGCCGGGCGCACCTTGGACATGCTTGCGCAAATCTCTGTCAGGGACGGCGAGGCGCGGACCTATGACGAAGGCTTTGCCGCCGCCTGCCGATTGGTCCCCGGCATCGCCGCGACCTATGCCGCCCCGGCATTGCCCTTGTCGCTGCCCGCTGCCCCCGGCCGTTCACGCCCGCCGGAGAAGGCCGCCGATCCCGGCGATGAAATCGACGCGCTGGCCGTCGAGATGGTCGAGCGTGGGCAGGCTGCCGACTATGGCGAGGCCCTGCACCAAGTGATTGCCGATCCGGTCAATCGGCATGTGGTCGAGGCCTACAGCGCCCCCGGCGGCTGCTGATCCAGTTGCGCCGGGCGGGTGGCTCCTGCGCCAGCGCAAGCCCGGCCGCAGCGACGTGAGCGCATGCGGCCGGGCACCCCTTCACCCGGAGATCGAGACCGATGACGAAGCCCGAAAGCGCCGATAGCTGGCGCCAGATGCTGACCGAGTTTGCCGACCGCGCCGCCGCGATCGAGGCCGAAATCCTCGCCGTGCGCGAGCGCAAGCGACCGTTGGCCGTTGCTGCCATGAGCGGCGACGCGAAGAGCCGGGCCGAAGTGACGAAGCTCGACCGGCGCATCACCGAGCTGGCCGCCGAACACGAGACGGCCGGGCAAGCCGTCGAGCAGGCGCAAGCCGAGCTGCGGCAGGCCGAACGTCGCGAGGCTATCGCTGCCGAAGCGCAGCGGCTCGAACGGCTGCGGACCTTGAGCGAGAAGCGGATTGCCATTGCCGAGAAAGTCGAGACCGTGCTGGCAGCCTTGGGCGAGGCGCTGGCCGCGATGAACGTCAACGCGGGCGAGCT
This sequence comes from Geminicoccaceae bacterium, assembly GCA_020446525.1. Lineage (GTDB taxonomy): Bacteria > Pseudomonadota > Alphaproteobacteria > Geminicoccales > Geminicoccaceae > JAGREO01. The sequence continues at coordinate 4,924 of JAGREO010000173.1, read as the reverse complement.
GGCCGGGCTCCTGCACTTCCCCGAAGAGCAAGCCGAGATCGACGCCGTTCATGCATGGCGGGTGAACGCCGCTCGTCGGCTCAATGCGACCGCATCGGTTCATCGGCTCGATGCCGGCGGCACTTTGCACGAACCGCTTCAAGAGCGCTGCCGTTTGGGCTTCGCCGACCTGACCGACGCGGGCTTGCGCCAGCGCGCCGAAGAGCGCGTTGCCGACGTGGAAGCCCCGACGGCCGCGTGACGTTCGACGAGGCCGAAGAGGCGGCTCGATGCCGGCGGTTGTGGGCGAGCGTGGTGCTGCAACAGATGGTCGATGCCCGTTTGCCGGACCGCTACGCCGCGGCGCGCGACCAGGCACGAGATTGGCTGCGGCAGCCGACGCCGGGTCGTGATGCCATCCTCGATGCCGCCGGCCTAGATCCGCGCGCCTTCGATTCGGCGATGCCGCGGCTCGTCGAGGAATGGGCGAAGGTCGATTCGGGCGAGGTGCGCCGTCGGATGCCGGCGATGGGGCGGGCGGCGTAGGGCGCCGTGCGGTGAAATCGGGCACCAGAACCGAAGGGTAGTACCCGTGGCGGCACCCAATTGATGGGAGGCCGAAACCCCTTCTCGCTAAGCCCTTGAAAAGCCTGGAGGCCCGGGCCGGAATCGAACCGACGTGCAAGGATTTGCAGTCCTCTGCATCACCACTCTGCCACCGGGCCACCGGTCGCTGCTGCGGCCTTCCTATAGGCAGCGCCTCGTTCAGCGTCAATCGCGCCTGCGAGGCCGCATGAGAGCCGCAGGTGGAACGCCCGCGAGCGGCGTGACGTGCTGCCCGATTGTCCGAGCCGTCCGGGTCCATTATACGTCCGGTGCAGCAGCGAACGGCCCGGCCACGCGCGTCGCGAGGGCGGCGGCGCGAACGGAGAATGCATCAGCCATGAGCGAATTCGCGCAAGCGCGTCACAACATGGTCGAAAACCAGTTGCGTCCCAGCCAGATCGACGCACCGGCCCTGCTGGACGCCATGGAGGCCGTTCCGCGCGAGCTGTTTCTGCCCAAGCGCCTGCGCCCGGTGGCCTATCAGGACGAGGACATCGACCTCGGCAACGGCCGCCATCTGATCGAGCCCCTGGCGCTGGCGAAGATGCTGCAGTCGGCCGGTGCGCGACGCGACGAGGTGGCGCTGGTGATCGGCTGTCACACCGGTTATTGCGCCGCCGTCCTCTCCAAGCTGGTGGCCACGGTCTTCCATCTGGGCGCCGACGACGACGAAGCCCGGGGGATCGAGACGCTGCTGGCCGAACTCGGCTGCGACAATGTCGTGGTGCAGGGGCAATCGACGACCGCGGCCGAGGAAGGGCTGCCCGAGCAGGCGCCCTTCGGTCTCATCCTGCTCGCCGGTTCCGTCACCGCTCCACCCAAGGCGCTGCTCGAGCAGCTCGAGGAGGAAGGCCGTCTGGTCTGCGTCGTCGAAGCGGCCGGCGACGGACGGATGCGCGGCGGCAAGGTCACGGTGGTCCGCCGGTACGGCGACGCGTTCGGAACCCGCGCGCCGTTCGACGCCGCGATCCCGCCGCTGCGGAGCCTCAGGCCGGCGCCGGGCTTCGTTTTCTGATCCGAGCCCGCGCGACGACGACCCGGGACGAAAAAACAACCTGAAGTTGCACATCTTATCGTCTAGCAACCTTAGGTAGTTACTGCTATGGTCGCCCCATGTCGCGCGTCGTGCTGGTCCTCTCATTGCTCGCGGTCGTCCTCCCGGGGCCGGTGTGGCGGGCGGCCGAGGCCGCCGGCGTGCCTTTGGCGATGGCGCTGGCCAAGGCCTATCTCGAAAATCCGCGGTTGCAGGCGGCGCGCGCCGAGTTGCGTGCGGCCGACGAAGGCGTGCCTCTGGCGCTGAGCGGCTATCGCCCGCGCCTGACCGCGCGCAGCAGCTTCGACGTGGCACGGATCGAGACGGCCGAGGGCGGCGACACGGTGGCGACCAGCCGCAGCAGCCTGGCGCTCGAGCAGCCGATCTATACCGGGGGGCGCAGCAGTGCCGAGGTGAACCGGGCGGAACTGCGGGTGCGGGCCGAGCGGGCGCGGCTGGAGGCGATCGAGCAGGAGGTCCTGCTCGAGGCCGTCGGCGCCTATACGGCCGTGCTGCGCGATCAACGGCTGCTCGAGCTCGCACTCGAAGCGGAATCGCGCCTGCTGAACCGGTTGCAGGGCATCCGCGACCGCTTCCGCTTCGGCGAGCTGACCCGCACCGACGTGGCGCGCGCGGAGGCCCGCTACGCCGCCGCCGTCGCCGAAGCGGCCGGTGCCGCCGGCGATCTGCGGCGATCGGGTGCCGCCTACCGCACCGTCATCGGTGATCCGCCCGGAGCCCTCCTCCCGCCCGATCCGCCGGCCGGTTTGCCGATCGACGCCGACGACGCGGCGCTTGCGACCGACGCGCATCCGGCCGTGCGTGCGGCCGCCTACACCCTCGACGTCGCGACCGAAACGATCGAAGCGGCCAACGCGGCCCTGCGCCCGCAACTGACGCTGCAGGGTGCGGCGAGCTATGTCGACGAGCCGGAAACCGACATCGCCACGCGCCGGGACCTGCGCATCGGCGCCCTCCTGACGGTGCCGCTCTACCAGGGCGGAGGCACCTATGCGCGCATTCGCCAGACCCGCCAGGAGCGCGCCGCGCGGCGCCACGATCTGATCGGCGTCCGGCGGACCGTCGTGGAACGGCAGATCGCCGCCCTGGAAACCAGGGAGAGCGCGGCCGAGCGGATCGAGGCGCTCGAAATGCGGCTCGAAGCGGCGCGCCTGGCACTCGACGGACTGCGCGCGGAAGCGGCCGAGGGCGTGCGCACGGTGGCCGATCTGCTCGACGGGGAGGAGGATCTCCACGCCGCGGAACGGGCCCTCGTCACCACGCGTCGCGAGCACCTGCTGGCGAGCTTCACCCTGGCGGCGGCGACCGGCGGACTGACCGCGGCCGCACTCGGCATCGACGCCGAGCTCTACGACCCCGAGCGCTATTATGGCGAGGTGCGCGGCCGCTGGTTCGGCACGGGCGAGGACGGGGACGAGGCGGAGGACGGGGCGCGCGCGGAGGAGGACACCGGAGATGCGATAGACGAGGAGGTTCGACAGCGACGGTGACGATCTGTTAACGAAGTTCGTCTATGGTCGGCAAAATTGTGCGACCGGCACACGGACGGGTGTCGTCGCCGGGTGCGGACGAACAGGCAGAGACGAACGGCATGAGCAAGGCGAACGACGAACAGGAACCATCGATGGAGGAAATCCTCTCCTCCATCCGTCGGATCATCGCCGACGAGCAGGACGAGGAGGAGCAGCCGGCCGGCGGACGTGCGGTCGACCTGCGCTCCGACGAGGATGCCAAGGGACGTGCCGCCGCAGGCGACGCGGAGGACGAGGACGATCTCGAACTCGACCGGCCGGTCGCCGAGGCACCGGGTCGGGCCTATCCGCCGGTCGATCTGCACGGCGACGCCGACGACGAGGAAGAGGACGACGTGCTCGATCTGGAGCACGAGGTGGCGGAGCGGCACGGCGATCGGCGAGAGGACCCGGAAGAGGTTCGGGTCGAGGATCGATATGGAGACCGGGCCGGTCCCGTAGCGGTCGAGGAGGCGTTGGACGCGGCTTTCGACGACGACGAAGAAGAGCATGCGGAATTCGAGGCGATGGAGATGGCAGTGGCGAACAAGGTCGAAGAGAAGCTGATCTCGGACACGACGGCATCGGCGAGCACCAGCGCCTTCGCGCGCCTCGCCAAGGCCGCGGCGGGCGACGACCAGCGGCACATCGAGAACGGCGACAAGTCGGTCGAGCAGTTCCTGACCGACATGGTCCGCCCGATGCTCAAGGACTGGCTCGACCAGAACCTCAACATCATCGTCGAGCGCGTCGTCGAGCAGGAAGTGAAGAAGCTCGCCCGCCGTGCCGAGCTGATGTGAGAGAGGGTCCGGGCCCCGGCCCGTCCGGGGCGGGACCGCTTGCCGCTTTCGGTCTTCTCGCCTAAACCAGCGGCCGGTTCGGGGGCCGGCCTCGCCTGCCCTCTACACAGGCGCAGGGGATCATCCGGCCATGCTGGACAAAGCGTACGGGCCGGGCGAGGCCGAAGCGGCGATCTACGAGCGCTGGGAGAGAGAAGGCGCCTTCGCGCCCGAGGAGAGCAACCGGGCGCCCTTCTGCATCATGATGCCGCCGCCCAATGTCACCGGCTCGCTGCACATCGGCCACGCACTCGACCAGACCATCCAGGACGTCCTCACCCGGCACGCCCGGATGACCGGCCGCCGCACCTTGTGGCAGCCCGGCACCGATCATGCCGGCATCGCCACGCAGATGATGGTCGAGCGCACGCTCGAAGCGCAGGGCACCAGCCGCACCGCCATCGGCCGCGACGCCTTCATCGAGGCCTGCTGGCGCTGGAAGGAGGCCTCGCACGGCAACATCATCGGCCAGCTCAAGCGGCTGGGCACCTCGCCCGACTGGAACCGCGAGCGCTTCACCATGGACGAGGGGCTCTCGAGGGCCGTGATCCGCGCCTTCGTCCGGCTCCACCGCGAGGGCCTGATCTACAAGGACAAGCGGCTGGTCAACTGGGACGTCGCACTCGGCACGGCCGTCTCCGATCTCGAGAGCGAGGCCAGGGAAATCGACGGCCATCTCTGGCATTTCGTCTACCCGCTCGAAGGCGACGACGGCGCCTCGATCACCATCGCCACCACCCGGCCCGAGACCATGCTCGGCGACACCGCCGTGGCCGTCCACCCCGAGGATGCGCGCTACCGCGATCTGGTCGGCCGCCGGGTGATCCTGCCGCTCGTCGGACGGTCCATCCCGATCGTCGCCGACGATCATTCGGACCCGGAGAAGGGCACGGGTGCCGTGAAGATCACGCCGGCCCACGACTTCAACGATTTCG
>JAGREO010000172.1 GCA_020446525.1 Geminicoccaceae bacterium | reverse complement strand
CGCACATGCGCCCGAGCCACCCCCCGATCCACCCCCCGACTGACGCACCCGCGCCCGCACCGCGCCGCCACAGCCCCGGAATCGCCGATTCCGGGGCCGATACCGCGTGGCCGCATCAGGTCACCGGACATCCTTGACCTCGGTCGTGACATCGCCGCGGCGCCGGAGGCTTCAGAGCCCCCTGCGTCTGGCGATCAGGCCGCGGCTCGGATCGTAGGCGTAGATGGCGGCGGCCAGAAAGGCGGCGGTCGCGGCGAGGACCGCGGCGAGCGACGCTCCGTCGATCTCGAGATGGAGCGCGAAGCGGATCAGCTCGACCGCCGAGGTGAAGGGATTGACGGCCGCGATGTCGTGCAGCAGCGGGCTGGATTCCTCGAGCCGCCAGAGGGGATAGAGGGCGGACGAGGCGAAGAACATCGGGAAGATGAGGAAGTTCATCACGCCGGCGAAGTTCTCCATCTGGCGGATGACGGACGAGAGAAAGAGCCCGATCGCGCCCAGCATCATGCCCGAGAGCAGGAGCGCCGGCAGCACCGCGAGAAAGCCCCAGGGAGGCCAGCGAATGCCCCAGAGCCAGGCGATCGCCAGGAAGGCATAAGCCTGCAGGATCGAGACGGCGACGCCGGCCAGCAGCTTGGCGGTGAGCAGGAACCAGCGCGGATGCGGGCTCACCAGCAGCGTGCGCATGGCCCCGGTCTCCCGGTCGTAGACCATCGAGAGCGAGGACTGCAGCCCGTTGAAGAGCTGGATCATCGCCACCAGACCGGGAACGATATAGACCTCGTAGAGGACGTAGGTCTGATAGGGCGGCTGGATCGAGACTCCGAGCACCGCCCTGAACCCGGCGGCGAAGATGAAGAGCCAGACCAGCGGCCGGACGAGGGCGGAAAAGAACCGCTCGCGCTGATGCACGAAGCGCAGGGTCTCGCGCCGGGCGATTCCGTCGAAGGCGCGCAGCCGGCCACGCCAGGAGAGATCGCTCAGGCTCATGCGGCCGGCACCCGGTCGAGCCCGGTGACCGTGCGAAAGGCCGATGCCAGATCGCGCGGACCCGAGATCACCCGTGCGGTATCGGCGGCCAGCACCCGGCCCCGGTGCAACAGGACGACCCGATCCTCGGGCTCGATCTCGTCGAAGAGATGGGTCGCCCAGAGCACGCCCGCCCCGGTCGTGGCGGCGAGTGCGCGGGCGATCCGCACCACCTCCGCCCGGGCCTGGACGTCGAGGCCGGTGGTGGGTTCGTCGAGCAGCAGGAGACGCGGCCGGTGCATCAGGCAGCGGGCGATCTCGGCCCGTCTCTGCTGGCCGCCCGAGAGCTCGCGGACCCGGCTTCGGGCGCGCTCGGCGAGCCCCACCTGCGCCAGCACCTCGGCCGCCCGCGCGCGGCCGAGACGGGCCGGCAGGCCGTGCAGGGCGGCGTGATAGGCGAGGTTCTGGGCGACGCTGAGATCGGCGTCGAGTGCGCGGCTCTGGAAGACCACGCCGAGCTCGGCCAGGGCCGGACCGGGTGTCTGGCGCAGATCGTGGCCGAAGACGGCGATCCGCCCGGAGACATTGTCGTAGAGCCGGGTGATCAGCGAGAAGAGGGTCGTCTTGCCGGCGCCGTTGACACCCAGAAGGGCGGTGAAGCTGCCCTCCTCTACACGGAGCGACACCTCGTCGAGGGCGCGGGTCCGGCCAAAGGCATGGCTGACCCGCTCGACCTCGAGAGCGGCTGTCACCTGATGGTGAAATTGGCGCGCTGGGTGTCGCCGGTAGTGCCGCGGATACGCATGACGTACTGGCCCGGGCGAATGGCGACGAAGGAGATGGTCACGGTGCCCTCGTCGTCGAACTCGAGGGAGTCGAGACCGAGCGGTCGCACCTCGAGATCGTTGATGACCACCTCGTTGAGCCAGACGTTGCGAAAGAGATCGGGCGCCTCGATGGCGATCTCCTGGGTGCCGTCGGAGACGATGTCGATCCGGTAGTAGCCGCCCGAGAGCAGCTCGTAGTCACCGGCACTCTTCATCGCTCCGGCGGTCAGCTGGACCGGTTCGAGATCGGTCCGGTTGGAGCGCTCGAGCAGCCCGGCGAACCCGACCTCGATGGTCCGGTTCTGGGCCATGGCGCCGCCGGCGGCCATGAGGGCCATGGCACCAGCCAAAAGGACGTAACGCATCGTTTTCCTCCTCGAACTACAGGATCATTGCGGTGAGACGACCACGCCCCAGGGCTGTTCGCCCACGGGGATGGATTTGACCACCGTGTCGGACTCGACGTCGATCACCGAGACGTCGTTTGAGATTCCGTTGGTGGTGAAGAGAAATTGCTCGTCGGGCGTGAAGGCGAGCTGCCAGACCCTCTGGCCCACGAGAAGATAGTCGGTCACCTCGAGCGTCTCGCCGTCGATCACCGCCACCCGGTTGGCGGGGCCCAGCGCCACATAGACCTTGGCACCGTCGGAGGTCACCCGCACGCCCACCGGCTGCAGCGCCTCAGGCGGCACGCCCGGCACATCGAAACCGATCTTCTCGATGATCTCGTGCTTGGCCGGATCGATCACCGTGACCGTGCCGCCGATCTCGGCCGAGACGTAGAGCCGGCGGCCGTCCTTGCTGAACTCGGCAAAGCGCGGTCGCTGATCGACCAGGATGTTCTCGACGATCTCGTACGTGTCGGTGTCGATGAAATGCGCCATGTTGGTGGTCTCGGACGTATTCACCACGATTCGCCCGTCGGGACTCACCCCCATCCCCTCGGGCTCGATTCCGACCGGGATTTCGGCCAGGATCGTGTGCTTTTCGACGTCGATCGCGGTGACCAGATTGTCGTCCTCGTTGGCGACGTAGAGCGGATTGCCCGAAGGATCGAGCACGCCGAGCTCCGGGTCGGGACCCGAAGGCAGGGTGTGGGAGATCGCGCGGGTCTCGGTGTTCATCACCTGGACATGATCGTCGTCGGAGGCGAGGATGTAGAGTTCCTTGCCGTCGGGGCTGAGATTGAGGCCGCGCGGACGCTGGCCGACCGGCACCTCTTCGACGACCCCGAGCGTCTCGCTGTCGATGATGGTGATCGAGTTGCCGCGCTCGTTGCTGACATAGACGGTGTAGGCGGCGGCCGGCGCCGCGAGCAGGACGAGCAACGCCGAGCTCGAGAGAAGGGCGGGCTTCATGACGTCTCCAAGCTTGCTTGATCAGTTGCGTCGGCAGGCGGATTCGGGCCGGTCGGTGCCCAGCGTGTCGAGCGGCGAGACCCGATGGATGAATTCGTCCTGCGGCGATACGGAGACGACCATCCGGCCGGTGCCGAGAAGGATCGGCTGACGGAGCTGCCCGTCCCAGTCGCGAAAGGTCAGCGCCTGGCCCTTGAAACCGGCCAGCTCGAATTCCGGCGTGAGGATGTAGTCACGGAGCACGTCCGGATCGGTGCTCTCGGTCCGGGTCGCGGCCTCACCCAGAACCCTCAGCGCCAGCCATGCGTCATAGTCCTCCGGCCGCATCGGCCGGCCGGCCTCGCGCTCGAAACGCCGCTGCAACTGGGTGGCACCCCAGGCCTCGTGCGCCGGATGCCAGCTCGCCGGCACCAGCCCCGCCGAACCCGCCACCGGCCGCGGCTCCCAGGTGTGATAGGGCAGATGGCCGGAGAAGACCTCGCTCTCGTCGGCGGCGAGGACGATATCGTGCTCGGCGGCGCGCTGGGTGAAGACCGGCATCTGTTTTTGCACCTGGATCGGGCCTGCGTCGGTGCGCCGGGCGGCACCGGTATCCTCGAACAGCCGCTCCTCGACGATCGTGGCACCGAACTTGGCGGCACTCTTGCGATAAGCGTCGGCGAGCAGGGTATCGGAGGGGTGCGAGCCCTCGATCAGCAACCAGGAGTCCCAGCGCTTGACCATGAGAAACTGCGCCAGCGCATCGGTCAGCATCGATCGGCTCGGCGACAGATGCAGCAGATTGGCCCGGCAATCCGCGCCGCGCAGCCGGTCGTCCGGCGCCATGGCATTGAGGACCAGCGCCCGCTCGCCGGCGGCATCGGCGAGCGCCAGGGTGGTGTCGGCATCGGCCATGGTGACGACGAAGCGTGCTCCCTGGTCCAGGGCCCCCTGCAGCGCCGCCACCGCCTCCTCCGGAGCGACGTCGACCTCCTCGAGCGTGAATTCCTGGCCCATGAAACGGCCGGTGGTGTTGTTGTCGGCGACGGCGAGCCGGGCACCGGCCAGACCCAGATCCTCGGGCGGCAGATCGAGACGGGAGAGCGGCAGCGGCGTCTCGTGCTGGACCCGCAGAAGTGCCGTCCGGACGGCATCCTGGCCCGAGGCGACGCCCGGAAGCAGCAGCAACAGACCGAGACATGTGACGAAAATATGCATGACGTCCGAACCTCCCAGCCTTGACGAGACAATCAACGGCGAAGAATGTCAATCGCAGCAAACGTCGCAAGAGGGGTACGCGCCATGCGACATTCGTTCGCTCCTCTCGCAATGCTGTTGATCGTCGCGAGCGGCGACGTCGCGGCCGAGGAACTCGCCGGCAAGAAGGCCGCATGGTTCGGGGTCACCTATCTCGACACCTCCTACGAAGGGGAGATTCGAGGCCCGCGCGCGGACGAGCAGGCGCGGGTCGCCATGGTCGAGGACTACTTCACCGACGAGCTCGAGGCGCACGGGCTCGAGCTCGTCGATCTTTCGCCCGTGGCCGAGGAGCTCGCGCGGATCGTCAACCCGGCCGAATGCTACGGCTGCGACACCCGCATGGCGCAAGAGCTCGGCGTGCCCTATTCCATCGTCGCCGAAGTGCAGAAGGTCTCCAACCTGATCCTCTCCATGAACCTGCAGATCCGCGATGCCGCGACCGGCCGGCAGGTGCGGGCACTGGCGGTCGACATTCGCGGCAATACCGACGAGAGCTGGCGACGCGGCGCCCGCTACGTGATCGAGCGCGGCATCTTCACGGAGTAGCCGTCCACGGTTCGGCGTGCTCGAGCGGGTGGCCGGCCTCGCCCCAGCCGTCGGTGCCGTCGGGATACCAGAAGACCCGGCCGTAACCATGGTCGATCGCACGCTTGGCGGCATTCCAGCTCATCCAGCAGTCGCGCTGGCAGAAGAACACCACCGGTGCATCGACGTCGCCCGCGGTCGCGACGTCGAGGCCCTTCAGCAGATAATCCAGGGTCTCGGGCGCCAGCTCCTCATAGCCGGTATTGATCAGCCACGACGCGCCCGGAATGCTCTCGTGCGGCTTCTCACGCCAGATCGTGCCCTCCGGCAGGTCGGCCGGTCGCGGCCGATGCGGCAGGGCGTCGATGAAGGCGACGCGGCCGCTCTTCCAGAGCGCGAAGGCGGCATCGGTGTCGACCACCACCGCACCCTCCAGGGTCGCCGGCACGGGAGCGCGATAGGGCTCGCCGCGATAGCCCTCGGGCTCCGGGACCGCAGCGACCGAAGCCGCGCACGGCAGCGCCAGCAGCACGAGCAGCAGCGCCGCGCGGAGTATCATCGGGAAGCCTCGGCCTTCAAACCGGTGCCCATGTCGTCGACCAGCGGCACCCCGTAGCGGCGCAGGATCGCGTCGATCTCGGGCTGGAGCCGACGGATCAGGGAATTGAGCTCGCGCTTCCAGGCATCCTCGCCGGGCCGCACGCCCATGGTGATGCGATAGAACATGCGCGGCGCCCCTTCCTCGTGCAGGAGCGGCGTGACCTCGAGTGCCGTCTCCTCGCTCATCTCCCGCGCCAGGGGTGCCCCGGCCGGCCCCCACACCACCCCGATGTCGAGCCGGCCCTGCGTCAGATCGTCGAGCATGTCGACGACGGGGCTCTCGACGCGCCGGTCGACCATCAGCTTGTAACCGGTGGTGGTGGCCAGAAGGCCGTGCCGGGCGAGGTGACTGGCCGGAGGCGTGCCGGCGACGACCCCGATCCGCCGACCCTCGAGCCGAGGATCGCTCAGGCTCTCGACATCGGCGAGGTCGCCTTCTGCCGGCGCGATCAGCACGTAGGCCGAGGTGTAGTAGTGGTTGGTGTTGAGGACCAGTTCGTCGCCCTGGGCATAGCCCGGGATCACGTCGCAGCGGTTGGCGAGCAGGGTACGGCGAACGAAGCCCATGCCCTGCGGAAACCAGGTGTACTGCAGCTCGCGACCCAGCGCGTCGGCGAACAGTTGCGAGATCTCGTTCTCGAAACCTTCGCCCCTATCGTTGGAGAAGGGCAGATTCGCCGGATCGGCACAGACCCGAAAGGCCGTATCGGAAACCAGATCGTTGAGCTGGGCCGTGGCCGGAGCGGCGACGCCGGCCGCCATGGCCAGGCCCAGAGCGAGGCGGCCCACGAGGGACCGCACCGTCTCAACTTCCCATGCAGGCATTCTCGGCCTCGATGAAGCTTTCGGGTTTATCCGCGCGCTTGGCGGGGCGGCCGCGCGGAATGGCACCGGCGCCGACCGCCTTGAGATAGATGTAGATGTCGTCGAGATAGCACATGACGTTCTTGTTGGTGCCGAAGCTCGGCATGACGTTGGTGCCGGCCTGCCGACCGTTCACCACCACGTCGACGAAATCGTAATAATCGAGCGCGAGCGACGAGTCGGCGAGTGCCGGCGCATAAGAGGAGCCCTGTCCGTCGGGGCCGTGGCAGACGTGGCATTCGGAGTGATAGCGGCGAAAGCCGGAGAACGTGTACCAGTCGACCGTGCCGTCCTCGGCGACGTTGAAGGTCGGGACGTCCTCGTCGGTGAAGTACTTGCCGTCTTCCTCATAGGCCGGGTGGACATTGTCGGCGCGGGCGGCGGCGACCGCCAGAGAGGCGATCAGCGCCGCTCCTGCGAGCCCGCTCAGGGCGATGCGCATGCGGAATACTCCCGAAGCTCGGATCGAAGGATGGTCGTCGGACGCTCAAGAGAAAGGGCGAAACACTTCCGTGCTCCGCCCCGTCCCTTCTCGACATATCGAAGTCGGAGGTCGGCTCAGTTGGCGTCGGGCAGCTCGAACACCGTCAACTGGCCACCGAGCGCCGTATAGTCGGAAAGCGCCGCATAGCCGCCGACCGCACCGAGGCCGTCGGTCGGGTTCGTCAGACCGGCCGCGAGACCGATACCGGCCCAGCCGCCGACGCCCGACAGCACGCCGATATACTGCTTGCCCTCGAATTCGTAGGTCATGACGTTGCCGATGATGCCCGACGGGGTCTTGAAGCTGTAGAGCTCCTCGCCGGTCTCGGAGTTGACCGCCTTGAGATAGCCTTCGAGCGTACCGTAGAAGACGATGTCACCGGCCGTGGCGAGCGCGCCAGACCAGACCGAGAACTGCTCCGGCAGCGACCACTTGATCTCGCCCTTGGTGGCGTCCCAGGCGATGAAGTTGCCCATGCCGCCGTGGCTGTCGGGCGGGGGATACATCGACAGGGTGGCGCCGACATAGGGCTGGCCGGCGGTGTAGCTCACCCGGAACGGCTCGTAATCCATGCAGACGTGGTTGGTCGGCACGTAGAAGAGCCCGGTCTTGGGCGAGAAGGCGGCCGGCTGCTGATCCTTGGAACCGAGAGCCGCCGGGCAGATGCCGGTGACGTTCGTGTCCTCGCCGGCGGCACGGGTGGAATACTCCTCGACCACCGCCGGGCGGCCGTAATTCTCGGAGTTGGGATCCATGTCGACGCCGGTCGTCCAGTTCACCGCCGGATCGTATTTCTCGGCCACGAGCAACTCGCCGGTTTCACGATCGAGGGTGTAACCGAGGCCGTTGCGGTCGAAATGCACCAGAAGCTTGCGCATCTGGCCGTCGACCTCCTGATCGACCAGGATATTCTCGTTGACGCCGTCGAAGTCCCATTCGTCGTGCGGCGTCATCTGGTAGGCCCACTTGGCCATGCCGTCGTCCGGATCACGGGCGAAGAGGGTCATCGACCACTTGTTGTCGCCCGGACGCTGCGACGGGTTCCAGGTCGAGGGATTGCCCGTGCCGTAATAGAAGAGGTCGAGTTGCGGGTCGTAGCTGTACCAGCCCCAGGTGGTGCCGCCG
>JAGREO010000018.1:9368-20249 GCA_020446525.1 Geminicoccaceae bacterium | reverse complement strand
GACAAGGCGATCGACCTGGTCGACGAGGCGGCGGCCAGGAAGCGCATGGCGATCGACAGCAAGCCCGAGGAGATCGACGAGCTCGACCGGCGCGTGGTGCAGCTCAAGATCGAGCGCGAGGCGCTCAAGAAGGAGACCGATCAGGCGTCGAAGGACCGGCTCGGGCGGCTGGAAAAGGAGCTGGCGGAGCTCGAGCAGCAATCGGCCGAGTTGACCGCGCGCTGGCAGGGCGAGAAGGACAAGCTGGCCTCCGCGACCAAGGTCAAGGAGGAGCTCGATCGTGCACGCAACGATCTGGCCGAAGCGCAGCGGCGCGGTGACTATACCCGCGCCGGCGAACTCACCTATTCGATCATTCCCGATCTCGAGCGCAAGCTGGCGGCGGCCGACGAGGGCGAATCGCAGCAGATCCTGCACGAACTCGTGACCGAGAGCGACATCGCCCAGATCGTCTCGCGCTGGACCGGCATCCCGGTCGACAAGATGCTCGAGGGCGAACGCGAGAAGCTGCTGCAGATGGAGCAGGCGCTCACCGAGCGGGTGGTCGGCCAGGAAGCGGCGGTGCAGGCGGTGAGCAACGCCGTGCGCCGGGCCCGCGCGGGTCTGCAGGACCCCAACCGGCCGATGGGCTCGTTCCTCTTTCTCGGACCCACGGGCGTCGGCAAGACCGAGCTCTGCAAGACGCTGGCGGCGTTCCTGTTCGACGACGATCAGGCGATGGTGCGCATCGACATGNNGACATGTCGGAATACATGGAAAAGCACGCCGTCTCGCGTCTGATCGGTGCACCGCCCGGCTATGTCGGCTACGACGAGGGCGGGGCGCTGACCGAAGCGGTTCGCCGCCGGCCCTATCAGGTGATCCTGTTCGACGAGGTCGAGAAGGCGCATCAGGACGTATTCAACGTGCTGCTGCAGGTGCTCGACGACGGTCGGCTCACCGACGGCCAGGGGCGCACGGTCGATTTCCGCAACACCATGATCGTACTCACTTCCAACCTCGGTGCGGACCATCTGGCGGCCCTGCCCGACGGGGCCTCCGCCGAGCAGGCGCGGGGTGCGGTGATGGAGGTGGTGCGCGCCGCCTTCCGGCCCGAGTTCCTCAACCGGCTCGACGAGATCATCCTCTTCAACCGCCTGGGGCGGGCGCAGATGGGGGCGATCGTCGACATCCAGCTTCGCCACCTGCGCAAGCTCTTGGCCGACCGGCGCATCGATCTGGCGCTGAGCGAGCAGGCGCGCACCTGGCTGGCCAATGCCGGCTACGACCCGGTCTACGGTGCCCGGCCCTTGAAGCGGGTGATCCAGAAGAGCCTGCAGGACAAACTGGCGACGATGGTCCTCGAAGGCCGGATCAAGGACGGCGAGATCGCCCATGTGGACGTGCAGGACGGCGACCTCGTGGTGGAGCCGGTGATCGAGGCCGAGGCCGCCTGAGGCTGCGACGCGACCTCGAGGGGCGCGGAACGAACGGGTTCCGCGCCCTTTTCGTTTGCGTAGCATGTGACGCATGCGCACGGGGGCCTTGCATGGAAGGTTCCGCGCCTGCATGTTCGGCGGGCGACACAGGCGAGGCGGAACGATCGTGAGCGAGGCGACGACCCGGCGGGGACGCAAGAAGGCGAGTGTGGCGCCGTTGGCGCGACCACCTTCCCTGACATCGATGGTGGCCGACCAGATCCGCGATCTGATCATCCGTGACGATTTGCATCTGGGCGAGCAACTTTCCGAGAACGCGCTGGCGGACAAGCTGGGCGTGAGCCGCACGCCGGTGCGCGAAGCGTTTCTGGTGCTGGCGAGCGAGCGGCTGGTGGAGGTGCGTCCGCAGCGCGGCACCTTCGTCTTTCGCTGTGACGCGACCGAGATCCGCGAATTGTGCGAACTGCGCGAGGTTCTCGAGGAAGGAGCGCTGCGGCTCGGCTACGAGCGCGGCGGTGCGGCGCTGCTGGAAACTCTCGTCGAGATCGTCACCGCCGGCGAAGCCGTGAGTGCGCGGTCGCCGGCCGAATATCAGCTGCACGACCACGCGTTCCATCAGGCGATCGTCGACGCCACGGCCAACCGGGAGCTGCAGCGGGCCTATGCCCGCGTCTCCGGCCGGGTCCGGTCGCTGCGCTATCGCTACACGCGCACCATCGAGGAGGTGAGCGGCTCACAGGCGGGGCATCGTGCCATCCTCGAGGCGCTGCAGCGCGACGATCTGGACGGAGCGGCCCTGGTGATGCGCGATCACGTCTATTCCAGCCTGCGCAACTTCGAGCGGCGTTTCGCCGAGCGCGACGATGCGCAGGATCGAGGCGACACGGAAATCGAGGAAAGCCGGGCATGAAAATCACAGCCGTTCGCGTGCGCGAGGTCCAGGGCACGATGGCGACCGAGGGACCGTTCTGGGAAGATCGCCTCTTGCGGCCGATCGACATCTATCCCGAATATCGCGATCAGATGCCGGCCCAAGGTGGCGAACAGATCGACGACCGGCATTTCCGGCTCAGGCAGTGGTTCGTGCAGATCGAGGCATCCGACGGCAGCTACGGCATCGCCGGGCCGCTCTGGCCCGATGCCGCCCGCCTCGTGCTCACCCAGTTGGCGCCGGTGATCACCGGCAAGGACCCGCTCGCCATCGAGCTCTTGTGGGACCAGATGCATCGCCTGCAGGTGCACGGCCGCCAGGGCGACCCGATGATCGCGCTCTCGGCGGTCGACTGCGCGCTCTGGGACCTGAAGGGCAAGCTGATGGGCCAGCCGGTCTGGCGTATCCTGGGCGGCCCGACCCGCGACGCCGTGCCGGCCTATGCCTCGATGCTCGGCTACACCGCCGTCGACATGGAGAAGGTCGCCGAGCGGGCATCGATGATCAGGGAGCAGGGCTACACGGCACAGAAGTGGTTCTTCCGTCACGGCCCAATGAGCGGCCACGAGGGCATGAAGCTCAACGTCGCCCTGGTGCGAACCCTGCGCGAGACGCTGGGCGACGAGTACGACATCATGCTCGATTGCTGGCAGAGCATGAATTTCGACTACGCGGTCGATCTCTGCGAGCGCATCGCCGAATACCGCCCGCGCTGGATCGAGGAGGTCTTCATGCCCGACCGCATCGATTCATATGCGAAGCTCAAGGCGAAGACGAGGATCCCGCTCTCGGGTGCCGAGCACGAATATACGCGCTGGGGCTTCAAGCGCTTCGTCGAGAAGGACGCGCTCGATATCCTCCAGCCGGACATCTACTGGTGCGGCGGTCTCTCCGAGACCCTAAAAATCACCGCCTATGCGACCGTACACGACCTGATCGTGATCCCGCACGGTCATTCGACGCCGATCGGCATCCACTATTCGGTCTGTCAGTCACCCATTCACACGCCGTACCAGGAATATCTGGTCAAGTGGAACGAGGTGAACCAGCACTTCCTGGCCAATCCGCTCAGGCCCGATCACGGCGACATCCATCGGCCCGATGCCGTCGGCGTGAACATGGAACTCGATCCGGCCAGGATCGAGAAGGAGACGGAGGTCAGGGCGTAAAGCTTGTTGCGTCTGGAACCTCGGTATATTCTCTACTGAGCAGAGGATATACCCGACCATGGCGCTCTATCTGAAGGATCCCGAGGCCGACCGGTTGGCCCGTGAGCTCGCGGTGATGGAGCGCGTCTCCATCATCGAAGCCGTCACCCGCGCCCTCGCCGAGCGGCACAAGACTCTGGCGGATGCATGCGAGGCGAAGAGAAAGAACGTGGATGAGCTTCTTGAGAAAATCCGGAAGAGGCCGATACTTGATCCATGCTGACCGGAAGAAATGCTGTACGATGAGAACGGGTTGCCGAAATAGTTCTGGTCGTCGACACATCGGCGCTCCTGTCCGTTGTTTTCGATGAGCCGGGTGCCGACGTCTTCAAGCGATTGCTCGAGAAAGAAAGCTGCCTCATATCTGCCGCCAGCTATGTGGAGCTCGGGACCGTTCTCGTCCGGAGGATGGGCGCATCGGCCAAGGATGATGCCGCCGACCTCGCCGAAGCCTTCCGACTGCGGGTTCTTCCGCTCGACAGGGGGCAAGCGGAGATGGCAATCGTCGCCATGGCGGCCTTCGGCAAGGGCCGTGCCCGGCCGCCGGCGGTGCTGAACTATGGTGATCTCTTCAGCTACGCCCTGGCCGAAATCGCGGGACCTGCCGCTGCTCTTCAAGGGTGACGACTTCTCCCGCACGGACGTGCGCAACGCGCTCGCCTAGCAGCGTTCCGGCGATTGCGCGGCTGCATGTAAGATGCTAGCGCGGTGTGGTGCGGCGTTGAAAGGGAGGAGCGCGTGGCCGAGGCGAGTGATCTACAGTCGGGTGGCAGGCCGTTGCGGCCGATCCTCGAGCGGGCCCTGCGCTTCAAGGAGAAGCTGCGTCGGGGTGAGACCGTGCACGGCGCCTGGCTCTCCATTCCCGATCCCGCGGTGGCCGAGATCATGGCCGGGATCGGCTTCGACTATGTCATCATCGAGACCGAGCATTCGCCCTGGGATCTGCAGTCGCTGCAAACGGCGGTGATCGCTTTCAACGGCAGCGAGACGGTGCCGATCGCGCGCGTGCCCTGGAACGACCAGGTGACGATCAAGCGCTACCTCGATCTCGGCATCGAGGGCATTCTGGCGCCGATGGTGCGGACGACCGCCGAGGTGCGGGCCCTGGTCGACGCGGTGCGCTATCCGCCGGTGGGCAAGCGCGGTTTCGGCCCCAGGCGCGCGTCGAATTATTACCGCGACATCGACACCTACATGGCCCGCGCCAACGACGCGCTCTTCGTCATGCCGCAGATCGAGCACATCGAGACCATGGACGATCTCGACGCCTTCGCCGACGTGCCGGGCATCGACGCGCTGTGCATCGGCCCGAACGATTTCTCCGGTACCATCGGCAAGCTGCGGCAGATCAAGGATCCGCTGGTCGACGGCTCGATCGAGAAGATCTTCGCGGCCGGCAAGAAGCGCAATCTGCCCGTCTGCCTCGGAATCAACACGCCGGTCGAGCGACAGGCGGAACTGGTCGCCAAGGGGTGCCGCATGCTGCTGGTGGCGGCCGACACCGACGCCATCGTCAAAGGTTGCCTCAAGGCACTGGACGAGGCACGCAGCGCCTGACAATCTGGTTGCTAATCGAAGAATCCGCCGTGCGGCGCGCACGGTGGGGCATCACAAATCGGGAGGTTCGATCGTGAACAAGCGCACGTTCTGCAAGGCCGCTCTCCTGTCCGCCACGGCTCTGGTGCTGGCGGCACAGGCCGCGGTTGCCGAGCCCAAGGTCAACATGCTGCACCAGTGGTATCGCGGCTCGGATGCCGAGGCGATCAAGAAGCTGGGCGAGATGTTCGAGGAGAAGGGCGGCACCTGGGAGCAGACCTCGGTCGCCGGCCATACCGCGAATACCATTGCCAAGCTGCGTGCCGACGTGGTCTCGGGCAACGCACCGCCCGCCGTTCAGCTCAAGGGCCCGGAGATCGCCGAATGGGCCGAGACCGGGCTCACCGCGGATCTCAACGAGGTGGCGGCCGAGGAGCACTGGGACGACGTGGTGGCGCCCGAGCTGGTCGGCGTGATGAAGCCCGGCGACACCTGGGTCGCCGCACCGATGAACATCCACCGCATCAACTGGATGTGGATCAGCAAGCCGGCCATGGACAAGGCGGGCGTCACCGAGGTGCCGAAGACCTGGGACGAGTTCAACGCCATGGCCGAGAAGATGAAGGCCGCCGGCATCAACCCCGTCGGCCACTCGAGCCAGGACTGGATCGACGCGACGTTGATGGAGGTGATCGTCTACGGTCAGGACATCGATCTCTACCGCAAGGCGTTTCTCGATCTCGATCTCGACGCCTTGCGCAGCGACGGCATGGTCGCGGCGTTCGACCAGCTCCGCAAGATGGTCAACTGGACCGACAAGGGCATGGCCGGGCGTCAGTGGGACGGTGTCATGCCGCTCTGGACCGCAGGCGATTCGGGCGTGATCTTTCAGGGTGACTGGTCGATCGGCACCTACAACGCCGCCGGTCTGGTGCCGGATAAGGACTATGTCTGTGCCGAAGCGCCCAAGGACTGGGACGGTACCGGTTTCATCCTCAACGCCGATTCGGTGATCTTCTTCAAGCAGGACGATCCGGACTATCAGGCGGGCCAGATGCTGCTGGCGAGCACCATCATGTCACCCGAGTTCCAGCTCATCTTCAATCAGGCCAAGGGCTCGATCCCGGCGCGCATGGATGTGACCATGGGCGACGATTTCAATCCCTGCCAGCTCAAGGCGGCCGCCGATCTCGAGGCCAGCATCGAGCAGGGCACGCTGGTCCGCACCATGGCGCACAACATGGCCGTGGCGCAGAAATTCCGCGGCGTCATGCTCGAGGTGATCACCGAGTTCGTCAACACGCCGGACATGGCCTCGGCCGACGCGGCGGAGAATCTGGCGCTGGCAGTCGAAGACCAGATGTGAGCGATCGCGTCCGGCTCGGGCCATGACGATGACGGAGACGAAGGATCTGCAGGTGCCGCCCATGAGCATGGAGGCGGCACCGCGGTCCGGCGTGGTGGCGAACTGGATGCCGCAGATCGTCCTGACGCCGACGCTGATCTCGACCTTCGTCTACGTCTTTCTCTTCTGCGGCTGGACGATCTGGATTTCGCTGTCCAAATCGACACTGTTGCCGAACTACGAGTGGCTCGGCTTCGACCACTACGTCTCCTTGTGGAGCAGCCGACGCTGGATCGTCGCCTTCACCAACCTTTTCCTGTTCGGCGCACTCTACGTCTTCTTCTCGATGCTGATCGGCCTGATACTGGCGATCCTGATCGACCAGCGGGTCAAGGGCGAGAACGTGTTCCGCACGATCTTCCTCTACCCGCTGGCGGTCTCCTTCGTCGTCACCGGCGTGGTCTGGCGCTGGATCCTCAACCCGCAGAGCGGGCTCGAAAACCTGATGCAGGATCTGGGCTGGGTGAGCTTCACCTTCGGCTGGATCGTCGACAGGGATCTGGCGATCTATACCATCGTCATGGCCGGCGTCTGGCATGCCGCCGGCTTCGCCATGGCGCTCTTTCTCGCCGGGCTGCGTGCCGTCGATCAGGATCTCGTCAAGGCTGCGCAAATCGACGGTGCGGGTGTCGGGCGCATCTATCGGCGCATCGTCCTGCCGTCGATCCGGCCGATCTTCGTCGCCGTCATGGTCATCCTGCTGCAGTTCGCCATCAAGACCTTCGATCTCGTGCTGGCGCTGACCACCGGCGGCCCCGGCATTTCGACCACGGTGCCGGCTATCTACGTCTATGATCTGATGTTCCAGCGCGGCCAGATGGGCGAAGGGGCCGCTGCCGCCATCATGATCCTGCTGGCGCTCGCCTGCGTCCTGATACCCTACGGTCTCTATCAGAGCTGGCGCGCCCGGCAGGAGGTGGCGCGTGGCTAGCGTCGCGGTCGAGGCCGATGCGGGGCGGCAGCAGGGCTTCGATCCGCTGGCTACAGGCGGCGGCCGGCGCCACGCGCAGGCCAAGTTCGTCGTCTACCTGCTCTTGATTCTCTTCGCCCTCTATTTTCTCGTGCCGCTGGTCGTCGTGGTCTTCAACGCCTTTCGCGAACTCGACGACATCAACCGTGTGGGCGTGCTGGGCCTGCCGACCACCACCAGCCTCGAGGCATGGTCCACCGCCTGGGGCAGCATGTGTATCGGCGGCACCTGCGAGGGCATCTCCATCTATTTCTGGAACTCGATCAAGATGGCGGTGCCGGCCACCATCATCTCGACCATCCTGGGCGCACTCAACGGCTACGTGCTCTCGCTCTGGCGGTTCAAGGGCTCCGATCTCCTGTTCGGCATCATCACGCTCGGCGTCTTCATGCCGGCGCAGATGGCGCTCTTGCCTTGGGCGATCACCTTGGGCAGTCTCGGTCTGACCAACACGACCTCGGGCCTCGTGCTGTTGCACGTCGTGCAGGGCGTCGCCTTCACCACGCTCTTCTGCCGCAACTACTACGTCAACATCCCGGTCGATCTGATGAAGGCGGCGCGGATCGACGGAGCCGGCTTCTGGCGCATCTTCCATCGCATCGTCCTGCCGCTCTCGCCGCCGATCCTGATCGTCACGGTCATCTGGCAGTTCACCGGCATCTGGAACGAGTTCCTCTTCGCCGTCGTCTTCTCCTCGGGCAGCCAGCAGCCGGTGACCGCAGCACTGATCGCGCTCTCCACCGGCGATACCGGCGTGCGCTACTACAATGTCGAGAGTGCCGCCGTGCTGATGGCGGCCGCACCACCGCTTCTGGTCTATCTCTTCGGCGGGAAATATTTCATGCGCGGTCTCACCCAGGGCGCGGTCAAATAATGGCCACGCTCACCGTCGACAACGTCACCAAGCACTACGGCTCGGTCCGGGTGCTCGAGGGGATCGACCTTTCCATCGAGCATGGCGAATTCCTCGTGCTCGTGGGACCTTCGGGCTGCGGCAAGTCCACCCTTCTGGCGATGATCGCCGGACTCGAGGCGATCACCGACGGGACCATCGGCATCGGTGACCGGGTGGTCAACGACGTGCCGCCCAAGGACCGCAACATCGCCATGGTGTTCCAGTCCTACGCCCTCTACCCGACCATGACGGTGCGGCAGAACATGACCTTCGGCATGGAGTGCCGGAATACGCCCAAAGCGGAGCAGGACGAGGCGGTCGCGCGCGTTGCGGCCCTCCTGCAGATCGATCACCTGCTGCATCGCAAGCCCGGCCAGCTCTCGGGCGGCCAGCGCCAGCGTGTCGCCATGGGCCGTGCGCTCGTGCGCGACCCCGACGTCTTCCTGTTCGACGAGCCNCAATCTCGACGCCAAGCTGCGGGTGGAGATGCGCACCGAGATCAAGAAGCTGCACCAGCGGCTCGGCACCACCATCGTCTACGTCACCCACGATCAGGTCGAAGCGATGACCCTCGCGACGCGGATCGCCGTCATGCACGGCGGCGCCATCCAGCAGTTCGCCGATCCGCAGACGACGTACGAGCAGCCGGCCAATCTCTTCGTCGCGGGCTTCATGGGCTCGCCGCCGATGAACGTCCTGCCGGCCCGGATCGACGGCAGCGCCGACGCGCTCGAGGTGCTGGTCGAGGTGGACGGCGGCACCGTGGCCCTGCCGATACCCCGGGCGAACGCCGGGGCACATGCGGCACTCGGCGAGTGGATCGGCCGTGACGTCGTGTTCGGCATCCGGCCCGAGCACATCTTCCAGCGCGGCCACAAGGGCAGCGACACGGATCCTGCGATGGGCCGCTTCGAGGCGACCGTCGAGGTGGTCGAGCCGACCGGAGCGGAGACGATGATCTTTCTGCAGATGGGCGGCAAGGAAGCGATCAGCCGGGTCGACCCGGAAGCGGCGCAACCGGCCGGCAGCCGCATGGCCTTCGCCGTCGACATGCGCAAGGCCTGCTTCTTCGATCCCAAGACGGAACGCCTGATCCGCTGACGACGGAGAAGCCGGCATGAAAGCGATCTATCCCGACCTGAAGGGCCGCACGGTGCTGGTCACGGGCGGCGCCACCGGCATCGGCGGCGCCATGAGCCGGGCGTTCGCGGGGCAGGGGGCGCGGGTGGGTGTACTCGACATCGACGCCGATGCGGGCTCGGTCCTGGCTGCAGAGCTCGACGATTCGGCGTGCTTCTTCGAGGTCGATCTCACCGACATCGACGCCACGAAGGGTGCCGTGGCCGAGGTTGCGAAGGCGCTCGGGCCGATCACGGTGCTGATCAACAACGCCGCGAATGACGAACGCCACGATCTGGCCGAGGTGACGGTCGCCTATTGGGACGCCGCGATGGCGGTCAATCTGCGCCACCAGTTCTTCTGCGCCCAGGCCGTGATCCCGATGATGCGCGAAGCGGGCGGCGGCTCGATCGTCAATTTCAGCTCGATCGCCTGGATGGGCGGCGGCACACGGATGATCGCCTATTCCAGCGCCAAGGCCGCGGTCATGGGCCTGACCCGCAGCCTCGCCCGCGAACTGGGCGTCGACGGCATCCGCGTCAACGCCATCGCCCCGGGGGCGGTGATCACCGAGCGTCAGCGCCGCTTGTGGATGAGCGACGCCGATATCGACGCCGTCGTGTCCCGCCAGTGCCTCCACCGCGTGCTGCACGCCGAAGCCATCGCCGACACCGCCCTCTTCCTCGCGTCCGATGCGAGTGCCATGATCACCAAGCAATGCATCGTGGTCGACGCCGGCCTGCGCTGAGGCGTCCGGCTCAACTCGCCTGTCGGAGCGCCGCCCTCTCGTCGCGCAGCGCTTCGGCCATGAGGAAGGCCAACTCGAGGCTCTGCTGCGCGTTCAGCCTGGGATCGCAATAGGTGTGGTAGCGGTCGGCCAGGGCGGCGTCGGTGATGGCCTGGGCACCGCCGGTGCATTCGGTCACGTCCTGACCGGTCATCTCGAGATGGATGCCGCCCGGATGGCTGCCTTCGTCCTTGTGCACGGCGAAGAAGGCGCGAACCTCGGCCAGGATGCGCTCGAAGGGGCGGGTCTTGAAGCCGGAGGCGGACTTGATGGTGTTGCCGTGCATGGGGTCGCATGTCCAGACCACCTTGCGGCCCTCGCGCGCCACCGCCCGCACCAGGGCCGGCAGGCCCTGCTCGACCTTGTCGTGCCCCATGCGGACGATCACCGTGAGCCGGCCCGGATCGTTCTTCGGATTGAGCAGGTCGCACAGGCGCAACAGCTCGTCCGGCTGGATGCCGGGGCCGGCCTTGAGCCCGATCGGGTTGCAGATGCCGCGGCAGAACTCGACATGAGCGCCGTCGGGCTGACGGGTGCGTTCGCCGATCCAGACCAGATGGGCGGAAGTATCGTACCACTGCCCGGTGGTGGAATCGACGCGGGTCATCGCCT
>JAGREO010000018.1:0-9363 GCA_020446525.1 Geminicoccaceae bacterium | reverse complement strand
AGCGCCTCGTGGCTGGTGTAGAAATTGACCCGGTTGATCTCGGGCGTGTTGAGGTCCGAGACGCCGCAGGCGCGCATGAAGTCGAGCGACTGGGCGATGCGGTCGGCCATGTCGCGGTAGCGCTCACCCTGTGGCGAACGGTCGACGAAGCCCATGGTCCATTCGTGGACCCGGGTGAGCGAGGCGTAGCCGCCCTGGGTGAAGGCGCGTAGCAGGTTGAGCGTCGCCGCCGCCTGACCGTAGGCCTGGAGCTGGCGGGTCGGGTCCGGCTCGCGGGAGAGCGCGTCGAAGGCGATGTCGTTGACGATGTCACCGCGATAGGAGGGCAGCTCGACGTCGCCCTTGGTCTCCGTATCGGCCGAGCGGGGCTTGGCGAACTGGCCGGCCATGCGGCCGAGCTTCACCACCGGCTGGCCGCTGCCGAAGGTCAGCACCACGGCCATCTGCAGCAGCACGCGCAGGGTGTCGCGGATCTTGTCGGCGGAGAAGTCGGCGAAGGCCTCGGCACAATCGCCGCCCTGCAGGACGAAGCCCCGGCCCTCGCAGACCCGGCCGAGCTCTTCGCGCAACCGCCGGGCCTCCCCGGCGAAGACCAGGGGCGGATAGCCGGCCAGGCGTTCTTCGGTGGCATCCAGCGCGGCCTGGTCGCCATAGGCGGGCATCTGCCGGCGGATCCTGTCGCGCCAGGTGGCCGGGGTCCAGTTCTGGGTCATGGTGAGGGCGTCCGCTTTTTTCGCGCTTGAAGGTGTCGCCGGATGTGAGCCCGTTTCGCTGCGGCGCGTCAAGGGCCGATGGTGAGGATCACCGCTGCACGGGCTGATACATCGTCACGAATTCCTCGGCGGTGCTCGGATGAACGCCGACGGTCGCGTCGAACTGCGCCTTGGTGGCGCCGGCGGTCATCGCCACGGCCAGGCCCTGGATGATCTCCGAGGCGTCGTCGCCGACCATGTGGCAGCCGATCACCCTGTCCGTCGCCTTGTCGACGATCAGCTTCATCATGGTGCGCTGATCCCCCTTCTCCAGGCTGTGCAGCATCGGCCGGAACGACGTGGTGTAGACGGCGATGTCGTAGTCCAGCGCCCGCGCATAGGCCTCGGACAAACCGACCGAGCCGGCCTGCGGGGTCGCGAAGACGGCGGTCGGGATGGTGTCGTAGCGCACGCCGTGCGGGTTGTCGTTGTAGAGGGTCTCGGCGATCACCCGGCCCTCGGCGATGGCGACCGGCGTCAGATCGTGCTGGCCGGCATCGAGGCCGAAACCGGCATGATCGGAGCCGTCGCCCACGGCATAGAGGCCCTCGACATTGGTGCGGTAGGCCGCGTCGACACATATCGAGCCGTCCGCCGTCTTCTCCACGCCGAGCGCCTCGAGGCCGATATTCTCCGTCTGCGGGATCGGCTTGCGGCCGGTGGCGTAGAGCAGCAGGTCGGCTTCGACCGGTCCGCGGTCGGTATCCAGAACGATCGCGCCGTCGGCGTTCTTCGCGATGCGACGGACGACGGTCTTCGGGCGAATGGTGAGACCGTGGCGCTCGAGTCCGGCCGTGATCTCGCGGCGCAGATCGTCGTCGAAGCCGCGCAGCGGTTCCTCGCCGCGCAGGAGCAGCGTGGTGTCGGCGCCCAGGCCGTTCATGATGCCGGCGATCTCGAGGCCGATATAGCCGGCGCCGACGACGGTGAAGCGACGCGGCAGCGGGTAGATCTCCTCGAGCATGAAATCTGAGGTGACGGCGTGCTCGATACCCTCGATGTCGGGCATCACCGGCCTCGCACCGACGGCCACGACCACCCGGTCCGCACTGTGATGCTCGGGTCCGCCGGCGGTCGTCACCTCGATGGTGAAGGCACCGTCCCGATGCGGCCCGAGCGTGGCGCGGCCGGCGTGGATGGCGACGCCGGCCTTCTCGAGCATGCCGACATAGATGCCGTTGAGCCGGGCGATCTCCTCGTTGCGGGCACGCAAGAGCGCCTGGAAATCGTGCTCGGGATGCCCCGCCTTCCAGCCGAAGGATCGGGCGGTCTGGACGAAATCGCCGAACAGGCCGGCATAGTGCATGAGCTTCTTGGGCACGCAGCCGCGAATGACGCAGGTGCCGCCCATCCGGCTGCCTTCGGCGAGCCCGACACTGGCGCCATAAGCGGCGCTGCGGCGGGCACAGGCGACACCGCCCGACCCGCCGCCGATGACGAAGAGATCGTAGTGCGCCATGGGTTCAGGAGATCCCGCCCAGGCTCACATATTTGATCTCCAGATAATCGTCGATGCCGTATTTCGAGCCTTCCCGGCCGAGCCCGCTCTCCTTGACCCCGCCAAACGGCGCCACCTCGGTCGAGATGACGCCGTCATTGACGCCGATCAGACCCACCTCGAGCGCCTCGGCGACCCGGAACACCCGGCCCAGATCGCGCGAGAAGAAATAGCCGGCGAGACCCACGTCGCTGTCGTTGGCGAGCCGCAGAGCCTCCTCCTCGGTCTCGAACCTGAAGAGCGGCGCCACCGGGCCGAAGGTCTCCTCGTTGGCGATCTTCATGTCGGCGCTGCAGCCCGAGAGTACGGTCGGCTGGAAGAACAGCCCGCCCATCTCGTGCGGCTTGCCGCCGATCATCACCTTCGCACCCTTGGCGACGGCGTCCTCGACATGCTCGGACGATTTGCCGATGGCGGCCTTCTCGATCAGCGGCCCGACCTCGGTGCCCTCGTCGGTGCCGGCACCCACCTTGAGCTTGCGGGCCGCCTCGGCGAACTTCTCGGCGAAGCGGTCGTAGACACCCGCCTGGACGTAGATGCGGTTGGTGCACACGCAGGTCTGGCCGGCATTGCGGAACTTGCAGGCGATGGCACCCTGCACCGCCGAATCGATGTCGGCGTCGTCGAAGACGATGAAGGGCGCGTGCCCGCCGAGTTCCATCGACACCTTCTTGACCGTCTTGGCGCACTGCTCGAGCAGCACCTTGCCGACCTCGGTCGAGCCGGTGAAGGTGACCTTGCGCACCAGCTTGTTGCCCGTCAGTTCGCCGCCGATGTCGCGCGCACCGCCGGTTACCACGTTGACCACGCCCTTGGGGATGCCGGCGCGATGGGCGAGCTCCACCAGCGCCAGCGCCGAATAGGGCGTGTAGCTCGCCGGCTTGACCACGAAGGTGCAGCCCGCCGCCAGCCCCGGCCCGACCTTGCGGGTGATCATCGCCGCCGGGAAGTTCCAGGGTGTGATCGCTGCGCAGACGCCGACGGGCTGTTTGAGCACCAGAATGCGGCGCGAGCCCACGGTCTGCGGGATCACGTCGCCATAGATCCGCTTGCCCTCCTCGGCGAACCACTCGATGAACGAGTTGGCATAAGTGATCTCGCCCTTGGCCTCGGCCAGCGGCTTACCCTGCTCGCGGGTCATGATGTAGGCGAGATCGTCGGCATGCTCGGCGATCAGGTCGAACCACTTCTTGAGCAGAATGGAGCGCTCCTTGGCGGTCCTGGCCCGCCAGGCCGGAAGGGCCGCGTGCGCCGCCTCGATCGCCCGCCTCGTCTCGCCGGCGCCGAGCTTGGGCACGGTGCCGATCTGTTCGCCGGTGGCCGGATCCTCGACTGGAACCGTGCCGCCCCCTTCGGCATCGATCCACTGCCCGTCGACATAGCACTGCTCGCGGAACAGCTTGGTGTCCTTCAGCTGATTGCGGATGTCCTTGATCGCCGTGGCCATGAGAGGATGCTCCCCGATGTCGGTGATCGCCCGCTCGACGAGCGCGCGCTGAGGCGAGAGATAGCACGCCCGCGGGGTGCGTGCCATGGCGCCCAATCGGCTTGCTCCCTGGATCGACGTTCGTCATCATGGCGTTTCGGCTCTGGCACCGTCACGCGACCCTCTCCGAATGAACGGCTCGCTCATCGCCACGAAACGATGGCGCGACGGCGAGGGCAGTCCGGCACCACAAATCCGTCACCTCCACGCCTTCATCGAGGAGCATCCATGACCCTGGAAGAAATCGGCGCCTGGAAGAGCTTCGGCGGCTGGCAGAAGGTCTTCCGTCACCAGTCGAACGAGACCGGCACGGCGATGGAGTTCTCCGTCTTCCTGCCGCCCGCCGCCGAGCGCGGCCCGTGTCCGCTTCTCTGGTATCTCTCGGGCCTGACCTGCACCTGGGAGAACGTCACCGCCAAGGGCGGCTTCCAGCGCCACGCCGCCGAGCACGGGCTGATCGTCGTCTGCCCCGACACCAGCCCCCGCGGCCTCGATCTCGAGGGCGAGCACGACACGTATGATTTCGGCAGCGGCGCCGGCTTCTATCTCGACGCCACGCGGGAACCCTGGTCCACCAATTACCGCATGGAGAGTTACGTCGTTGCCGAGCTCCCGGCCCTCGTCGAAGCCAGCTTCCCCGCCGACACCGCGCGCCAGGGCATCTTCGGCCACTCCATGGGCGGCCACGGCGCCCTCACTTTGGCACTCAAGAACCCGGGCACCTACGAGAGCGTCTCCGCCTTCGCCCCCATCGCCTCACCCATGCGCTGCCCCTGGGGCGAAAAGGCGCTCGGCGGCTATCTCGGCCCAAATCGGCAGGGGGACCGCCAGACCTGGCGCGCCCACGACACCACCGCCCTGATCGAGGACGGCGCGCGCGTCCCGGAAATCCTCGTCGACCAGGGCACCGGCGACAACTTCCTCGCCGAGCAGCTCAAGCCCGAACTCCTCGAGCAAGCCTGCACCAAAGCCGCCATCCCCCTCACGCTGCGCCGCCAGGAGGGGTATGATCACTCGTACTACTTCATCGCGACCTTCATGGGCGACCATGTGGCGTGGCATGCGGAGAGGTTGGCAAGGTGAGGCCGGCAGCGCCCCGTCGCGTCGGGCACGGCGAGACCGCGTAACGCTGCGGCGAGGAGGTGCCGGTCGTGGAGTATCGGCAGGCGGCACGCGCGTAAGAGCCGCCGCCGCGTCCGGCGCCATTGGAGCAGGGCCATGCTGAAGGACATCGTCGCCGTCGAGGCACTGCCGGACCATCATCTGCGGCTCTCGTTCGAGGACGGGGTCAAGGGCGACATCGCCGGACTGGTCAGATTCGAGGGCGTGTTCGCGGCGAGTATTGTGTCCCCCGATCTCCCCAGCACTCTGGCAGCAGCGGCGGCTCCATCAGACCAGTGGACTCACTCCGGTCTTCGGTTCTTGAGGCCGCCGTCATAGCCGATTCCTTGCCCGTTTCGGCATCCGATAGGCGTTGTGTCCCTCAAATCGCCAAACTGCTCTAGCGGTCAAGCGCTTCCAGCATTTTGCATGCGATCTGATGAACAGTGTTGAAGTCAATAATCAATTGCGAATGAAATATTACCATCTTTGTCTTTTCTCCAAGCGAATGCGTCATCAACGGTTGGAAAGTTTTGATCTTTTCCTGCTCTCTTGTTAGGTTGTCACGCTCAGCATCGTCACCCCGAGACATTGCAGCCTGTATACCGTTTTCCAGTTTCTGATACGTCTCTGCATCCTCAAGCCGCACATGGTAGGGAGGGATATAGAGAGGGATTCTATGTGCAAGTGCGTGTCTAAAATTCTCAATATTTTTAAACCAACAATTGATGGTGCCAAGATACTCTCTAAAGTCTGGAGGAAAGGAAACTATAACATTTTTCTTGCGCAATCCTACATCGCCATGCGGTAGCTCATATCCATTGGATTTCTTGACTTTTTTTTCTCTAACCCATATCCAGGAGAGATTGTCGGTCGCACCATAGGTATTGATATAGAAGGCCTGTATATTAATCACCGCATTTTGGCGTCTATCTTCAGAGGGAATATCCATGAGATTTGGCGGTAGCAGTGTAAATACATTGATTATGCTACGTTTCATACAGTTAAACCGTCGCAGGAAACCATGATGAGCAAATTCTTCTGCACGTGCATCACGGAATCTGCGTGCGGAGAAAGCCATCGTTAGCTGCTTGTGGTTTTCCAATACACTCTCGAATCCGTTTTTCAGTTGATTGAGATGCTCCGGCGTGAAAATTGAGACGGGACCTTGAGCTTGCGCGAGTTCTACCGACATATCGAAAGTCCTCTGCAGTAATTCCTAGGACGGCCGTGTCGGTCGCCAAAGGGGGCCGGCGTCAGGCTGCGGCCACCTGTGATCGTAGCCTTCCTGGAAGCCGTGCAGAACGACCTGCATCTCCTGGACCGTCGCAAACCAAATACAGCGATCTGGGCCTTCGCTTCGAGCTGCAGGCCGCGCTTTTCACAATCGACGCTGTAGTCGTTCTTCATCGCCCCCTCGAGGCTGCGGCGGAATCCTGCCGCGCCAGCGGCAAGCTCGACGGCGAGGTCCATCAGGCGTGACCGGTGGCGCGAGGCTTCCGGCACCAGCAGCGGCTCCATCAGGCCGGTGGACTCGCCCCGGTCTCCGGGCTTCGAGGCCGCTTCTATGGCCGGTTCCATGTCCGTTTCTATATCATCCATGTGCCATTTATAGCAGCATGTTAGCGGAAGTGCCGGTTTGCTTATGGCCCTTGTTGTGTCCGCTTTCCCAATAGATCAGCTCGCATTCCAACCTTCCGCCTCGAACGCCGCTTCCCCCTCCCGCGTGAACACCACCGCCCGCGAGCCCGTCTGACGCCTCGCCCAGCCCCTCGCGTAGAACCCCTCCAGCAGCGCCGCGCCCAGCGACCCCGCCAGGTGTGGCCGCCTCGCGCTCCAGTCGAGGCAGGCCCGGCACAAGGGGCGGCGGGCGCGGCGGAGGCGGGGGAGGTCGATGCCGAAATCGGCCATGAAGGCGGCGCCGGGCCCGGTCAGGACCGGGGTGTCGCCGTCGAGGACTAGGCGGCCGGTGGTGACGAGGCCGTCATAGAGGCGCACGCCCATCTCACCGGCCAGATGGTCGTAGCAGACGCGGGCGTGGCGGAGCGCCGGCTCGGAAGGGCCGGTCCGCACTCTGTGGTGGCCGCGGCTGGCGGCGAGGCCGATCATGCCCTCGAGCACCCGGCCGACCTCGTCGTCGGCCAGCGCCATGTAGCGATGCCGGCCCTGGCGGCGCTGGCGGATCAGGCCGCCCTCTTCCAGCCGCCTGAGATGCGTGCTCGCCGTCTGCGGCGTCACCCCGGCCACGGCGGCGAGTTCGCCCGCGGTCAGCGCACGGCCGCCGATGAGTGCGAGCAGCATGTTGGCGCGGGCGGGATCGCCGATCAGCGCGCCGATGAGCGCGATGTCCGGTCCTTCCTTCATGTTTCGATCATGATCGAAACATCAGCGCCAGGCAAGCGGCTAGAAGGAGGGCGGGCAACAGGAGGACCCGGCCATGATCACCTGCTTCATCCGCTATCACATCGATCCGACCAGGCGGGACGCGTTCGTCCGCTATGCGCGCAACTGGGGCCGGGCGATCCCGCGCTGCGGTGCCGATCTGATCGGCTATTACGCCCCGCACGAGGGCTCGAGCACGCTCGCCTACGGCGTCTACACCATCGACGGTCTCGCGGCCTACGAGGCCTATCGCGCGCGGCTCGCCGAAGACCCGCTCGGCCGGGAGAACTACCGTTTCGCCCAGGAAGAAAAATTCCTTTTGCGCGAGGACAGAACGTTCTTGAAGCTGGTCTCCACACCGCATGCCGAAAGGGAGCGTCCATGATCGCGGTCATTTTCGAGGTCGAGCCGAAGCCCGAAGAAAAGCAGCACTATCTCGACCACGCCGCCCGGCTGCGGCCGATCCTGCAAGAGATCGACGGCTTCGTCTCGGTCGAGCGTTTCCAGAGCCTGACCGATCCGAAGAAGATCCTCTCGCTCTCCTTCTTCCGCGACGAGGCGGCGCTGGACGCCTGGCGCAACACGGCCGAGCACCGGGCGGCCCAGAAGCTCGGCCGGGGCAGCTACTTCGCCGGCTACCGCCTGCGCATCGCCGGCGTCATCCGCGACTACGGCATGCACGCGCGCGATGAGGCGCCGGCCGACAGCCGCGCGGCGCACGGGTCGTGAGCGCCAGACCGCCGCGGCTGCCGGTCGCCTTCCCGGAACCCGTCTTCCACCGAGAATGCCGGCAGGAGCGAAAACGGGGGATAACCGGCGCTTCGGGGTTTCGGCGTGACGCCACGGCGGGCTAGGAGGGTAGAAGTCCGCCATCATCGATCGGCTGCTCATGACCGAACCCGGCTTCGTCCATCTGCGCGTACGCTCCGCCTTCTCGCTGCTCGAGAGTGCGGTCACCCACAAGGGGCTCGCCCAGGCCTGTCTGGCCCGTGGCATGCCGGCGGTGGCGGTCACCGACCGGGCCAATCTCTTCGGGGTCATGCCGTTCTGTGCGGCGGCGATGGCGGCGGGTGTGCAGCCGATCGTGGGTGCCCTCGTGCCGCTGGCCATCGAGATCGCCGGTCCCGGCCACCGGCGTCCGCAGCGGCCGCCCTCGATGGTGCTGCTGGTGCAGAACGAGACGGGCTACGGCAATCTCCTGCGCCTGCTGAGCCGCGCCTATCTGGCCACCGAGCCCGGTGCCGAGATCGCCCTGGCGCCGGACGAGCTCATCGCCGCGAACGAGGGGTTGATCGCGCTCACCGGCGGCGCCGGCGGGCCTCTGGCGCGGCTGGCCCTGGCCGGCGAGACCGAAGCCGCCGGGCGGCTCTGCGCGGTGTTGCACCGGGCCTTCGGCGACCGGCTCTATATCGAGATCGGCCGTCACGACGAGGAGGCGGAGAACCGGAGCGAGCCCTTCCTGCTCGATCTGGCCTATGCCCGGAACATCCCGCTGGTCGCCACCAACGACGTGCATTTTCTCGAACCCTCGATGCACGAGGCGCACGACGCGCTGATCTGCCTCGCCGAGGGCAGTCAGGTGGCGGTCGACGATCGCAGGCGGGTGGGGCTCGACTATCGATTCAAGACCGCCGAGGAGATGACCCGGCTCTTCGCCGATCTGCCCGAGGCGATCGAGAACACCCTCGCCATCGCCCGTCGCTGCGCCTTCGCCGCTCCGGCCCGTGATCCGATCCTGCCGCCCTTCGACACCGGCGCCGGCCGCGACGAGAACGAGGAGCTGCGCGTTCAGGCCGAAGCCGGGCTCGAGCGGCGGATCGAACGCGGTGTGCACGGTCCCGTCGAAGCCTATCGCGAGCGTCTCGCCTTCGAGCTCGACGTGATCGTCCAGATGAAGTTCCCGGGCTATTTCCTGATCGTCTCGGACTTCATCCGCTGGGCCAAGGGCGAGGGCATTCCGGTCGGGCCGGGGCGCGGCTCGGGGGCGGGCTCGGTCGTGGCATGGGCGCTCGAGATCACCGACCTCGACCCCCTGCGCTTCGGCCTGCTGTTCGAGCGCTTCCTCAATCCCGAACAGCGGGTCGCCGCCGGCTGGGGTGGCCGCCAGATCGTCGGCGCGCCCTTGCTGCGCCTGCGGCACGCGC
>JAGREO010000171.1 GCA_020446525.1 Geminicoccaceae bacterium | reverse complement strand
AAGTTCAAGAAGCTCGCCGGCGGCGGCTTCTTCAAGATCATCAACCGCATGGTGCCCGAAGCGCTGCGCACGCTGGGCTACGACGAAGCGCAGATCGAGGACGTCGTGCGCTACGCGACGGGCCGCGGCACGCTCGACGAGGCGCCGCACGTCAACCACCGGACGCTGCGGGCCAAGGGCTTCGACGAGACGGTGCTGCGCAAGATCGAGGCGGCGCTGCCGACCGCCTTCGACATCAAGTTCGTCTTCAACCGCTTCACGCTCGGCGACGAGGTCTGCCACGAGCTCGGCTTCGACGACGCCAGGCTGGCCGATCCGGCCTTCGACATGCTCCAGGCCCTCGGCTTCTCGCGAAAGCAGATCGAGGCGGCCAACGCTTATTGCTGCGGGACGATGACCGTCGAAGGCGCGCCGCATCTGAAGGACGAGCATCTGCCGGTCTTCGACTGTGCCAATCCCTGCGGCAGAACCGGCAAACGCTATCTCTCGGCGGCCAGCCACGTGCACATGATGGCGGCGGCCCAGCCCTTCATCAGCGGTGCCATCTCCAAGACCATCAACATGCCGCCGACCGCAACCGTCGCCGACTGCGATCAGGTCTATATCGAAGGCTGGCGTCTGGGGCTCAAGGCGCTCGCTCTCTACCGCGACGGCTCCAAGCTGTCGCAGCCGCTCTCGACCATGGCCTTCGACGATCTCGACGAGGACGAGGAGGAGATCGCCGAGACGCCGCAGGTCGAGCGGATCGTGCAGGTCACCGAAAAGATCGTCGAGCGGTTCGTCTCCGAGCGGCGCACCCTGCCGCAGCGACGCAAGGGCTACACCCAGAAAGCCGTCGTCGGCGGTCACAAGGTCTATCTGCGGACCGGCGAATATGAGGACGGCCGGCTCGGCGAGATCTTCGTCGACATGCACAAGGAAGGGGCCGCCTTCCGCTCGCTGATGAACAGCTTCGCCATCGCCATCTCGACCGGCCTGCAATATGGCGTGCCGCTCGAGAAGTTCGTCGAGGCCTTCTCCTATGTGCGCTTCGAGCCCTCGGGCATCGTCCAGGGCAACGACACGATCAAGATGGCGACCTCGGTCATCGACTACATCTTTCGCGAGCTGGCGATCTCCTATCTGGGTCGCACCGATCTGGCCAATGTCGACCCCGACGAGATGCGCCACGACGCCATCGGCCACGGCTCGCGCGAGGGTGAGAGCACACGGCAGAGCGTGGCCCACATCGCCTCCACCGGCTTCGTCCGCGGCAATCTGAGACTGCTCGCCGGCGGCGCCGGGGCCGGCGAGGATGCGGGCCATGGCGGCGAGCGGCAGGGTGTGAAGAGCCGGGCCGTCGAGCTGCGCCCCGAGGCGCTGCACGAGACATTGAGGGCGACGGGAACGAGCATCGGCTCGGCCGCCGTCGGTGACGTCGCAATCGGCGTCGCCACCTCCAGAGACGACCGCAGACAGCAGGCCGAGATCGCCCGGATGCAGGGCTATGTCGGCGACAGCTGTCCTTCCTGCGGCAACTTCACGCTGGTGCGCAACGGCACCTGCCTGAAATGTGACACGTGCGGCACAACCACAGGCTGTAGCTGATGCGCGTCGCATAGCGTCTCGCCGGGCAGCGGGACGTTCTTTTCTTGTTTCTCCTCACTTCGAGGGCCCGGAGCTTCGGCTCCGGGCCTCTTTTTTCCGGCGCCGAATACCTCCCACACGATATGCAGTCGACGACGCGCCGTCGTCAAAGCTCCCGGATCAGAGCCGTGCTGAGAACGCCACGAGAAAGCGCTCGACGGCGGCGACGTCGTCGAGCCGCAGCGTCGCCCAGGTGGGGCGATCGTCGTGGTCGACGACGATGCCGACACTGCCGGGCGGGCCCTCCTCGCGCAGCGTGCGGAACGCCTGCTCGTCGGTCACGTCGTCACCGATGAAGAGCGGGGCGCGGCCGCCCGTGCACGCCAGGAGATGCATCACCGCCCGTCCCTTGTGCCAGTCGAAACGCGGCCGCACCTCGAAGATCATCTTGCCGCCGTGCATCTCGAGCCGCTCCGGCGCTGAAAGTACGCCTGAAAGACACGCACGCACGCGCCGCTCGAGCAGGTTTGGGTCGACGGGTGAACGGCGATAGTGAACGGCGATCGCGAAACGCTTGCGTTCGACGACCACGTCCCCGGCCCCGTCGAACGCCGCGTGCAACGCACGCTCCGCCGCATCGAGATCGCCCAGGAACTCACGCCCCTGCTCTTCCTCGCGTCCGTCGGCATGACGCATGCAATAGCCATGGCTGCCCGCATAGGCGATGCCGTCGAGGGCGACCCTTCGGGCCACGTCGTCGAGATCGCGCCCGCTGACCACGGCGACCGGCATGCGCCGCGCCAGCGCCTGCAGGCAGCCGCGCAACTCGTCGCTCATCCGCGCGTCACCCGGCCGATCGACGATCGGCGCGAGGGTGCCGTCGAAATCGAGAAAAAGCGCCAACCTGCCCGCCGCTGCGTCCGCGGCCAGATCGTCCAGCCGGCCGAACGCATCCTCGAGCGTGCCGCTCGCCACCGAGCCCCCGAGCGTCCCGCTCGCCGCCGATCCGTCCGCCACGCCCATCTCCCTGCAGGGGCACGACGGCCACGCCGCCCGTTCCCGCGGCCGTGCTAGAGCTTTTCCCGATGTGGTGGAACCACCAGATCGATCAGGAAATGCGAAAAAACAGGAAGCTGGGGCATGGTTCCGATCGCGTCTGATCGGAACCATGCTCCAGCACCCCCGCCCCCGCTTGACGACCGGCTACTCCTCCTCCACCGCCGGTCGTCGTCTGAGAGCGAAGGCGGTGCGCAGCATCACTGCACTGGCGAGCAGCGGGACGACCATCAGCGCATAGATCATCAGCCGTCCGAGCATGCTCTCGACACCGGCGCTGAAGGTGAGGGCGAGGAAGAGAAAGGCCAGCGCCGCGACGACGATGCCGACGACCGTCCAGAAATAGGGACTGAGCAGGACGCTGGCATGGCCGGCGCGCAGCTTCGCCACGAAGGAGCGCGGCAGATCGACCCGCTCCTGCACCGCCATCACCGCCAGCCCGACCAGCCACACCAGCAGGATCAGCCCGAGCCAGAGCGCCCCCAGGAGCCAGGGCTCGAGCCAGGCCATCCAATGACCGACCAGCGCGTTGGTCTCGAGCACCGCCTGGAACGCCGTCTGCACCGTCAAGGCCAGGACGTAGCTCGACCCGACCCGCCAGCCGGTGGCGATACGCGCCGAGGCCGCGTCGCCGGCCCCGATCACACCGCCCTTCCGCTCGCCGGGCTCGAGCTCGACGGGAAAGCGGGCCAGCAGGACCGGCGAGGCGATCAGCAGCGCGAAGCAGACCTGCATTGGCAGGTTGGTCATGGCGGTGATCAGGAGACTGGGCGGCCAGCCCTGCAATCCGGCCAAGCGTGCGAGTGTCGTGACGATGCCGAAGCCGAAGCCGACGGCGAGCGCCAGCGTCACCACGTCCGCCCGCCGCCGCGTTCGGCCGCGACGTCCCAGCGCCAGCGTGACCGCGGCGGTGACCAGCAGCCCGAAGAGCATGGCACGCACCGCGGCGATCGCCAGGATTTGCGTCGGCAGATGGTCGATCGACGCCAGCAGCGGATTGCTCTCGATCGGCACCACCACGGCCGGCAGTGCCGCGACCACACCCGCCGCCAGACCCAGCGGCATCAGGCCGAGCCGCCCGCGCAGGCCCGTGCGCGCCATCACCGCACTTGCCAGCAGCGCCGCCAGGACGATGCTCGTCACGAATGCCGCCACCAGAATGATCATGCCTTGCGCCTCAGCCGTCCCGACCGCTCTCGAACCACCCTAACCACACGGCTCCGGCCGGCGGAGCGTCGCTTCGTCGACGATGCATCATGGCACGTTTGGCGATTAGGCAAGAAGCCGTATGCTCCTCGCCGGAACGCCCGCTCGGATGCCGCCATCCGAGTACCACGATCCGCGCCGGGCGGATGCCGCGCGAGCCCTCCGCCCGCTCGAAACCGCCCGCTCGAAACCAGAGGAGATGCGCCATGCGCCACGTCACCCTGCCCGACGGCGAAGAGGTTCCGGCGCTCGGCCAGGGCACCTGGTACATGGGCGAGCGCCGGGACAGGCGCGCCGCCGAAGTCGCCGCGTTGCGCCGGGGCGTCGATCTCGGCATGACGCTGATCGACACGGCCGAGATGTATGCCGAAGGCGGCGCCGAGGAGGTGGTCGGCGAAGCCGTGGCGGCCTGCCGTGATACCGTCTTCCTGGTCTCCAAGGTCTACCCCTACAACGCCTCGCGCCGCGGCGTACAGGAAGCCTGTGCCCGCAGCCTGAAGCGGCTCCAAACCGAGCGGATCGACCTCTACCTCCTGCACTGGCCGGGCTCCATCCCGCTCGAGGAGACCGTGTCCGGCTTCGAGACCCTGATCGAGAAGGGCATGATCGCCCGCTGGGGTGTGAGCAATTTCGACGCCGACGCCATGCGATCACTCCTGCACGTCGCCGGCGGCGAGGCCTGCGCCACCGATCAGGTGCTCTACAATGTCGGCCGCCGCGGCATCGAGTTCGACCTGCTCCCCTTCCTGCGCGAGCGCACGATGCCGCTGATGGCCTACAGCCCGATCGAGCAGGGCCGGCTGCCACCTGGCGACGTGCTCGACGAGATCGGCCGACGCCACGGCTGCGACCGCTTCGCCGTGGCGCTGGCCTGGCTGTTGCGCCACCCGGACGTGATCGCCATCCCCAAGGCCGTGCGCCGCGAGCACGTCGAGGCCAACCGCCGCGCCGCCGACCTCACCCTCGAACCCGCCGATCTCGAGGCCATCGACCGCGCCTTCCCGCCGCCCGCGCGCAAGCAGCCGCTGGCGATGCTCTGAGCCACTTCGTTCAGGTGACGAGGGATCAGGCGGTCTCAGACGCCCGGATCGTGCCGAATCGGCCCGCCCGGAAGTCGTGCATCGCCTGCCTGATCTCCTCCGTGCTGTTCATCACGAAGGGTCCGTGGGCCACGACCATCTCGTCGATCGGCTCGCCGGTGAGCACCAAGAGCTTGGCCTCGCCATTGGCCTCGACCCCCACGGCGCCGCCCTCGCGACCGAGGACCGCCGTCTGCCCCGTGCGCAGGATCGTGTGGCCGTCGATCTCGACCGTGCCGTCGAGCACGGCCAGCGAGAGTGTGTGCCCCTCGGGCACATCGAGCCGCATCTTGCCGTCGCGGACCAGACGCAGATCCCAGATGTTCATGGGCGTGAAGGTACGGGCGGGTCCGCGAGCCTCGCCGAAGCGGCCGGCGACCACCCCAAGCCGGCCCGCCCCCTCCGGCAGCGTGACCACCGGGATGTCGGCGTCGAGAAGGGTCTGGTAGCCGGGCGGGGCGGATTTGTCCTTCGCCGGCAGGTTGACCCAGAGCTGCACCATCTCGAAGCGGCCGCCGGCCGCGGCGAAGGCCGGCGCATGATACTCTTCGTGGAGAATGCCCGAAGCGGCCGTCATCCACTGCACGTCACCCGGCCCGATCACCCCGCCGGCCCCGGTCGAATCGCGGTGCTCGACCGCGCCGTCATAGACGATGGTGACCGTCTCGAAGCCCTTGTGCGGATGCTGGCCGACGCCGCGCCGCTCGCTCGTCGGCGCGAACTCCATGGGTCCGGCGTGATCGAGCATGATGAAGGGGCTGATGGCCGCGCCCTGCACGCCGTGCGAGAGCATCGAGCGCACCAGAAAGCCGTCGCCCACCCAATGCCGCGGGGGCGCGTCGTGGACGGAAAGGACCGGTCTCATCTCGTCATCTCCTTGGCAAGAGGGCGTTGGTGCGCCAGGAGATGTCGACGCGACGGCGCCCGCGCCAGACCGCGTGCCTCGAACTCAGTGTTGCCGAAACCGAACGGCATGCGCGCAGAAAGTCCGCTCCGCAACGACCAGGGCGTGCTCGTCCGACGAATGCGCAAGATCAGAGTCCGCTACGCAATGGATCGTCGAGCCTAGCCGCGCGCAGCGCCGCCGTTCGTGCGAAGCGGAGCAGCAGGGCGCGACGGCGGGCGGGTGCGAGGGCGGCGTGGGCCGCGGGCCGCAGCACCTCACCGTGAAAGCCGTCGGCGACGATCAGGCCTTCGCCCTCCGGCAGGATGTCCAAGGGAAAGGCCGGTCCGACCGCGAAGAAGAACCTATCGCAGAAGGCCCTGTACTCCCGCCACTTGCGGTCGGTTCTGTAGTCTTCGCGTGAGGATTTTACCTCGATCGCCCAGAGCTCGCCGTCGGCCGCCATCGCCATGACGTCGATCCGCCGCCCGCCCTTGATCGAAAATTCGGCCAGAGGTGCCCGATCCAGATCGAGCATCAGCCGCATCACCCCGCGGATTACCCGCACCGTCTCCTCCGGTCGCGGGCATGGGCGATCCGGCTCGTCTACATCGAACATTAACCCCTCGCTGCTAGCTTGCCCCTGAACCACGCATGCCCGCGCGCGAGCCGGGCGAAAAGACGGGATCGAACGTTGCGCCACCATAAGGATCTCGAAAAGACACCGCCGACGAGCCGACGACGGCAGGCGATGATCGCCCCCGCCGAAGCCGAAGCACCCGTCGCGACCCTCGCGCCGTCGGACGTCGCCGCCCTGCGCGCCGACTCATCGCCGGAGACCCGGGCGGTGATCGCGGCCAAGTTCGGCGCCTGCTTCGAGCGCCTGGCGCAGGTCGAGACGCAGGATCTGGCGCACGCGATCCTGGGGCTGCTGGTCGGCGACATGGAAAGGGAGGTGCGCCGCGCGCTGGCCCAGAGCATCGCCACGAGCGGCAATCTGCCGAGGGCGACGGCGCTCGAGCTCGCGAGAGACGACATCGAGGTCGCCACGCACATCCTCGAGAAGAGCCCGGTACTCGACGACGCGGATCTGACCGAGATCGTCCGTACCAACGCCATGCAATACGCCTTGGCCGTGGCCGGCCGGGAGAGGATCTCCGAGGGCCTGTGCGACGCGCTGCTCGATACCGGTGCGCGGGACGTCGTCGTCCGGCTCGCCGGCAATACCGGTGCGCGCCTTTCGGTCGCCGCCCTCGAGCGCGTCTTCTGCGACTGGCGCGCCGACACCGCGGTGCAGAACCGGCTGGTCCGCCGCCCCGAGCTGCCGCACGACATGGTCGAGCAGATGATCGGCTTCATCGGCGACCGCCTCGAATGGCAGTTGATCCACGACCGGCGGATGCCGGCGGAGCAGGCCCGGATCATCATGCAGTCGGTGCGTGAGCGGGCGGCGATCGGCATGACCGCGCGCGAGCACGGCGAGCGGCGGCTGGCGGAGCATCTACGCCATCGTCACGAGGCCGACGATCTTCACCCCGACCATCTCCTCGCCTTTCTGCGTGACGGCGACGTAGCGGGTTTCGAGCACACCCTGGCGCTTTTCGCCGCTCTCGAGCCCGCCGCCGTGCGCAAGCTCGCCTATCATCCCGATCGGCGCCATCTGGCCGCTCTCGCCGCCCGCGCTGGGCTGCCCACGCCGCACTATGTCACGGTGCGCATGGCACTGGAGCTCGCCGAGACCGGAATCCACAACAGCGGCCGCTCGCGCACCTACGCCGCCGACGCGCTGGCCTATGTGCGCGCGCAATATGACCGGCTGCGCCTCGACCCGGCCAAGGTCGACGAGCTCGTCGAAGCCGCGGCCCCCCGGCGCAGCGCGGCACCGGCCCCGCCGCCGACCCGGCCGGAGCACGCACGACCCGAGCGACGGGCCCGACCGGCGGCACTGCCGGCACCGGCGGCCGAACCAGCCCTGCCCTGAAGCCCTTCCCCATCCGGCGGAGCCACGGGGACCAACCGGAATCAGCCAAAAATCTGGCAGCCATGGCAGTTTCCGGTCCCATCCGATCGAGGACTGCTCTAGACTCCCCGACCATCGAAGCCCGGGCACGACGGTAGAGCTGTCGGGGTACCGGCTCCGGAACGGCCGGCCCGTGTACGGCCGGTATCGTCTCGTCGGGGAGGACATGGATGCGCGATCTGGCCCGCTTGCTGCTCGAAACACGTCGTGCGGCGAACCCCGGAACCGTCCTCGACGATGCGGCCCTGGCCGGCGTCGCGATGCCGACATCGCCCGCCGAAGCCTATGCCGTGCAGGCGGCGGTGGCGGCCGAAACCGGTCCGGTCGGCGGCTGGAAGGTCGGCAGGCCGGCCCCGGACGCGGACGCGACCTTCGCACCCATCTTCACGGCCGACATCGTAGCAAACCCCTACCATCCGCCATCGCTGCCCTGTTCCGATCTGGGCCTGGAATGCGAAATCGCCTTCGAGCTGGCCACCGATCTGCCCGGGCGCGCCGAGGCGTATACGCGGGCGGAGGTCGAAGCGGCGATCGCAACGGCCCGGCCGGTGGTCGAGCTCGTATGGTCGAGGCTCGAGGCGCGCGATCGGGCGCCGCCGCTGCTCAAGCTCGCCGACAACGGGATCAATGGCGGCCTCGTCCTGGGTGCACCGATCGCCGACTGGCGATCGCGCGGCTTCGACGACCTCGACATCACCCTCGTCGCCGGCGATCGCACGATCAAGACCCGTCGCGGCCCCAACCCGGGCGGCGATCCCGTCGACCTGCTGCGCGCGCTGGCCGATCTCTGCAAGGATCACTGCGGCGGTCTGCGACGCGGCCAGATCGTCACCACCGGCAGCTATACCGGCCTCGATTTCGTCGGTGCGCCCGAACGGATCGAGGCGGTTTTCGCCGGCATCGAGACCCTGCGCATCGAGATCGGCTGAGGAGCACGCCCATGGACCCGCAGGCCGTCCGCCGCCTCGGCAAATCGAACGTCGGCGTCACCGCCATGGGCTTCGGCGGCGCGCCCCTGGGTGATCTCTTCGAGCGCGTCGAGGATGCGGCGGCCGAGGCGACGCTGCAGGCCGCCTGGGACACCGGGCTGCGCCACTTCGATACGGCGCCCTGGTACGGTCTGGGCCAGAGCGAGCACCGTCTGGGCCGCTTTCTCTACCGGCAGGACCGCGAGAGCTTCGTCCTGTCGACCAAGGTCGGCCGGGTGCTGAAGGCGCCGGTTCGGCCGGAGCGCCACCGCAACCCCTTCTGGGCGGGCGGCCTGCCCTTCGAGCACGTCTTCGACTACAGCTATGACGGCGTCATGCGCTCCTTCGAGGACAGCCTGCAGCGGCTGGGGATGAACCGCATCGACCTTGCCATCATCCACGACCTGGATTTTCGCCACCACACCTGCGAGGCCAGCGTCGCGGCCTATCTGGCGCAACTGACGACCGGCGGCTGGCGGGCGCTCGAGGAGCTCAGAACCACGGGCGTGATCCGCGGCATCGGCTGCGGCATCAACGAGACCGGCATGATCCCCCGCTTCCTCGAGGCTTTCGACATCGACTTCTTCCTCCTGGCGATGCGCTACACCCTGATGGAGCAGGATACGCTCGACACCGAGTTGCCCGCCTGCGCCGCGCGGGACGTCGGCATCGTGATCGGCGGCGTCTTCAGCTCGGGCATCACCGCGACCGGTGCGATCTCGGGCGCCAAATACAATTATGAGGACGCCCCGCCCGAAGTGATGGCCAAGGTGCGACGCATCGAGGAGGTCTGCCGCGATCACGCGGTGCCGCTGCCGGCCGCGGCCCTGCAGTTCCCCTTCGGCCACCCCTCCGTCACCTCGGTGATCCCGGGCGGCTTCGCACCGGCGCACGTCGAGGCCAACATCGCGCATCTGCGCCACCCCATCCCCGCGGCCTTCTGGCACGAGCTCGCACGGCAGGGTCTCGTCCGCCAGGATGCCCCCCTTCCCGGAGCCGCCGCTTGAGCATCATCGACCGCGTCGAAATCTCCGCCTTCTCCTTCGGCGTGCCGGGACTGGCGCTGCCGTCCCACGGCGCCGCCGGCGTCGGCAACCTGATCGCCGAAGCCGGATCGACCATGCCCTGCGTGCGCTACGCCGTGTCGCTCTTTACCGACGACGGTGCTCGCGGCGATTACGTCACCCATTGGGTCGGCACCGCTTCGGCGCTGGCCCAGACGGTGATGCTCGCCCCGCATCTGATCGGCCGCGACGCCGACGCCCGCGGCGCCATCTGGGACGACATGAAGCGCGAGCTTCGCGCCTACGATCACATGGGCCACGGCCCGATCGACATCGCGCTCTGGGATCTGGCGGCCCGGCGCCGCGACTGCTCGGTCGCCTCGATGCTCGGCGCCTGGCGCACGCGGTTGCCGACCTATGCCAGCACCTATCACGGCCAGGAGGAGCCGGGCGGCCTCGACACGCCCGAAGCCTTCGCCGATTTCGCGCGTGCCTGCAAGGAAGAGGGCTTCGCCGGCTTCAAGATCCACGGCTGGCACGACGGCGACGTAGCCCGCGAGGTGCGCAACGTCGAAGGCGTGCGCGACGCCGTCGGCGACCGCTGGCCGCTGATGCTCGATCCGGCCTGCCAGCTCCGCAGCTGGATGGATGCGCTCACCGTCGGCCGCGCCTGCGATGCGGCGGGCTTCTTCTGGTACGAGGATCCCTACCGCGACGCCGGCGTGGCGGCCGAAGGCCACAAGCGCCTGCGCGCCCGGCTCGCCACGCCGCTGCTGGTCTCCGAGCACGTCCGCACGATCGAGCAGAAGGCGGCCTTCCTGCTGGCCGGCGGCTGCGACATGATCCACGCCGATCCCGAATACGACATGGGCATCACCGGCGCCCTCAAGATCGCCCATTTCTGCGAGGCGCTCGGCCTCGACCTGCAGTTCCACGCCTGCGGCCCCGCCCATCGCGCCGTGATCGCCGCCACCCGCAACACCCACTTCTACGAAATGGCGCTCGTTGGCCCCGCCATGCCCAACGCCGTCCCTCCGGTCTACACCTGCGGCTACACCGACCAGCCCGAAGCCGTAGGACCCGACGGCTGCGTCCCGGTCCCCCAGGGCCCCGGCCTCGGCGTCACCTACGACTGGCCCTTCATCGATCACCACCGCGTGCAACACCACGTCTTCGGCAAAGAGTCGTCATCGGTGTCGTAAGAGCCGGAGTTGACCAACCCGTTCCAACGCGGCGGCGAGACCCCGGCCCGTTCGCGGCCACGAAAACGACACCGCCAAGCGCCGCGCATGTCCATCTGACGCCGTAGCCTACGCACCTGGTTTTGGCTGGCGGCGTCAATGAAAACTCGCCTGGAATGTAGCCGCGGTGAGTGACACGTGGGCGTCGAGCGGTGGATAGAGCTCGAACGCTTTGGGCTCGCGAGAGAAATTCCAGAGGCGGAACAGACACCATTCGGATCGGCGCTCGTCCGCCACCGCGAGTTCGTTGCGCGTGATGTGGAAGGGCGTGCGCTCCCAGCCGTTGGTCGTCTTCACCTCGATCACGCGTGGCTGGCCATTTGGCGCAAAACTCGCGATGTCGTAGCCTGCGCCGTCTCCGTCCTCCTCGGACACCCAGCGGACCTTGCGCGCCAGGTCGTCACGCCCTTCCGACCGCAGCGCTGCCCGCTCGTGTGCCAGAACGCGCTCTTCGCCGGCGCGGCCGAGGACGCGGTTGCGTTCGTCCCGGCCCGCCGCGTCGAACTTGTGGGCGATGTGCAGCATCTGCTCGAGCTCCTGCGGCGGAGGCTGGTTCGAATGTGTGGGCGGCGGGCCGACCCAGATCTGCTCGGGTTGCTGAAGTCCGGTCACCGGGCGCGCTTCCGGCAGTCGCCCGAGCCACGCGGCGTTCTCGTTCAGCCACCGTGCCACCGCAT
Source organism: Geminicoccaceae bacterium (assembly GCA_020446525.1). GTDB lineage: Bacteria > Pseudomonadota > Alphaproteobacteria > Geminicoccales > Geminicoccaceae > JAGREO01. The sequence continues at coordinate 9,861 of JAGREO010000171.1, read as the reverse complement.
CGACCAGCGCCATCTGGAAATTGAACGCCGGCCTGTAGCCGGGGATCCAGTCCTCGCCGAGCCCCTTGAGAACTGCGCTGATGTTCTGGTGCTTGAACTCGATCGAACTCTCCGTGCGGCCATTCAGCAGCGGCAGGAGTGCCCGGCGATGCGCCGCCTTGTTGTACGGGCGCCCGGAGATATCCTCGGTCAGCATCGCGAAATAATCTGCGACGATCCGATCGTTCTCTTCATCCGTCCACGGTCCGCTCGACATCGGACCATGCTACTGAAGTCGCAGTCTTCTGTCATCGAAGTCGAAGAAGTGGATGTTCCACGATACGACACGAACGACCGAATGCGCGCGTTAACCGGCGGACGCCAGCGGAGTGTCTTCCAGACGGCCACGCCAACCGACCGGGCGCCCGCCGACCCTATTGTCGGGTGGTCCGAACTGTTTGGTGATGAGGCCGGCAAGCACCGAGCCGAGGTCGTCACCCATGTCTCGGGTACGAGCCGCTGACCATGTCTCCGGACCGTACACCGGGAGCTTGGCGCGCCCTGCAGGACTCGAACCTGCGACCTGCTGCTTAGAAGGCAGCTGCTCTATCCGGCTGAGCTAAGGGCGCGGCGGGTCGCACCGTCGTCTTAGCCTCGGGGATCGAGGCGGGCAAGCGCGCCGCCGGCGGCCGCTGTTTACAATCGCCGTCGCGGCACTAGCATGGCAGCCTCATATCGATCGCGCCGGCACCGGCGCGGTTCGAGATCGGGAGGGCAACGAAGCGGGCATGTACCAGATCGGGGTCGTCGGTTGTGGCTTTTTCGCGCGCAATCATCTCGAGGCCTGGGGCGGGATCGACGATGTCTCGGTCGTGGCGGTCTGCGATCTCGATCCGGCCAGGCTCGACCGGGCGGCGACCCGCTGGCCGGGTGTCCGCGGCTATCCGGACGCCGCGGGCATGCTGGCGCGCGAACGGCTCGATTTCGTCGATATCGTCACCGCCGCGCCGAGCCATAGGGCCCTGGTCGAGCAGGTGGCAGCCGCCGGAGCGGCGGTGATCTGCCAGAAGCCCTTCGCCCCCTCGCTCGAGGATGCCCGGGCGATGGTGGCGGCCTGTGCCCGGGCCGGGGTGCCCCTGATGGTGCACGAGAACTTCCGCTTCCAGCGGCCGATCCTCGAGTTGAAGAAGGTGGTCGAGAGCGGCCGGCTCGGCGCTCCGACCTATGCCCGCATCCGGTTCCGTCACGCCTGCGACATCTATGCGGGCCAGCCCTACCTTCTCGAGGAAGAGCGGCTGGCGATCATGGATGTGGGCGTGCATCTGCTCGACGTCGCGCGCTTTCTCCTGGGCGAGGCGGAAACGGTCTTCTGCCGTACCCAGCGGATCGACCCCAGGGTGGCCGGCGAGGACAGCGTCTCGATCACCCTCGAGCACGAGGGCGGTGCGGTGTCGCTGGTCGACTTCTCCTTCGCCACCATCCAGGAGCCGGACCCCTTCCCGCAGACGCTCATACGCATCGAGGGCGAGCGCGGCACCGCGCAACTGCTGGAGGGCTACCGGCTCGAGGTGTCGGGTGGCGGCGTGCCGATCGAGGTCCGCGACGTCGAGCCGCCGGTGCCCGCATGGGGCGGCCGGCCCTGGCACCTGATCGAGGACAGCGTGATCACCATCCAGCGGCACTGGATCGACTGCCTGAAGACCGGCCGCGAGCCGGCCACCTCCGGCGCAGACAATCTGAAGACCCTCGAACTGGTCTTTGCCGCGTATGACAGCGCTTCCGCGCGCGGGACCGCCCATCAAAGCGCGTCCGCGCTCGGGACCGCCTCTGAAAGTGCCAGGGCGGGAGGGGGCGCATGAGCGGGTTGCGGGGTGCCGTGATCGGCTGCGGCTTCTTTGCGCAAAACCACCTGAAGGCCTGGCGCGACGTCGAGGGTGCGAGGATCGTCGCCGTCTGCGACCTCGATCCGGCCAGGGCCGAAGCCGCGGCCGCACTCACCGGTGCCCGGGCCCATAGCGACGCCGCCTCGATGTTCGCCGAAGAGAAACCCGATTTCGTCGACATCGCCACGACCATGGAGATCCACGAGCCGCTGGCCCGGCTCGCCGCCCGCCACGACGTCGCCGTGATCTGCCAAAAGCCCTTCGCCCCGGACATCGAGACCGTCCGCCGCATCCTCGGCTTCACCCGCCGGCCGATCATGGTGCACGAGAACTTCCGCTTCCAGCGCCCCCTCATCGAGCTCGAGCGCCACGTGCGGGCCGGTGCCGTGGGCACGCCCTTCTTCGCCCACATCTCCTGGCGCACCGGCTACGACGTGGTGGCCGGCCAGCCTTATCTCGCGGAGGTGGAGCGCTTCATCATTCTCGATCTGGGCATCCACCTGCTCGACGTCGCGCGATTCCTCCTGGGCGACGTGGCCGACATCCACTGCCGCACCCGCCGCACCATGCCCGGTGCGAAGGGCGAAGCCTCCGCCGTCCTGTCGCTGCGCCACCTGAGCGGCGCCGTCTCGCAGATCGTCTGCAGCTACACCACCCGCATCGAGCCGGACCCCTTCCCGCAGACGCTGATCGAGCTCGAGGGCGACCGGGGCAGCCTGCATCTGCGGCACGACTACCGCCTCGAGCACCACGAGAGGGGACGCATGACGGTGCACGACGTGGCGCCACGGCCGCCCGCCTGGGCCGACCCGCAATGGGCGCTGGTGCAGGAATCGGTCCTCAACACCCAGCAGCACTGGATCGATTGCCTGCGTAGCGGTCGCGAGCCGCAGACCTCGGGCGCCGACAATCTCAAGACCTTCGCGCTGGTCGAGGCGGCCTATGCCTCGGCGGCGAGCGGCCGGGCGGAAGTGCCCGAGGCATGAGCGACCGCATCCGCGCGCGCTACCGGATCGAGACCGCCACCGACGTGCGGCGCGCGGCCGAGACCATGGCGGGCGAGCAGTCGTCCGGCACCTTCCTCGCCGTGCCGGGCGAGACGCCCGAGCTCAAGCGCCGCTCCGGCGCACGCATCGAGCAGATCGAGCTGCTGGATGCGGTCGAAACACCCGGCCTGCCCGGCGCCGCGAGAGGACCACGCTACCAGCGGGCCGAAGTCGAACTCTCCTGGCCGCTGGAGAATCCCGGTGTTTCGCTGCCCAACCTGATCGCCACCGTCACCGGCAACCTCTTCGAGCTGCAGGCCTTCTCGGGCCTGCGCATCCTAGACCTCGAGCTTCCGGGCGCCTTCGCCGAACGCTATCCGGGGCCGCAATTCGGCGTCGAAGGGACGCGCCGGCTCTCAGGCGTCGAGGGGCGGCCGCTGATCGGCACCATCGTCAAGCCCTCGATCGGCCTCGACGCCGGCGAGACGGCGGATCTCGTGGACACGCTCTGCCAAGCCGGGATCGACTTCGTCAAGGACGACGAACTGCAGGCGGACGGCGGCCGCTGCCCCTTTGAGGAGCGCGCGCACGCGGTGATGCGGGTGATCGAGGATCATGCGCAGCGCAGCGGCAAGAAGGTGATGTACGCCTTCAACATAACCGGCGAGCTGGACGAGATGCGCCGCCGCCACGACCTCGTGGCCGAACTGGGCGGCACCTGCGTGATGGCCAGCCTCAACTCGATCGGCCTCGTCGGCATGCTGGAATTGCGCCGCCACGCGCGGCTGCCGATCCACGCCCACCGCAACGGCTGGGGCTACCTCTCGCGCCACCCGATGCTCGGCTGGTCCTATCCCGCCTGGGCGAAGATCTGGCGGCTGGCCGGCGCCGACCACATGCACGTCAACGGCCTGCGCAACAAGTTCTGCGAGGACGACGCCAGCGTGATCGCCTCGGCCCGCTCCTGCCTGACACCGATGTTCGCAGACAAGCCGTGCCTCGCCATGCCGGTGTTCAGCTCGGGCCAGTCCGCGGCCCAGGTCGCCGACACCCATGCCGCCCTCGGCTCGACCGACCTGATCCACGCGGCGGGCGGCGGCATCATGGGTCATCCCATGGGTGTCGCAGCCGGCGTCGCCAGCATGGTGCAGGCTTGGCGCGTCGCGGTCGAAGGCGGCGATCCGGCCGCCTTCCCCGAATTTCGCGCCGCACTCGAAGCCTTCGGCAAGAGCACGAGCGGCCGATGAACCGCCTGCCCCCGGGCACGCTGATCGCCTTCTACGGCGACGATTTCACGGGCTCGACCGCGGTCGCCGAGGTGCTCACCTTCGCCGGCCTTCCCACCGTCCTCTTCCTCGACGTGCCGACCGCCGAGCAGAGCGCGCGCTTCGCCGGCTGGCCCGGTATCGGCATCGCCGGCGTGGCACGCTCGATGAGCCCGGCCTGGATGGAGCGCACCCTGCCGCCGGTCTTCGAGCATCTGCGCTCCCTCTCGGCACCGATCACCCACTACAAGGTCTGTTCGACGCTCGACAGCGCGCCGCACGTGGGCTCGATCGGCCGGGCGGTCGAGCTCGCGGCACCGCGGCTGGGCGGACGCTGGCACCCGCTCGTGCTCGCCGCCCCCGCCATCGCCCGCTACCAGGCCTTCGGCACCCTTTTCGCCGCCGTCGAGGGTGAAGCCTTCAGGCTCGATCGCCACCCGACCATGAGCCGCCACCCGGTCACCCCGATGCACGAGGCCGACGTGCGGCGGCATCTGGCGCGCCAGACCGACATGCCGATCGGCCTGATCGACCTCGTGGCGCTCAAGTCCGGCCGGAGCGAGGAGCGGCTCGAGGCATGTCCGACGGGCGGCATGGTCGCCCTCGACGTGGTCGACGAGGAGTCCCTCGAAGCGGCCGGCCGGCTGATCTGGGAACAGCGCGGCGACCGGCTCTTCGCCGTCGGCTCGCAAGGCGTCGAATATGCCCTCGTGGCGCACTGGCGCGCCCGGGGCATGCTGCCGCCCGCACCCGACATGCGGCTCGAGCGCGCCGCACGCGTGGCGGTGGTGTCGGGTTCGTGCTCGCCGGTGACGGCGGCGCAGATCCGCCACGCCACGGCACACGGCTTCACCGGTATCCGCATCGACGCCGGAGCGGCGGTCGACGAACGGCGCTGGGCGGCGGAGATCGAGCGCGTCGCCGCCGCCGCCCGTGAAGCCGTCGCCCGGGGATCCGACCCGCTGGCCTACACCGCCACCGGCCCCGACGACCCGGCGATCGGCGCGCTCGCCGAAGCGCTCGCCGCGTCCGGCGCCGATCGCGAGCGCGTGCACGAGCGCATCGGCTGCAGCCTCGGCCTCGTCCTCGATCGCGTCATGAGCGAGAGCGGCATCGACCGCGGCGTGATCGCCGGCGGCGACAGCTCGGGCCACGCCGCCATGGCGATGGGCATCGAAGCCCTGAGCGCCCGCGCACCGGTGGCCCCGGGCTCCATGCTCTGCACGGCCCATCGCAGGAACGGCGACCTCGAGCTGGCGCTCAAGGGCGGGCAGATGGGCGGCGTCGACTATTTCACCGCGGTCAAGGGATGACCGCCCCAGACGAAAGGAACGGGCCATGACGAGGATCGCGCTACTGGGCGCCGGCGGCAAGATGGGCATGCGGCTGGCCGCCAACCTGCAGGGCAGCGCCTACGAGGTGGAGCACGTCGAAGTGAGCGAGGAGGGCCGCCGGCGGCTGCAGGAAAAGCTGGGCCTCACATGCGTCGACGCCGATGCGGCCCTCGCCGGCGCCGACGTGGTGCTGATGGCCGTGCCCGACGCGCTGATCGGCAAGATCGCCCACACCTTCGTCGACAAGCTGAAGCCCGGCACCGCCCTCATCATGCTCGATGCCGCCGCACCGCATGCGGGCGAGCTGCCCGAGCGCCGCGACGTCACCTACTTCGTCACCCACCCCTGCCATCCGCCGCTCTTCAAATATGAGAAGTCCGCCGAAGCACAGAAGGACTATTTCGGCGGCGTGGCGGCGCAACAGGCGATCGTCTCGGCACTGATGCAGGGGCCCGAAGAGCATTTCCGCCTCTGCGAGGACATCGCCCGGACCATCTATGCACCGGTGATGCGGGCACACCGCACCACGGTCGAAGGCATGGCGCTGCTGGAGCCGGCCCTCTCCGAGACCATCGGCGCCACACTGGTCACCGCCCTGCGCGAAGCCACCGACGCCGTCGTCGCCAGGGGCGTGCCCAAGGAAGCCGCCATGGACTTCATGCTCGGCCATCTGGGCATCGAGCTGGCCATTCTCTTCGAAGAGTTCCCGGGCCAGTTCTCCGACGGCGCCCTGCAGGCGATCGCCGCGGCAAAGCCCCGACTGCTGAAGGAGAACTGGCTCGACGTGCTCGAGCCCGAGGCCGTCAGGGCCAGCGTCGAGGCCATCTGCAACCCATCACGACCCTGAAAATCCGGCCCGCACACCTCTGCGCCGGATGATCCGACCCCGGCCGGCGGCTCCGCCGTGTGCCCTCGCGGACCCGCCGCTCCCGCCTCGGCTGCAAAAATTCGAGGCCAACGGAACTTGCGGCTTTCCTCCCGATTCATTGGGCATCTGCGAGGGCGACGTCCCGCGACACCCCGAGCGCCGGCGGGCCGGCTTCGGGTTCGGTGGGTCTCGCGGTGACAGAAGTACACCTTCGATACGGGAGAAGGTCACATGGCCGAAACGAACCAAACGAGCGGCACCTCCGCCGCCGCCGGGCGCGGCGATCGCGTGCGACAACAGGTGGAGAGCGATGCCAGGCGGCTGGGTGACGATGCCCGTCACGCCGCCGAGGACGCCATCCACCACCAGCGCGACGCGGCGGCGGACCGGGTCGACAACGTCGCCGACAGCCTGCGCGCCGCGGGCGACCGTCTGAGCGGCGACGAGGACTATCTGGCGGGCTATATCGGCGACGCCGCCGACCAGCTCGAATATTTCGCCAGCTCGATGCGCCGCAAGGAAATCGGCGACGTGCTGCAGGAAGTCCAGGATTTCGGCCGCCGCCACCCCGCCGCCTTCATGGGTGCGGCGGTCGCCGTCGGCTTCGCCATCGCCCGATTCGCCCGATCGACCAATCCGAGCAACCGGCGCGGCGGCTATTACGGCAGCCAGACCGATCGCCTGCCGCACCGCCAGGGCGCACATTCCGGCAGCCCCTACCCTGCCGGCCAGAGCTACACCGGCAGCCCGTCCCACACGGGCGGCCAGTCCTACACCGTCGGCTCACGCGGTCCGACCGGCTCCGGCTCGATCCCCGCCGGAAGCTCGTCGACACCGGGCGGTGTCGGTGTGGGCGCGAGCGGCTCCTCTTCCGCCACCCCCTCCCATTCCCCGGTCCCCGGCTCGACCACACGCAGCCCCGGTTCCACGGGCGGGTCGACGAGCGGTTCGACCGCCGGCCACACCGGTGGATCGACCACCACGCCGCGAACCACGCCGTCCACCGGCACCGGTACGGGCGGCACCGGTACGGGCGGTACCGGTACGGGCGGTACCGGTACGGGCGGCTCGACCACGTCCGGTACCGGCACCGGCGGTAGCGGCACGGGCAGCACGCACGAACGTCGCGACGGCACCTCGAGCACCAGCGGGACGACCAGCGGCAAGGGAGCCCTTTGATGAACAACGCAACCAACGACCCCGCCGATCGTCCGGTCGGAACCCTGTTGCGCGATCTGAGCCGTGACGTGTCCGATCTGGTCCGCCAGGAAATGGCGCTCGCCAAGGCGGAGACCTCGGAGAAGATCAACCAGGTGACGATGGCCGCGGCCAGCATGATCGGCGGCGTCGTCCTCGCCCATGCCGCGCTGCTGGTGCTTTTGCTGGCGCTCGTGGCCGCCCTCTCCGAGGTCATGGAACCCTGGCTCGCCTCGCTGATCGTCGGCGTCGTCGTGGCGGTCATCGGCTACGCGCTGGTGCGCAAGGGGCAGAACGACCTTTCGGCCAGCCGGCTGGCGCCGAGCCGGACGGCGGCCAACCTGCAGAAGGACGCGAACCTCGCCAAGGAGCACGTGCGATGACGACCGACCAGCGGACCCCCGAAGAGATCGAACGTGACCTTGCGAGCACCCGTGCGCGGATGGATCGCACGCTGACCGATCTCGAGCAGAAGCTCTCGCCGGGCCAGCTCGTCGACCAGACGATGGCCTATCTGCGCGAGGGCGGCTATGGCGAGAACGTCAAGGCCTTCGGCACCAACCTCTCGCGCCAGATGCGCGACAACCCGCTGCCGGTGGCGCTCGTCGGCATCGGCCTGACCTGGCTCGCGATGGGCCAGAGGCAGAGCCGCAACGGCGCCTACGGGCCCGACTACGACCGTCCCGACTACGATCGTCTGGGTGTCGCCCGCTCGGCCTACAGCCCCGGCGTCTACGATCCCGACACCGGCACCTACGGCGCCTCCGACGGTGCTCCGGTCAATCTGCAGGTGCGGGCGCGCTCGGCCGCCGACGACGTCAAGCGGCGCACCGACGAGACGCTGGAAGCCTTCGAGCATCGCCGCCAGCAGGCGATGGCGCGCATCCTCGACGTACGCGAGCAGGCCGGCGAGACGGCATCGGCGTTCAAGGCGCGGGTCGACGAGGCGATGGAGAATGCCGGCCGGACCTTCCGCGAATGGCAGGCCGACATGCAGCGCCGCGGCCACGAGGCGTCGGCCTATGCACGGGACCGTTGGGACCGCTCGAGCGCCTATGCGCGCGAGAGCTGGGAACACTCGTCCCGGCGGGCGCGCGAGCTGAGTGAGACGGCGGCCGATCTGTTCCAGCAGCAACCGCTTCTCGGTGCCGCTGCGGGCATCACCATCGGCGCGCTGCTCGGCAGCCTGTTGCCGCCGACCGAGCGCGAGGACGAGCTGATGGGCCGCTACCGCGACGACGCGCTCGAGCGCGGACGCCGCGAGGCCGAACGCGCGGCGCAGGAGGCGGCCGACGTCGCCAGCCGTGCCGGCGAGAAGGCCTACGAAGCGGCCCGCGACGAGGCCGAACGCAGCACCCGCGGCACCGGCCCGGCCTGAGCCGACACCCCTTCATCTCTTCCCTCCCCCAATTCGGCCGGTGGCAGACCACCGGCCATTTTTTTTGCGCACACGGCGTACTCCCGACCACGTGCCAAGGAGCCATTGCCCGGTACCGCCCGACGGCGTAATCCTCAGCCCTTGTCGAGAAGCGCCTGCGTTGGGGGATGAAGATGACCGAAATGTTCTCGCTTGCCGGCCGGGTCGCTCTGGTGACCGGTGCGTCGCGCGGCCTGGGGTTCGCCATGGCGACGGCTCTGGCCCGCCAAGGGGCGATGGTGGTGCTCAACGGCCGCGATCCGGCGACGCTGCAGAAGGCGGCGGCCGAAATCGTCGCCTCGGGCGGTGCCGCCGACACCCAGGCCTTCGACGTGGCCGAAAAGGGCGCGCCGCGTGCCGCCATCGAAGCCGTGTGCGACCGCCACGGCCAGCTCGACATCCTGGTGAGCAATGCCGGCATCCAGCACCGCCAGCCCGTCACCGAATGGCAGGACGAGGATTTCGAGCGTGTGGTCGCGACCAACCTCAACGCCTGCTTCGCGCTCGCCCGCGAGGCCGCCCGGGTGATGATCCCCCGCGGCTCCGGACGCATCATCCAGACCGGCTCGGTGGCGGCCCTGCTCGCCCGGCCGACGATCCACGCCTACATCGCCGCCAAGGCCGGCCTGCACGCGCTCACCCGCTCGCTCGCAGCCGAGCTCGGCCGCCAGGGCATCACCGTCAATGCCATCGCACCCGGCTATTTCGCCACCGAGATGAACACGGCGCTGCTCAACGACGAGAAATTCACGAGCTGGGTCGAGAGCCGCACGCCCGTCGGCCGGTGGGCGCAGCCCGAAGAGCTGGGCGGTGCCGTCGTCTTCCTCGCCTCCGACGAAGCCGCCTACGTCAACGGCCACCTCCTCGTCGTCGACGGCGGCATGTCCGTGACGCTCTGAACCATCCTGCGGCAATTTTCTAAGAAATAATTC
>JAGREO010000170.1 GCA_020446525.1 Geminicoccaceae bacterium | reverse complement strand
TCCTCGGTCTCCATCGCCAGCATGTTGCGATAGAGCATCGAGGTCGGCTTGGTGAAGCTCTCGTCGACCGAGAGCACCGGCATCTCGACGGCCAGCCCGCCCGCCTGCGCCACGCCCCTCTTCACGTCCTGGGCGCGCTCGCGGAAGTGGCTGTGACAGGAGTTGATCTCGGACCAGGTGTTGAGCACGCCGATGATCGGCTTGCCCATGAAATCGGCCTCGGAATAGCCGAGCTGCATCATCCGCGAGCGGTGGCCGAAGCTGCGCAGATCGTCGGGCGCGAACCAGCGCGCGCTGCGCAGGGTTTGCGCGGTCTTTCCGCTCCGTGCGGCCATGACGTTCCTCCCGTCTTCTTCCGGTGAAGCGCGGGTGTAGGCACCGCGTTTGCGGGCTGTCAATCGGGCCCGGCCGGGGGCGCGCCACCCATGCGCCGCCCGAAGGACCGGTCGTCGTCAGGCGCTCCTGAAGCGAGCGGCGAGCTGCTCGGTGCCGCGGGCCAGAACGGCGATGTCGGCACCCACGGCGGCGATCTTGCAGCCGAGTTCGATATAGCGCCGCGCCGTCTTCTCGTCGCCCGTCAGGAAACCCGCGACCTTGCCGCACGCCTGGATTCGCCCGATCGCATCCTCGATGGCGCCCTGCACCTCGGCGTGACCGGCATTGCCCAGATGGCCCAGATCCGCCGAGAGGTCGCTCGGTCCGATGAAGAGCCCGTCGACGCCTTCGACCGCGGCGATCTCCTCGAGATTGGCGAGGGCCTCGCGGGATTCGAGCTGGACGACCACGCAGATCTCTTCTTCGGCACGGGCGAAATAATCGGGGATGCGGCCGAAGCGCGACGCCCGCGAGGTGGTGGCGACACCGCGCACGCCCCTGGGCGGATAGCGGGTGGCGGCGACCGCGGCGCGCGCTTCTTCGGCGTTCTGGACATAGGGGATGAGAAAGCTCTGGGTGCCGATGTCGAGGTAGCGCTTGATGACCACCGTGTCGTTCCAGGGCACGCGCACCACGGGATGCGACGGGCTGGCGGCCGCCGCCTGAAGCTGGCCGTGCACCATGGGCAGTTCGTTGGGGGAGTGCTCGGTGTCGAGCAGGAGCCAGTCGAAGCCGGATCCGGCCACCACCTCGACGCTCAGATGGCTGGAGAGGCTGCACCAGAGGCCGATCTGCAAGCGGCCCGAGGCGATCGCGCGCTTGAAGCTGTTGACGGGGATTTCCTCTTTCACGGCGCTCCCTCTTTCCGGCTCGTCGATGCTGCAGCCGTTCCTCGTTGGACCCGTCGTCTTTGCTGGTGGAGCCGATCGGGGCTGGTGGAGCCGATCGGGGCTGGTGGAGCCGATCGGGATCGAACCGACGACCTCCTGAATGCAAATCAGGCGCTCTCCCAGCTGAGCTACGGCCCCACGGCCCGGCTATATGGGCGAAAGGCCGGCCCGTCGCAAGTCCGGCGCCATCTCGGACACCACAAGGTCGGGCCGAAAGCTCAGACGGGATCGAGGCAGGCGCGGGCGAAGGCCTCGAAGGCGCGTGCGCGGTGGCTGAGGCGGCGTTTTTCCGCGGCGGACATCTGGGCGAAGGTGCGCTGCTCGCCATGCGGGACGAAGAGGGGATCGTAGCCGAAACCGCCATCGCCTCTCGGTGCGGCGGCGATCGTGCCGGCGACGCGCCCCTCGAAGCACGCCTCGTGGCCGTCGGGCCATGCGAGGCAGAGCACGGCGACGAAGGCGGCGCTGCGGTCGGCGGCGGGCCCCGACGCTTCGAGCGCGTCGAGCAGCCGGCGCATCGCCCGGGCGAAATCGCGATCGGCGCCGGCCCAGCGGGCGGAGTGGACGCCCGGCGCACCGTCCAGCGCCGTCACGGCGAGACCGCTGTCGTCGGCCAGCGCCGGGCGGCCGGAAGCCGCGGCGGCGGCCCGGGCCTTGAGCCGGGCGTTGTCGTGAAAGGTGGCGCCGGTCTCTTCGGGTTCCGGCAGGGCAAGATCGGCGGCCGTCATCACCGTCACGCCGCAGTCTGCCAGCAGATCGGCGAACTCGCGGACCTTGCCGGCATTGTGGGTCGCCAGCACCAGCGGACCGGCGTCGAGCCTGCGCAACGCCCGGGCGGACCGGGCGTCGGTCATGGCGCCAGTGCCGCCGCCTGGAGGCGCGCGAGCTCGGTCACGCCGGCGGTCGCAAGCTCGTGCATCGCCTGCATCTGCGCCGCGGTGATCGGTGCCTTTTCCGCCGTCGCCTGGATCTCGACGATGCCGCCCGACGCGGTCAGCACGAAATTGGCGTCGGCTTCGGCGGCGCTGTCCTCGACATAATCGAGATCGAGCACCGCCCGGCCGTCGACGATGCCGCAGGAGACCGCCGCCACCGCCTCGCGCACCGGCACCTCCGGCAACAGGCCCTTGGCGACGAGGCCCTGCAGCGCCAGTCGGACGGCGACATAGGCGCCGGTGATCGACGCGGTGCGCGTGCCGCCGTCGGCCTG
>JAGREO010000169.1 GCA_020446525.1 Geminicoccaceae bacterium | reverse complement strand
GGTCAGGGAAAGACGGGCCGGGCATCTTTGGTGAGCTGCTGGAAGGAATTCCAGTAGCGCCGGTAGAGGTTGGGGTTGGCATTCCTGGTGAGCTGGATAACCGGGCAATCGGCCCGGCGGATGCCGTAGAGGTAGGGCGACACCATCATGTTGCCGTGGCGGGTGCCTCCGTCGGTGATGAGAAAGTGGCAGTAGGGCAGGTGTTTGTATTTGAAAACTTCCAGTTTGCCGCTGTAATTCCGCGCTGCAAGTTCGCTCCTGATCCGTTCCAGGCGCTTGATGGCTTCGCCGATGACCTCGCACGACCTGGCTTCTTCCGGTTGCACGGCGCTGCGGTCCTCGAAATACAAGCGGGCGGCATTGCTGTCGGGGTCAAGCAGGTACAGCTTCAGGTTGACCCCTTTTTCCATCAGCTTTTCAATATGGTTGCGGAATTCGTGGGCGCTGCGCGTCAGAAAGTAATCGGCAAAGGCATTGAGGCGGACGCCGAATTCGATGATCTCCTGTTCCGCTTTTTCCAGAAAGGCCACCTTATCAGGAACGGGCAGGCGGCCCTCGGCATGGAATAAGATGCTGTCCTTTCCGGCCTGCCCGCCGGTGGGTATCACTTCCTGTTTCCAGCCTGCCGGGCGCGAAGTTTCGTCAAAAAGCAGGCTTTCTGCGTCGAAGCTGTATCCCAGCTCGGCCTTGACAATAGCTAGCATGGCCTCTCCGGCGATGCGCAACTTTTTCCCGGCGGGCTTGCTCTCGTTAATAATATTGCTGAGCGTAGGTTTGGAAACTTCAAAACCCAGCGTGGCCATCTTTTTCTGGACGTCGGCCTGTGTATTGCCATACGCCTCGCTCAGCAGGCGGTATCCCTCCTGTACGATCTTTTGGTATGTTTCTTTGGAGAACGGTTCCATCCGGCTCAGCCTTGTTCCTGCATTTCCCGCAATACCTGCAGCACGCTCTGCATGATCTGGTTCCGCCTGACGGTGGAGTCATTGTAGGAAAGGGTGCCCAGGCGTTCCTGTTTTTGGAGGCCCTTGAATTGGCCGGAGATCAGATGCAGGCTGTCGGCCCATTCCGCATCCCGCTCTTCGGCGATGGCCAGCAGTGACGCGATGGCCTGTTCCAGCCGCCCCCGGCTGATGAGCTTGCGTACGCCTTCCAATTCCTGCTCTCCCGCCGGCGCTTTTTTCTCAGAGGGCGCATTGTGGTAGTGAACGTCACCGATATGGATGTTCTGCCCCTGAATGTTGGAACCCGTAACGACATTTTTACTGTCCGAAATGCGGGTGGCCTTTTCCGGTTTTTTCTTTTCCATCGCCTGCTGATTTTGAACTGGGCATAAGATAAGCTTTTTTTAGATTAAGGAAGCCTGGTTAGTAGCCCGAAAGGCCAACGGGCGGCAAACAAAATGCGGGATTCATCCAGAAGTTAGAGGCTGCCTGCTGGACTACACTTCCCGGAATGCAGGTGTTGAATACTCATACAACAGGCCCGGGTCGATATCGAAGGGGTGAAATGCTTCGTTGCCTTCCATATCCTTAGAATTGAGGCCCACTTCCGGCCAGGTTAGGGCGCCATCCTGTACTTCCCTCTTACGGAAAGCATCATAGTCTTCCAGTAGCTGCTTTTCGAAGCGGCGCCCGGGCTGGAAAAAGCGCCGGAAGTCAATCCGGCGTTCCGATATGCTAACTGATCCTGCTCCACCCCTTCAATTGCTTCCCATGCTTTTCCAAAAACCACTTAAGCGGGTGGTGCTCCGGGCGTTCGAAGCGGGGGTCGTCATCGAGGATGCGGGTGGCGACTTCGCGGGCGGTTTGCAGGATGCGGCCGTCTTTGGACAGGTCGGCGATGCGGAAGTCGAGGATGCCGCTTTGCTGGGTGCCTTCGATATTGCCCGGGCCGCGCAGCCTGAGGTCGGCCTCGGCGATCTCGAAACCGTTGTTGGTGCGCACCATGGTCTGTATCCGCTGGCGGCTTTCGTTGCTCAGCTTGAAGCCCGACATCAGGATGCAGTACGATTGTTCGGCGCCGCGCCCAACGCGCCCCCGCAACTGGTGCAGTTGCGACAGGCCGAAGCGCTCGGCGCCGTCGATCACGATCACCGTCGCTTCGGGCACGTCCACGCCGACCTCGACCACCGTCGTCGCCACGAGCAGACGAATACGGCCCTCCTCGAAGGCGCGCATCCGGCGGTCCTTCTCGCCGGCGGGCAGGCGGCCGTGCACCAGCCCCACCCGGCTGCCGAAGCGCTCGGCCAATTGTGCGTACCGGCCTTCCGCTGTCGCCGTCTCTGCGTCGAGCGCCGTATCGACCACCGGGCAGATCCAGTAGACGCGCTCGTCCCGCTGCAATGCCCGCTCGATCGCCGCAAGCACCTCGTCCAGGCGGGTGACCGGCAGCGCCGCGGTGCCGATCGGCTTGCGGCCGGGCGGCCGTTCGTCCAGCCGCGAGGTGTCGATGTCGCCATAACAGCTCATCACCAGGCTGCGCGGGATGGGCGTCGCGGTCATCAGCAGGAGATCGACCGCCTGCGCGCCTTCGCCGCCCTTGGCGAGCAGGCCGAGGCGCTGGTGGACGCCGAAGCGGTGCTGCTCGTCGATGACCGCCAGCCCCAGATCGTGAAAGTCCACCCCCTCCTGGAAGAGCGCATGGGTGCCAACCACCAGCGGCAGCGAGCCGTCCGCCAGCCGGGCCCGCGCCTGGTCACGCATCCGGCGCGTGTCCTGACCGGTCAGCACGCCGAGTTCGAGCCCGCACGCGGCCGCGAGTGCGCCCAGCGATCGTGCATGCTGTCGTGCCAGCACCTCGGTAGGTGCCATCAACACCGCCTGGCGTCCGGCTTCGACCACGTGCAGCATCGCCGCCAGCGCCACCAGCGTCTTGCCGCTGCCGACATCACCCATCAGAAGACGCATCATCGCCCGCGGCGCTTCGAGATCGGCGGCAATCTCCCTCATCGTCCGTTCCTGCGCCCCGGTCGGTGCGAAGGGCAGGGCCGACCGCAGGCGCGAGAGCAGGGCGCCCGGCGCGGGGTGGCTGCGTCCGCGGCCGGCCTCGCGTCGCCGGCGCACGAGCTGTAGCGCCAGTTGCATCGCCAGCATCTCGTCCGCCGCCAGGCGCTCCAGCGCCTCTCGCGGGTCGCCCGCCTCGTCGAGCCCGTGGACGATCGCCAGCGCCTCGACGAAGGACGGCCGACCGGACATCGTCGAAGGGTCGGACCATTCGGGCAGGGAGGGCACGTCCTTCAGAGCGGTTGCGACCAGCTTGCGCAAGCGGGCCTGGGTCAGGCCTTCGGACAGGGGATAGACCAGCGAGGCCCGCAGCCGGGCCGCCGGATCGGCCGGCAACAGTTCCGGATGGACGATCTGCCAGCGATCGCGAAACCGCTGCAGCCTGCCCGCGATGGAACAGCCGCCGCCCGGCGGGAAGGCTTCCTCGAGCCACGGCCGACGGGCGCGAAAGAACACGAGATCGAGGGCCACGTCGCAGGCTCTCGCTTCGATGCGATAGGGCGCCCTGCCGCCGGGCGGCGGTGCGCGATGAGCGACGATCGCCACCTCCAGGGTCGCTTCCAGCCCTTCCTCGAAGGCCATGGCGTCGGTCAGCGGACCGAGGTCGCGGCGGCTGGCGGGCACGGTGAACAGCAGATCGAGAACGCGCGGTGTCTCTCGGCCGGTCAGCCGTGCGAGTGCCGTCACGAGGCCCGGCCCGACGCCCGGCAGATCGGCCAGCGAACGAAAGAGCGGGAACAGCACCGGCGCACGGCTGTCCGGTCCGGCCGTCACCACCGGGCGCTGCCCCCCGTCGCCCGCCGCCGCTCCGGCCGTCTTGGCCGCTCGCGCCATTTCCGCTAGACCCTCGACAAATTCGCAGCCGGGGCCATCTAGGGCCCCACCCTCGATGGTTGCAAGCCGGGACGCGTCGATGACCGAGACCACAGACCAGCGCCGCAAGCGGCTGCGGTACCGCGCCCTCTATCGCGGCTTTCGCGAGGCCGACATCCTGTTCGGCCGTTTCGCCGAGCGTCATCTGCCTGACCTGCCCGAGGCCGATCTGGTCCTGTTCGAGGCGCTGATCGACGCCTCGGACCAAGACGTCTACGCCTGGATCATCGGCACGCGTCCGGTTCCGGCCCATCACGATCACCACGTCTTCCGCATGCTGCAGGGTGCCGGGACGTCCTGATGCCGCGAGGTCTCCCGATGAAGGTGCCGGCATGACCGATCAGGCCCTGATCGACGAGGAAGCGGCGAGCGAAGAGGCGCAGGTCGACGCCCGCCGCGGCAGCGACACGCTCGTCACCAACGCCCGCAGCGGCGTCGATGCCCGTTTCATCGCCTCCCTACTCGAGCCGGGCCGCACCCTCGTCTGCGTCACTCGCGACGCCCAGAGGTCCGACGCGCTGGCCGATCTGGTGCGGTTCTTCGCCGACGACGTGGAGGTACTCTCCCTGCCGGCTTGGGACTGCCTGCCCTATGACCGGGTCTCGCCCTCGCGCGCCGTCATGGCCGCCCGGCTGGCCGCCCTCGCGGCCCTCGCCGCACCGGCGAAAAAACCGCGCCTCCTGCTGGTCTCGGCCAATGCCCTGATCCAGCGTCTGCCGCCGCGGGAAGCGGTCGCCGCCGGCCATTTCCGTCTCGAGGCCGGTGCCCGGGTCGATCGCGAGGCGCTCACGGTCTATCTCGAGCGCAACGGCTATCGGCGCAGCGGTGCCGTGGTCGAGGCCGGCGAGTACGCCGTTCGCGGCGGCCTGCTCGACATCTTCGCCACCGGCGCGCGGCTGCCGGTGCGGCTCGACTTCTTCGGCGACACCCTCGAGGTGATCCGCACATTCGATCCCGTCAGCCAGCGGACGAGAACGAAGATTCCTTCGGTCGATCTGACGCCCGTGAGCGAGGTCCTGTTCGACGAACGGGCCCTCGAACGGTTCCGGCGCGGCTACCTCAAGGCCTTCGGTGCGGTGGGCGACGACCCGCTGCTCGAAGCCGTGGCGTCGGGCCGCAGCTTTCCCGGCATGGAACACTGGCTGCCTTTGTTCCATGAGAGCACCACGACGCTCTTCGATCACCTCGACGGCCCGGTGGAAATCGTCTTCGACCATCTGGCCCTGGATGCGCTCTGGGCGCGTGCGTCGTTGATCGGCGAGCACTACGAGGCCCGGCTGTCGCCCGAGATGGCCGGTCGCAGCATGGGCTCGGTCCCCTATCGCGCGCTCGAGCCGCACACGCTCTATCTCGACGAGCAGCAGCTTCGAGGCTCGTGGGCACCGCACCGGCGCTGGCGGCTGACGATCTTCGACCAGCCGGTCGAGGAGGGCGGCACCGCGTCCGTGCTCGATCTGCAGGGACGTGCGGGACGGGATTTCGCTCGGGAGCGCGCCGACCGTTCGATCAATCTCTTCGACGCCATCGTGGGCCATCTGGGCGATCTCAAGCAGGCCGGCCGCAGCCCCATTCTCGCCGCGCACGGTGAAGGTGCCGCCGACCGTCTGGCGCAGGTGCTGGTGGATCACGGTCTCGACGCGCCGCGCCGCATCACCCGGTTCGCCGAGCATGTCGAGGGGACGGTCGCCGTGGCCGTCCTGCCGCTCGAGGAGAGCGTGCACGCCGAAGGGCTGACGCTGCTCGGCGAACGCGATCTCCTGGGCGAACGGCTGACCCGCGCCGCGGCCAAGAGGCGGCGTGCCGACAAGTTCATCCAGAACGTGGGCACGCTCGCCGAGAACGATCTCGTCGTGCACGCCGAGCACGGCATCGGCCGCTTCGAGGGACTGGTGACGCTCGAAGTCGGCGGCGCGCCGCACGATTGTCTCAAGCTGATCTATGCCGGCGGCGACAAGCTCTTCGTGCCGGTCGAGAGCATCGACATACTCTCGCGCTACGGCACCCGCGAGGGCGAGGGTCAGCTCGACAAGCTGGGCGGCGTCGGCTGGCAGAACCGCAAGGCCCGGGTCAAGCAGCGCATCCGCGAGATGGCGGAGGAACTGATCGCCATCGCCGCCGCCCGGGCCACCCGCGAAGGCGAGGCGTTCCAGCTGCCGCCCGGCATGTACGAGGAGTTCGCCGCCCGCTTCCCGTTCGACGAGACCGACGACCAGCTCGCGGCGATCGAGGCCGTGCTGACCGATCTGGCCTCGGGCAAGCCGATGGACCGGCTGATCTGCGGNTTCGGCAAGACCGAGGTCGCCATCCGCGCGGCCTTCGTCGTCGCCCTCTCAGGCAAGCAGGTCGCCATCCTGGCGCCGACCACGCTCTTGGCCCGCCAGCACTTCAACGTCTTCGCCAAGCGGCTGGAAGGGCTGCCGATCCGGGTCGAGCACCTCTCCCGCTTCGTCGCGACCAAAAAACAGACGGAGGTCAAGAAGGACTTGGCGGCCGGCCGGGTCGACATCGTCGTCGGCACCCACGCGCTTTTGGGCAAGAACGTGGCGTTCCGGGATCTGGGCCTGGTCGTGGTCGACGAGGAGCAGCATTTCGGCGTGGCGCACAAGGAGCGGCTCAAGCAGATGCGCGCCCAGGTCCACGTGCTGACCATGACGGCGACGCCCATTCCGCGGACGCTGCACATGGCGCTGGGCGGTATGAAGGATCTCTCGATCATCGCCACGCCGCCGGCCGACCGGCTGGCGGTGCGCAGTTTCGTCATGCCGGCCGACCCGGTGGTGCTGCGCGAGGCGATCCTGCGCGAGCACCATCGCGGCGGCCAGACCTTCTACGTCTGTCCGAGGGTCTCCGATCAGCCGCGCCTCAAGCAGGACCTCGAGCGGCTGGTCCCCGAGATCACGATCGCGGTGGCCAACGGCCAGATGCCGGCCAGGGATCTGGAGGACGTGATGGCCGCCTTCTACGACCGGCAGGTGGACCTGCTGCTCGCCACCAACATCATCGAAAGCGGCTTGGATATTCCGAGCGCCAACACGCTGATCGTCCATCGCGCCGACATGTTCGGGCTCTCGCAGCTCTACCAGTTGCGGGGTCGCGTCGGCCGCTCCAAGACCCGCGGCTACGCCTATTTCACCGTGCCCACCAACAAGGTGCTTCAGGAGGCGGCCGAGAAGCGGCTGCAGGTGATCCAGTCGCTCGAAGGTCTGGGGGCGGGCTTCCAGCTCGCCAGCCACGACCTCGACATCCGCGGTGCGGGCAACCTTCTGGGTGACGAGCAGTCCGGGCAGATCAGGGAGGTCGGCTTCGAGCTCTACAACCACATGCTCGAGGAAGCGGTGGCCGCGCTCAAGAGCCGTGCGGCCGGCGAGGCCGAAGGGGATCGCGACTGGACGCCGCAGATCACCGTCGATGCCGCCGCCCTGATGCCCGAGACCTACATCGCCGATCTCGAGCTGCGGCTGACCATGTATCGCCGGCTGGCCGGTCTCGAGAACGAGGAGGAGATCGAAGCCTTCGCCGCCGAGCTGATCGACCGGTTCGGTCCGCTGCCCGAGGAGACCGAGCACCTGCTGCAGATCGTCGCGATCAAGCAGCTCTGCCGCAGCGCCAACGTGCAGAAGCTCGACGTCGGCCCCAAGGGCGTCGTGCTCGGCTTCCACAACAACACCTTCCCCCGGCCCGAACGTCTGGTCCAGCACATCGGCGCTTCGAAGGGCCGGATGCGCGTCCGCCCGGACCACCGCGTCGTCATCCTGCGCGAGACCGCGACGCCCAAGGATCGCCTGAAGATCGCCAAACGCACGGTCGACGAACTGGCGCGTCTCGTCGCCTGATCCGCGCCCCTCCGGCGGGGGGCGGCGGCGTCGTGTCGCTTGACCGCAGCGGCGCGCAGGGGTTCGATGGTGACGCACGTCACGTCCGTTCCGAGTGAGGCCGCCTTGACCGACTACGCCACCTTCGGCCAGCGTCTCGTGGCGATGCTCGTCGACTGGCTCTGGATGATTCCGCTCGGCATCGCGCTGAGCTTCATCCTCTATGGCGAGCAGATCACGACCGGCGAGATCGAGCCGCGGCTCGGGGCGGAGCTGGTGACCTGGCTCCTGCCGGCGGTGATCATCGTCTCCTTCTGGAACAGCCGCCGGGCGACGCCGGGCAAGATGGCGCTCAAGCTCGAAGTGGTCGACGCCGAGACCGGCGGCACGCCGCCGGTCGGCCGCCTGATCCTGCGGTATATCGGCTACTTCCTCTCCAGTTTCGTGTTCGGGCTGGGCTATCTCTGGATGCTCTGGGACGCCCGCCGGCAGACTTGGCACGACAAGATCGCCCGCACGGTCGTCGTTCGCCGAAGCGGCGTCGCGCTACCCGGTCCTTCTCGAGGAGGCAGCGTTTGACCGTCCTTTTTTACAGCCACGCATCGGCCGCGGTGCACGATACCGGCCCCGGTCACCCGGAAGCACCGGCACGCATCCGTGCCATCCAGTCGGCGCTCGACGAGGCGCGGCCAAAGGGGCTCGAGCGCCGCACCGCCCCAGAGGCGACGCGCGACCAGCTCACCCACGTCCACACCGAACGCCACGTCGAGCACATCCTCTCAAATATACCGGCGACGGGCCTGCGGCAGGTCGACGGCGAGACCATCCTCTCGGTCGGCTCCGATCAAGCGGCGCTGCGCGGCGCCGGTGCCGTCTGCGCCGCGGTCGACGCGGTGATCGCCGGTGAGGCCCTGCGCGCCTTCTGCTGCATGCGCCCGCCCGGCCATCATGCGGAGCCGGAGCAGGCGATGGGCTTCTGTCTCTTCAACAACGTCGCCGTGGGGGCGATGCAGGCACGCTACGGGCACGGCATCGGCCGTATCGCCATCTTCGATTTCGACGTGCATCACGGCAACGGCACCCAGGCGATGTTCTGGGACGATCCGGAGACACTCTATCTCTCGACCCACCAGATGCCGCTCTATCCGGGCACCGGGGCGCGCAGCGAGAGCGGCGTGCGCGGCAATGTGGTCAACCGGCCCTGTCCGCCCGGCACCGGCTCGGCCGCTTGGCGCAAGGTGGTCGAGCACGACATCCTCCCGCGCATCGACGCGTTCGCGCCCAAGCTGCTGCTGATCTCCGCCGGTTTCGACGCGCACCGGGACGATCCGCTGGCGCAGATGGAACTGGTCGAGGACGACTACCTCTGGGTCGGCGAGCGGCTGGTCGAACTGGCCGAAAGGCACGGCGACGCCCGGGTGGTGTCCGTGCTCGAGGGCGGCTACAGTCCACCGGCACTGGCCGCCAGCGTCCTCGCCCACCTCGAGGGCCTGTCGCTGCGTTCGGATTGAGGCACGCTTTTCGGGCGGCGACGCCGGCGGGCGGTGCCGCGGGTGGAACGTCCGACGACGAGCGGGCGTTGGC
This sequence comes from Geminicoccaceae bacterium, assembly GCA_020446525.1. Taxonomy (GTDB): domain Bacteria; phylum Pseudomonadota; class Alphaproteobacteria; order Geminicoccales; family Geminicoccaceae; genus JAGREO01. Next base: position 2,144 of record JAGREO010000169.1, on the reverse strand, counting down.
CCGGCATTCGACCATCAGCCTGGAGGCTTCTCATGTCGTCCGACAACGTCTACAAGAAAATCGACCTCGTCGGCAGCTCGACCACGTCGGTGACCGATGCGATCGAGCGCGCCGTCGAACGCGCGTCGAAGACGATGCGCAATCTCGAATGGTTCGAGGTCGACCAGGTGCGTGGCCACATCGAGAACGGCAAGGTCGCGCACTACCAGGTCGTCATGAAGGTCGGCTTCCGTCTCGACGCGTGAATGCGACGCTCGAAGGCGCGGCGGCACCGCGACGGCGACCGGCAGAGCTGCCGAGGAGTGCATGAGCGGACAGATGAGCGAGGCGCGCGCCGACGACCGGCCGGACGCCGACACTTCGGTCGGAACCTTGAGCTTCGAGCAGGCCCTGGGTGAGCTCGAGCAGATCGTCCAGAAGCTCGAGCGTGGTCAGCTCGACCTCGAAGCGTCCATTCAGGCCTATGAGCGGGGCACCGTGCTGCGCCGCCATTGCGAGACCAAGCTCGAGGAAGCGCGCCTGCGGGTCGAGAAGCTGACCTTCACGCGCGACGGCGAAGCAAGCCTGCAACCGTTCGACGAAGGTGATACGCCTCGCTCATGAGCGGTATCGACGCCCGTCCCCCGGCCGAGGCAAATCCAGCCGGAGCCGATCCCGCGGCGGCGTTGCGCGAGGCGATGGCCGATCTCGCGCGGCGGATCGAGGCGGAGCTCGACCGCCTGTTGCCGCGGGAGGACGGCCTCGAAGAGCGCCTGCACGCCGCGATGCGCCACGCGACGCTGGGCGGCGGCAAGCGCATGCGGGCGTTCCTAGTGGACGCCACTACGATGGCGCTGGGCGGTGACCGCGCGGCCGCCCTGCGGGTCGGTGCGGCGCTCGAGATGATGCACGCCTATTCGCTCGTGCACGACGACCTGCCGGCCATGGACGACGCGGCCCTGCGCCGCGGGCGGCCCTCGTGTCACACGGCGTTCGACGAGGCGACGGCGATCCTGGCCGGCGATGCGCTGCAGACGCTCGCATTCTCGGCCCTGGCGGCGCGCGACTGGCCGGCGAGCGACGCGGTGCGCCTGGACCTGATCGCCGGTCTGGCGCAGGCGGCCGGTGCGTATGGCATGTGCGCCGGCCAGCAGATCGACATGGTGGCCGAGGAGGCGGAGCTCGACCTCGAGGACGTGATGCGCCTTCAGCAGCTCAAGACCGGAGCCCTCATCGGCTTCGCCTGCGAGGCGGGTGCCGTGATCGCCGGTGCCGGCGACGAGGTGCGCACCGATCTTCTGGCCTATGCCGCCGATCTCGGCCTCGCCTTTCAGATCAGGGACGATCTGCTCGATCTGACCGGTGATGTCGCCCTCCTGGGCAAGAATGTCGGTCGTGACGCCGAGCGCGCCAAGGCGACCTTTCCGGCCCTGCTCGGTGTCGAGGCGGCGGAGCGGGAACTGGCCCGCCTTCAGGAACGCGCCTGCGCGCAGCTCGAAGGCCTGGGCCCGGTGGCCGATCCGCTGCGCCAACTCGTCGCCTTCGTCGCGCTGCGCCGCCATTGATTCGCCCGCCTGCCGTTCCCTCCTTTCACCTGTTCTTCTCTCTCAGGGGCATCGTTCCATGACCGCTCGCCCGCTTCTCGATCAGATCGACGATCCGGCCGACCTGCGTCGTCTGACACCGGAATCGCTGCGCCAGCTCGCCGACGAGCTGCGGGCGGAGACGATCGACGCCGTCTCGGTCACCGGCGGTCATCTGGGCGCGGGGCTGGGCGTGGTCGAGCTGACGGTGGCGTTGCACCACACCTTCGCGACACCCTTCGACCGGCTGATCTTCGACGTCGGCCATCAATGCTACCCGCACAAGATCCTGACCGGCCGGCGCGACCGCATCCGCACCCTGCGCCAGCCGGGCGGCATCTCCGGCTTCACCAGGCGCAGTGAGAGTGCCTACGACCCGTTCGGTGCGGCGCATAGCTCGACCTCGATCTCGGCCGGTCTGGGCATGGCGGTCGCCGCCGATCTCGAGGGCACGCGTCGCAACGTCGTGGCGGTGATCGGCGACGGGGCGATGAGTGCCGGCATGGCGTATGAGGCGATGAACAATGCCGGCGCCCTGCGGGCGCGGCTGATCGTCGTGCTCAACGACAACGACATGTCGAT
>JAGREO010000168.1:374-3071 GCA_020446525.1 Geminicoccaceae bacterium | reverse complement strand
ACAGTTGCTCCGGACCACCGGCTTTCTCTTTTTGATTCTGGAAGTTGGGTCGGGGAGGGCTATGGCATTCCGACCGAAAGAGGGTCCGCGGCGGCTCGGGCTTTCAGTCGCCGCGGCGTTTCTCGTTGCGGATGCGCACGACGACGTCGACCCGGTCGATCACCTTGCCCGGTGGCGGGGCGGGGAGCTTGTCGAAGTTGATCGCTTCTTCGGGGATGTCGTAGATCTCGCCGGTCGCCTTGTCGAAGAAGTGGTAGTGCGCACTCGACGTGGTGTCGAAGTAGGACTGACCCGAGCCGACCACGACCTCGCCCATCAGCCCCGCTTGGGTGAACTGGTGCAGGGTGTTGTAGATGGTCGCCAGTGAGACGTTGATGCCCGCCTGACGGGCCTCCTGATAGAGCTGCTCGGCGGTGACGTGGCGCGGCGCCGTGTCGATCAGCAATTGTGCCAGAGCCAGCCGCTGACGGGTCGGACGAAGACCGACCGCCTGTAACCGATGCATGGCATGACAGAAGAGTGTGCTCATTCCGGCCCTGTCGCGTTCACCGCACTCGAGGATAGAGCACTAATCTGGTCCGCTATGTGATCTTCGTCAAGCGGACCGGATCACTGGCCGGTGAGGATGCGCTGTACCAATTGCCGCACCGTCGGCACGAAGCCGTTGGCATAGAAGGGATCCTGGCGAAACTTGTAGGCATTGTGGCCGGAGAACATGAGCTGGTTCTCGAGCGGGTCGCCGATACCGTGGGCGATCGCCATCAGCGTCTTCTGGATACAGAAGGAACGCGGGTCCGTCGATTTGCCGGTGGTGTGGTCGCCGTGATCCTTCCAGTTGGAAAAGCGGCAGTGGCTCAGGCAGCCCATGCAATCGGCCTGATCGCGACGGATCTGCCGGGCGGTCTCGGGCTCGACGAAGACCAGCGTCTCGTCGGGCGTGCGCATCGGCTGGGTGTAGCCCTGGGCGCGCCAGCCTTCGATGCGCGCCAGATCGGCGGCACTGACGTGCACGCCGCGACCGCCGCGGCCATAGGCGAAGAAACTGGTGAGGCCGCGCCCGGCATCCGCTTCGTCGGCGATCGGGACCTGCCGCTCCGAGCGTCCGACCAGATCGGCGATATAGGCGTTCTTGACGGCCGACGAATAGAACCCGGTCGGACTGAAGCGATGCAGCAGCACGTCACCCGGCAGCAGGTTCAGCAGGCGCTGCTTCCAGCTCTGCGGGATCGGGCTCTCCTGCGTCAGCAGCGGCCGTGTGCCGAACTGGAAGGCGATCGGCCCCAGTTCCTCGCTGTCGATCCAGTCTTTCCAGTCGTCGAGATGCCAGACACCGCCGGCCATGACGATCGGCACGTCGCCCAGACCGTATTTGCGCATGGTCCGGCGCAACTCCAGCACCCGGGGATAGGGATCCTCGGGCTTGAGCGGATCCTCGTTGTTGGAGAGGCCGTTGTGGCCGCCCGCGAGCCAGGGATCCTCGTAGACGACCGCCCCCAGCCATTCGGAGAATTTGTGGTAGGCGCGACGCCAGAGGGCATTGAAGGCCCGTCCGGAGGAGACGATCGGATAGTAGTGGACGCCGTAATGGGCGCAGATCTCGGAGAGACGATAGGGCATGCCGGCGCCGCAGGTGACGCCGTGGATCAGGCCCCGGGCGCCCTCGAGCACGCCGGTGAGCACACGCTCGCAGCCGCCCATCTCCCACAGCACGTTGATGTGCAGCCGGCCCTCGCCGCGGCGCACCTCGTGCGCGATGCGCGCCTGCGCCACACCGCCCTTGATCGAATAGTCGATCAGTTCCTCGTGACGCTCGTTGCGGTCACGGCCCTTGAACACCAGCGGCACATAGGTGCCGTCTTCGAGGATCCAGTCGGCGTTGACGGCGGAGACCGTGCCCACGCCGCCAGCCGCGGCCCAGGCACCGGCGCTGTGACCGTTGGTCACGGCGACACCCTTGCCGCCTTCGACCAGCGGCCAGACTTCGGCACCCGAGAGGGTCATAGGCTGGACGACGCTCATGACACGATCTCCCTATTCCGTCCTCATTCGCTGCGCACGCGCCGCGGACGATCGCGATCACGATCGCGCGGCCCGTCACGGCGCGGCGGCGGCGGCCGGCGTTCGACCTCGCTGAGTTCACCCGTCTCCTGATCGACGCCCCGCATCGAGAGCTTGACCTTGCCCCGGTCGTCCACCGCGAGCACCACCACCTTGACCTGATCGCCCTCCTTGACGACGTCGGTCACCTTGCCGACGCGCTCTTCGGCAAGCTCGGAAATGTGGCAGAGCCCGTCCTGCTGGCCGAGAAAGGTGATGAAGGCGCCGAAATCCACCACGCGCGCGACCTTGCCGTCATAGACCACGCCGACCTCGGCCTTGGCGGTCAGGCCGCGGATCCAGTCCACGGCGCGCTGTGCGGCGACGGCGTCGGTCGAGGCGACCTTGACCAGTCCCTCCTCGCCGATGTCGATCTTGGTGCCCGTGGTCTCGGTGATCTCGCGGATCATCTTGCCGCCGGGCCCGATCACCGCACCGATCTTGTCCTGCGGGATCTGGATGGTGATCACCCGCGGAACGGTGTCGCGCATTTCCGGCCGGACGGTGCCGAGCCCCTTGGCCATCTCACCCAGGATGTGCATGCGGCCTTCGCGCGCCTGGTCGAGCGCCACCTGCATGATCTCCTCGGTGATGCCGGCG
>JAGREO010000168.1:0-253 GCA_020446525.1 Geminicoccaceae bacterium | reverse complement strand
GCCCATGGCGATGCCGGCGACGGGCCGTGCGAGCGGCACGCCCGCATCCATCAGAGCCAGCGAGGTGCCGCAGACGGTCGCCATCGACGACGAGCCGTTGCTCTCGGTGACCTCGGAGACCACCCGGATGGTGTAGGGAAAGGCGTCCTTGGCCGGCAGCAGCGGGTTGGTGGCGCGCCAGGCCAGCTTGCCGTGGCCGATCTCGCGCCGGCCGGGCGAGCCCACCCTGCCCGTCTCACCGACCGAATAGGGC
>JAGREO010000167.1 GCA_020446525.1 Geminicoccaceae bacterium | reverse complement strand
AGGTTGATGCGGGTGTTGGCGGGGCTGATCGAGAACGAGCGCGCCCTAGGTGCCGAGCTGCGATGGCCGAAGGACGAGGGGGAGGCCGCTGCCGTCGCCAGTTGCGGCGCGAAGGCCGGCGCGCGGTTAAATGCGATCATCTCGCGCTTCGGGCTCGACACGAGCCGCATCGGCCACGATCCGCTGCCCGGGTCCGTCGAGCTTGGCTGGCTCAACCTGACCGATGCCGGCCTTCACGAGATGGCCGAACAGCGCGTCGCCGCCCAAGGCGCGTCCACGGCCGCGTGACCGCCGACGAGGCCGAAGAGGCGCGAGCGTGCCAGCGGCTGTGGGCAGCCGTGGTGATGCTGCAGCTGATCGATGCCCGTTTGCCGGACCGCTACGCCGCGGCGCGCGACCAGGCACGAGATTGGCTGCGGCAGCCGTCACCGGGTCGTGATGCCATCCTCGATGCCAGTGGCCTAGATCCGCGCGCCTTCGATTCGGCGTTGCCGCGACTCATTAACGAATGGCGCCGGGTCGACGCAGGTGAAGTGCGCCGTCGGATGCCGCCGATGGGGCGGGCGGCGTGATCGTCGATAATCGCCCCTTCGCCGTTCACCCAAAACCGTCTACGTTCATGTCCGAGCGCCGTTCGGATGTGGGGATGAATGTGGGGTTGGGTTTTTGCGACGCCCGTAAGCCGTTGATGTCGCTTATGGTTTTTGGACGGTATGGCGGAGGGGGTGGGATTCGAACCCACGGTACGGTTGCCCGCACAACGGTTTTCGAGACCGCCCCGATCGACCACTCCGGCACCCCTCCGCAGGCGGTGGGCGTGATGTAGCGGGTCGGTTCGGGCACCGCAAGCCTCGGGCCGGGGCGGCCTTTCAGGCGGGGAGGATCTTGCGGGGGTTGAGGATGTTCGAGGGGTCGTAGGCGCGCTTGAGGGTGCGCATGGCGGCGACCGCTTCGGCGCCGTGCTCCTCGATCAGGAACTTCGCCTTGCCGTAGCCGACGCCGTGCTCGCCGGTGCAGGTGCCGCCGAGACGCAGCGCGTGACGCACGAGGCGCTCGTTATAGGCCTCGGCCCGCCGGATTTCCTCCTCGTCGTCCATGTTCAGAAGAAAGCCGACGTGGAAATTGCCGTCGCCGACATGGCCCAGCATGGCGGTGAAGAAGGGCGCGTCGCGGATATCCTCGGCCACCGCGTGGATCACCTCGGGCAGCCTCGAGATCGGCACGCAGACGTCGGTGCCCCAGGTCTTGGAGCCCGGGCGCATGGCCATCGAGGCGTAGTGCATGTCGTGCCGCGCCTGCCAGATCCGGGCCCGCTCCTCGGCGTCGGCGGTCGCCCGCCAGTCCTCGCCGCCATTGTCGCGGGCGAGCTCCCCGACCAGGGCCGCCTGCTCGGCCACCACCGCGGCACTGCCGTGAAACTCGAGGAAGAGCGTCGGCCGCTCGGCCAGACCCAGCCCGGCGAAATGGTTGGCGGCGCGGATCGCGTTGGCGTCCAGCAGCTCGATGCGGGCGATCTGCACGCCCGACTGGATGGTCTCGACGGCCGTGCGCACCGCGGCATCGACGTCGCCGAAGGTGCAGCGGGCGGCCAGTACCGTCTCGGGGATGCCGTGCAGGCGCACAGTGACCTCGGTGATGATCCCGAGCGTGCCCTCCGAGCCGACGAATATGCGGGTGAGATCGTAGCCGGCGGCCGATTTGCGCGCCCGGCTGCCCGTCCTGACCACGCTGCCGTCGGCCATCACCACGACCATGCGCACGACGTTCTCGCGCATCGTGCCGTAGCGCACGGCGTTGGTGCCCGAGGCGCGGGTCGCGGCCATGCCGCCCAGCGTGGCGTCGGCGCCGGGGTCGACCGGAAAGAAGAGGCCCGTGTCGCGGATGTGGGCGTTGAGCTGCTTGCGCGTCACGCCGGCCTGCACCGTGGCGTCCATGTCCTCGGGGTAGACCTCGAGCACCTCGTTCATCAAGCGCATGTCGAGCGCGATCCCGCCCTCGAGCGGCGTGACGTTGCCCTCGAGCGAGGTGCCCGCTCCGAAGGGCACGATCGGCACCCGGTGTTCGGCGCAGAGCCGCACGATCGCCACCACGTCCCCGGTCGACTTCGGATGACAGACGGCGTCCGGCAGCCGGGTGGGATGATAGCTCTCGCCATGGCCGTGCTGCTCGCGCAGCGCCAGGGCCGTCGAGCAGCGCTCGCCCAGAAGATCCCGCAGACCATCGAGAACCGGCCCGCTCATGGCGCTCATGGATCGTGCCTCCTATTCGGCGGCGAGGCTCGAGAGTGCCGCCTCGGGCCCGGTGAAGGGCCGGTCGTGCCGCAGGGCCGGCACCATCCGCCGCGCCTCGATGACCCGCGCGAGGTCGAGCTCGGCCATGACCACGCCCTCCTCCGGACCGGCATCGGCCAGCACCTCGCCCCAGGGCGCCACGATCAGGCTGTGGCCGTAGCGCTGCAGGCGGCCGTCGGGGGCGTCGCCGCACTGCGCCGGGGCGACGACGAAGGAGCCGGTCTCGATCGCCCGGGCGCGCAGCAGCACGTGCCAGTGCGCCCGGCCCGTCTTGCGCGTGAAGGCGGCAGGCACGCTCAGGATCGAGGCGCCCGCTTTGGCCAAGCTGCGATAGAGCCGGGCGAAGCGCAGATCGTAGCAGATCGAAAGGCCGAGGCCCGTGCCGTCGAGGTCGGCGAGCACGGCCCGGTCGCCCGGTGCCACGTCGGCGCTCTCGCGATAGCTCTCGCCGCCGGCGAGGTCGACGTCGAAGAGGTGGATCTTGTCATAGCGCGCGGCCACGGCACCTTCGGGGTTCACCAGAAAGGAACGGTTGGCGATCCGGCCGTCCGGCGCACGCACGCCGAGCGAGCCGATCAGCAGCCAGATGGCGTGCGCCGCCGCCCGGTCGCGAAGCGCCTTCAGGCTCGCATGCTCCGCCTCGGCCACGGCCCCCACCTCGAGCCGCCCTTCGGCCATGCCGTAGCAGCCGCAATATTCGGGCAGCGCCACGAACCGCGCACCACCCGCCACCGCTTCGCCGATCATCGCCTCGAGCCGCGCCAGATTTGCCGCGTCGTCGAGCCCGGCACTGATCTGCACACAGGCCGTTTTCAACACGCTCATGACACTCTCCTCACCGTTCACGGAAGGCTAGCTTGCATGGCACGCCGCCGCAAGCACCGCCTCGGCCGCCCGTTCCTCATCCGCCGGGCGTCTGGCGCATGTTCTCCGGCAGGAAGGTGGCGAGCTCGGGGAAGGCCACGAGCAGGGCCACCATGACGCACATGAGGAAGAAGAACGGCAGGGCACAGCGGGCGACATAGAGGATCTGGTGGTTGGTCATGCCCTGCATGACGAAGAGGTTGAAACCCACGGGCGGGGTGATCTGCGCCATCTCGACCACCACCACGATGAAGATGCCGAACCAGATCATGTCGATGCCCGCACCGCGGACCATCGGCTCGACCACCGCCATGGTCAGCACCACCGAGCTGATGCCGTCGAGAAAGCAGCCGATGACGATGTAGAAGACGGTGAGCGCGGCGATCAGCGCGATCGGCGAGAGCTCCATCTGGGCGATCCAGGCGGCCAGCGCCCGGGGCAGGCCGGTGAACCCCATCGACAGCGACAGGAAGGCCGCACCCATCAGGATGAAGGCGATCATGCAGGACGTCTTGACCGCGCCCATCAGGCTGGTCTGAAAGCTCGGCCAGTCGAGCGAGCCCTGGCTCCAGGCGAGAAGCAGCGCGCCGACGACGCCGAAGCTCGCGGCCTCGGTCGCGGTCGCCAGCCCGGCATAGATCGAGCCCAGCACGGCGACGATCAGCAGCATGACGGGGATCAGATAACGGCCGTGCGCCAGCTTCTGGCGGAAGGTCAGCGGCGGATCGCCGGCCGGCACCTCCCCGGGCCTCGTGAACGACCACCAGGCGACATAGCCCATGAACAGCAGCGCCAGGGTGAGCCCCGGCAGGATCCCGGCGATGAACAGCTTGGAGATCGATTCGTTGATGGTCACGCCATAGACGATCAGCGTCAGCGAGGGCGGGATCATCAGGCCCAGCGTACCGGCACCGGCCAGCGTGCCGATGATCAGCCGTTCGGGATAGCCGCGGCTGCGCAGTTCGGGGATCGCCATCTTGCCGACCGTGGTCATGGTCGCCGCCGAGGAGCCCGAGACTGCGGCGAAGATGGTGCAGCCGACGATGTTGGTGTGCAGCAGCTTGCCCGGCAGATTGGCCATCCAGGGGGCGAGGCCCTTGAACATGTCCTCCGAGAGCCGCGTCCTGAAGAGGATCTCGCCCATCCAGATGAACAGCGGCAATGCCGTGAGCGACCAGGACGAGGCACCCGTCCAGATCGTGGTGATCATCGCATCGCCGGCCGGCCGGCTGGTGAAGAGCTCCATGCCGACCAGCGCCACACCCAGCAGGGCCAGCGCCACCCACACACCCGAGCCCAGGAGAAAGAACAGCGTGACGAGGAAGATGACCGTCAGATAGGCTTCGTTCACGTTCCCCCGCCCCCCGTTGCGGCAGTCCCCGGTTCCGTATCCGGGGCCGCGGATGCTAGCCGCCCTCGCCCGTGCGCGCCAGATCGCCCGAGGCCCGCGAATCCGGCCAGGCGGGCTTGCGCTTCTCGACGAAGGCCGCCAGGCCCTCCTCGAAATCGGCGCGCATGGCATTGTCGACGATCACCTCGGTGGTCGCCGCATAGGCCTCCTCCAGCCCCATCTCCGCCTGGGCGTAGAAGGCCCGCTTGCCCAGCGCCAGCACGTCGCGCGGCTTGTCGAGCAGACGCGCCGCCAGCGCCCCGATCGCCGCATCCAGCCCGTCGGCCGGCGCCACCGCGTTGACCAGCCCGAGGCGCAGCGCCTCGCCGGCATCGATGAAATCGCCGGTCAGCAGCATCTCCATCGCCGGCTTGCGCGGCACGTTGCGGGTCAGCGCCACCATCGGCGTCGAGCAGAAGAGGCCGTATTTGACGCCGGAGGTGGCGAACCGGCTGGTCTCGCTGCAAACCGCCAGATCACAGGCCGCCACCAGCTGACAACCGGCCGCCGTGGCGATCCCGTCGACCCGGGCGATCACCGGCTGCGGCAGCCGGGTCAGGGAGAGCATCAGCCTGGAGCAGCGGGTGAAGAGCGCGCGCACCGCATCGGCCCGCCGGTCGGCGCGAATCTCCTTGAGATCGTGGCCGGCACAGAAGGCCTTGCCGCGCCCGCCGAGCACCACGACCCGTGCCCGCTGATCCTCGGCCAGGGCTGCGATCTCGGCTTCGAGCGCGCCCAGCATCGCGTCGCTCAGCGTATTGAACCCGGCCGGCCGGTTCATCGTCAGATGAACGACGCCGCCCCGCTCCTCGCGCAGCACCATCGGCTCCGCGCCCGGCCCGCCGTTCGCCCCTTCACCCGGCGCGCCGCCCCGGCCCGACCGGTCGTGCTCCATGCCCCGTTCCGCCATCGCCTCGTTCTCCCGCCGGCCGCGACCGCCCCGCGGCCGCCGCCTCGCCATCTGGTACCGTGTTACGTCCCATCTGGTACCGTGTTACGTCATGGCCGCACCCGCATCATTTTTGCATTGCGCGAACCATGTCACCTGTCCCAAGGTTAGCCTCCAGCGAGTCGAACGTCGATCACATCGGTTAGGTCGATCGGGTCGATCGCGAGAAATGCGGTTCGATCGCCGCAACCGGGTCGTTCACGCGGAACGCCGGGTCGTTCACGCGGAACGCCGGGTCGTTCACGCGGAACGAACGTGACGAACCGGACGACCCGGCCGGCGGTGTTCGTTCGCCGGCGCGCCGACCATGGGTGCACGGGCCGTGGGTACACCGGCCGCCGATTGAATGGGAGCGGAGCTTTGCAGATATTCAGGCGACGCATCAAGGGTGCCCCGAAGATCATCGTCGTCGGCAACCTCAAGGGCGGCACCGGCAAATCGACCGTCGCCGTCAACACGGCCTGCGCGCTCGGCGACATGGGCCACCGCACGGTGGTCGTCGACACCGACCCGCAAAAGAGCGCCACGCTCTGGTCGAGCGGCGGCCAACTGCCCGTCGGCGTGGCGGAATTTCCCTTGCGCGACCTCAACGCCGCCGGTGAGTGGATCGAGGAGCTCGACGTGCTGCGCACCGGCTATGCGAGGCTGGTGATCGACCTGCCGGCGGTGGTCTCGCCGGTGCTCGCCTCGGCCTTCCTCGTCGCCGACGTGATCCTGATCCCGAGCTCGCCGTCGCAGGTCGACGTGCAGGCGACCCGGCGGACGCTCAAATTCGTCGCCCAGACCCGCCGCGAGCGCGGCGCCAACCCGCCGCACGTGCTGATCGTGCCCTCGCAGGTCCGTCGCGGCTGGTTCGACGACGGCGGCGTCAAGCAGCAGCTCACCTCCCTCTCCGAGGACATGACCCCGCCGGTCCGCCACGACAAGCGCTTCGGCGAAGCGTTCCAGGCCCGCCAGTGGATCGGCGATGTCGCACCGGGCTCGCGCGCCCACCGCGACATCGTCGCCGTCTCCCGCGACATCGAAGCGAGGATGGCGCCCGTCCGCGGCACCGCCCCCCGCATCGAGCCGAGCCCCGTCACCGCCTGAACGATCGCGACCGCCCGTTCCGGTCACCACGAGCGACGGGCGCCCGAGCCGCAGGACTCCCGACGGCGGCAGGACGCCATGCGAACCGCGACCGCACGCCCGCCGAGCGGCGCCCGGACGCCCATGGCGCGCACGGCCGGTAACGCGGCCGCGCCGCGTCGGCACGCACGACCCCCTCCGCCGTCATCCGCATGCTTCGCGAGCCGCCACGTCGGGCGGCCGGTGCGCCGGGCGGCGCTCTTGACGCCGGCCCCGCCCTTGCCGATCACACACGCGCAACCTGATCGGAACCAGCATGCCGGCAGCCAAGATGACGGGCGACGCCTTCGCCGCCCTCGCCACCCGCGGCGTGCCCTATGTCGGACAGCTCGGCTGCACCGTCGAGCGCTTCGAGCACGGGCGGGTCGACGTCCGCCTGCCCTGTCGCGACCTCCTGCTGCGGCCGGGCGGCACCATCTGCGGCCCGGCGATGATGGCGCTGGCCGACATCACCCTCTACGGCGTCGTCCTCTCGATGGTCGGACCGGTCGAGCTCGCCGTCACCGCCGACTTCAACATCCACTTCCTGCGCAAGCCGCGGCCGGGTGACCTGATCGCCCGCGGACGCTGCCTCAAGCTCGGCCGCAGCCTCGTCGTCGGCGAGGTCAGCATCGTCCCCGACCGGCGAGCGGACGCACCCGCCGATCCCGCGGCCACACCGCCCGAGCCTCGGCCCGTGGCCCACGTCATCGCCACCTATGCCCTGCCACCCAGCGCACCGACGTACGATGCACCGCCGTCCGACGCCCTGCGGCCCGGCCACGGCACCGACGGTGCGTCGGGCGATCGCGCGACATGACCCTGCGCCTCGCCGTCCGGGGCGGCCTGAACCAGATCGGTGCCACGCTGCGCGAGACCACCTTCGGCCGCTACGTCGCCGGCAACGCGATCTCGCTGGTCGGCAACTGGATGCAGCGCACCGCCGTCGGCTGGCTCGCCTGGGATCTCACCGGCAGCGTCGCCTGGCTCGGGATCGTCGCCTTCTCCGACCTCTTCCCCACCCTGATCATGGGGCCGATCGGCGGCGTGCTGGCCGATCGCCACGATCGCGTGCGGCAGATCTTCGCCTGCCAGACCGCGCTTCTGCTGGTGGCGGTCGCGCTCTGGCTGCTCACCGCGGCCGACATGGTCGGCATCGCCGGCCTTCTCGCGATCACCACCCTGCACGGCCTGATCGTCGGGCTCAACCAGCCGGCCCGGCTGGCACTGGTGCCCTCGCTGGTCGCGCCGGATCGGCTGCGCACGGCGATCGCGATCAATTCGATCGTCTTCAACACCGCCCGCTTCATCGGCCCGGCCGTGGCGGGCCTGCTGATCGCCACCGCCGGGCTGGACTGGACCTTCTTCGCCAACGCGCTCAGCTATCTGCCCTTCCTGGTGGCCCTGACGACCCTGCGGCCGATCGGCGAGCAGCGCTCGAAGAGCCGCGCGTCCTTCATAGGTCAGCTCGCCGAAGGGTTGCGCTTCGTCGCCGCCGAACCCTCCATGCGGCTGCTGTTCGCCCTGGTGATCGCCGCGGCCCTGCTGCTGCGGCCGCTGGGCGAACTGCTGCCGGCGCTGGCCGATGGCGTCTTCGCCCGTGGCGCCACCGGTCTGGCCACGCTCAGTGCCGCGCTCGGCGCCGGTGCGGTCGCAGGCGGCATCGTCATGGCGATGCGCCGCGAGGCGCTGGGCGTGGACGGCATGACCGCCTGGTTCGGAGCGCTCGCCGTCCTCCTCCTTCTGCTGTCGGCGGCTCCGGCCTTCTGGACGGCGCTGCCGCTCGTCGGCGCCTGCGGCTTCTGCCTGATCGCCTCGGGCGTCGCCGCCCAGACCCTGATGCAGGAACGCTCACCACCCGACCTGCGCGGCCGGGTGATGAGCCTCTTCGGCATCACCTTCCGCGCCGGCCCGGCCGTGGGCGCCCTCATCCTCGGCTTCCTCGCCGACCTGATCGGCCTGCGCCCCGCTTTGGCCTTGGGCGCCCTGACCTTCGTCGCGGCAGCCCTCGCCTTGCGCCACCACGCCACCCGCACCCCGAGTGGCCCGTAACCGAGGATGAGACGATGTAGGATAAAAGGCATTGACACGGTCAGAATAGACACCTATAATCCACCCCATGACCCACCATCACGCCGC
>JAGREO010000166.1:5081-5946 GCA_020446525.1 Geminicoccaceae bacterium | reverse complement strand
AAGAAGGCGAAGCAGCGCCGGTCCGGACCCAGTCTGCGGCGCAGATCGTGCCAGCCGGTGAAACGATGCACCGCTTCGTAGGCGATCAGCTTTTCGAGCAGTGCCGCGGAGGAATGCCAGTCGACCCGGTCGAACATCAAGAAGCCGCGGTTGAACCAGGAGATGAAGAGGTGCAGCAGGTCGTGGTCGACGGTGCGGAGCCGCGGATGGGCGCCCAGCATGTCGATCAGCGAGGCGCGAAGGGATACGAGCGTGGCGGTGCCGTCGGCGGCCATGTTCATCCGACGGAAGAGATCCTGCCTCGGCGGCTCGACCACGGCCTGGAGCGCCGCCAGCGTCGCCGGGCCCGGTTCCTTGGCATAGGCCTTGGCGGCGGCGAGGGCGGCCGCGGGGTCGGGCGAGAAATTCTCGGCCAGAAAGGCGAAGAAGCCGAACCGCGCCTCGTCGTCGAGGCCGCGACAGACCTCGACCAGACGCTGCGCCAGAGCCGCCGCCGACGCTTCGCCCTTCTGCGCCAGAAGGGCGCGTGCCAGCGAAGCGCAGAGCGTTTCACCCTGCTCGCTGCGCGACGGCCAGCCGACCAGCTCGAACCCGCGCGTGGCGATCTGATCGTAGAGATCCTGGAAGAAGGAGACGCCGCCGTTCACCTGCTCGTCCTCGTCGGGTGCTCGCCCTTGCCGGATGGTGGGGCTAGATGGTGGGTCCCATCAGCATATCCGGCAACCAGAGCGCAATCCCGGGAAAAACGCAGAGGATCAGGATCGCCAGCACCATGCAGAGCATGAAGGGCAGGGCGCCCCACAGGATCGTCGGCAGCCGCACGTCCGGCACGATACCGTTGATGACGTAGAGATTGAGACCGACC
>JAGREO010000166.1:0-4955 GCA_020446525.1 Geminicoccaceae bacterium | reverse complement strand
GGAAGAAGCCGGCCACCAGCAGGAAGAGGTTGATCACCCCCATGATCAGCCAGCGGTTGGCCTCCATCTCCGCGATGCTCATCGCCAGCGTCTGGGTGATGAACAGCGTCGACATCATGTAGCTGAACAGTTCGGCGGCGGCGATGATCATCAGGATCATGACCGATTCGCGCATCGCGTCGCGGAAGATGCCGAACATCTCGCCGGGCCGCCAGACCCGGTAGATGACGGCTACCAGCAGGATGCAGAACAAGGCACCGACACCGGCCGCTTCCGACGGCGTCGCCACACCGCCGTAGAGCACGTAGAGGATGCCGGCGATGACCAGGAGGAACGGCAGCACGCGCGGCAGCACCACGAGCTTCTGCCGCAGGGTATAGCGCAGGTCGGGATCGACGAAGGTGTAGCCCTGTGCGCGGGCCGAGATCAGCCCCCAGGCGATGAACAGGCCGGTGAGCATGAGGCCCGGCACGAGCCCCGCGAGGAACAGCCGGCCGATCGAGGTCTCCGTGGCGATGCCGTAGACGATCATCGTCACCGAGGGTGGAATGAGGATGCCGAGCGTGCCGCCGGCGGCGATCGAGCCCGTCGCGACGCTGTCGGGATAGCCCCTCGAGCGCATCTCCGGGATGCCCATCTTGCCGATCGCGGCACAGGTGGCGGGCGAGGAGCCGGAGAGGGCGGCGAACAGGCCGCAGGCGCCGATATTGGAGACCATCAGCCCGCCCGGCACGCGATAGAGCCAGCGATCGAGCGCCAGATAGAGGTCCGGTCCAGCCTTGGAGCTCGCCACCACGCCGCCCATGACGATGAACATCGGGATCGACAGCAGCGTGAAGGAATTGAGCGAATCGAAGAAGATGTCGGCGGTGAAGCCGAGCGCGCTCCAGCCGTCGAAGACCACGAGGAAGCCCACCGCCACGAGGCCCAGCGCGAAGGCGACGGGCACGCCCGTGAGCAGGATCAGCGTCGTGACGAAGGCGATCCACAAGCCGATCGAAAGCTCGCTCACCGGTGCCCGCCCGCGATCGCGTCGCCCTCGATCCCGAAGGGTGCCTCGCGCCCGCTCAGCAATGCCGCGATGTCGGCCACGTATTGCAGACACATCAGGCCGATGCCCAGGGGCATGGTCAGCCGCGGAATCCAGAGCGGCGGCGCCCAGATGGTCGCACCGGTCTCACCCGTGGTCCAGGCGTCGTGGAAGAAGAGGAAACCCTGCCAGGTCAGGAGCAGGCAGAAAGTGAGGCCGAGTGCGGCGGCCAGCAGCGCCAGGGCGAAGCGGGCGCGGTAGGGAAGATAGATCGGCAACAGGTCGACATTGACGTGGCCGCGGGTCAAGAGGACGTAGGGGCAGCCGAGAAAGGTCGCGGCGATCAGCGCATAGGTGACGAATTCGTGCTGCCAGATCGCTGATTCCGCCAGGATGTAGCGCACGAAGACCAGTTGGCAGACGACGAGCACGCCCGCCACCAGCAACAGCACCGCTACGACACCCATCACCGTCGAGACGGTGCGGACGGTGGCGACGAAGGTGCCGAGCGCACCACCGCCGGCGCGCGGCGGATGGACACCTCCCGCCGCCGCTCGCTGGCGCGTCTCGACGAGAGGGTCCGCTTCGCCGTCCCGCGTCATGCGATCACCGGCCGTCCCGTCTCGATCGCGCCATCCTCACGGCGCCCTATTCGACCGCCAGAGCCTTGTCGAGGATGTCCTGACCGCCTTCGACCTCGGCGGCATATTGCTTGTAGGACGACTCCTTGGCGACCGCGAGCCAAGCGTCGAACTGCTCCCTGGTCATCTGGTCGATCTGCACGCCCGCCTTCTCGAAGGTCTCGACCAGCGTCTGGTCCAGCTTCTTCGCCTCCTCGAAGAAATAGTCCTCCGCCTTCTGCCCGGCGTCGGTCAGCGCCTTTTGCTGCTCGGGCGTCAGCTTCTCGAAAGCCGGCTTCGACATCAGGATCGGCTCGTACATGAACCACAAGGCATAATCGCCGGGCGGCGTCAGGCACTTGACCTGCTCGAAGATGCGGTAGGAGACCAGCGAGCCGGAGGAGGTGTTGGCGCCGTCGAGGACGCCGGTCTGCAGGCCGGTGTAGATTTCCGAGGAGGGCATGGCGTTGATCGAGGCGCCGGCGGCGGCGAGCATCTGCTCGAAGGCCGGTCCGGCCGCACGCATCACCTTGCCCTGCACCTGATCGGGCGCCGTCAGGCAGCCGTCGCGCCCGACGAAACCGCCGGCCAGCCACGCGTCCGACAGCACCATGATGCCGTTCTCTTCGATGATCGCCTTGATCGCCTCCATGTAGGGCGAATCGTTGAGCCGTTTGGCGTGCTCGTGGTTCTTCACCAGCCCCGGCATCAGGGTCGCGCTGAACTGCGGGTGCTTGCCCGAGGCATAGTCCAGCGGAAAGGCCGAGATGTCGATCTGGCCCTTCTGCATCGCATCCCACTGCTGCGTCGCCTTGACCAGCGATCCGCCCGGATAGACGCGCACCTCCATGCCGACGTCGGCACCGGCGACCTCCTTGGCGATGATCTGCACCATCTCGTCGCGCACGTCGCCCTTGCCGCCCGGCCACTGGTGCGACGCCTTGAGCGTCACATCCTGCGCCAGCGCGCTTGACGCCATGAAAACGGCACCCACGGCGCCCAGAACCCAGCCGGCGTTCCAGCCCGGTCCGGTCACGGCCACGTCATTCTTCGGCATGTTCGCCTCCCGTCACGAATGTTCGCCTTGCCGGCGGTGATGAAGCCAATGTGCCGGCTCGCCCGCCAACCCGTCAACGGACTTGTCTCGCACCGGACGGGCCGGTGCGTGCACCTCTAACGCCCGAGCATGTCGCCGATGAGCCGCATCGGCAGGATGAGGCGCATGCAATCGGGCAAGCGTACGAATCCGTGGGACTCGCAGAATGCGACGGCCCGCGCGTCGATCGCGTCGACGACGACCATCGACGATCCGACCGTGTCGGCGCTGCGCAAGGCTCGGCCGAGTGCATCCGCCAGGAGAACGGCGCCGAGGCCCGTACCCTGGCGATCCCGTGCCACCGCCAGACGGCCGATCAGCGTCGCGCTCACCAGCGGATAGCGTGGAACATGGCGCCGCGCCGCGACCGGCACGTCGCCTTGTGGCAATGCCAGAGCACAAAGCGTGTAGAAGCCGAGAATGGGGGTCGGACCGGAAGCCGGTGCGTCGGCGGAGCGCAGGACGAACACGGCGTTGGCCTTGCGCCGAACATCCTGACCCGCTTGCGTCCGCAGATAGTGATCGAGCGGCTCCACGCCGCATGCGAACGCCGATCTCGCGTGCCGCCTCTCGAGCGGCTCGACGACGAGGTCGTCGCCGCGCGCCGCCACTTATGAGCCGATGCGCTCTCGATGCGCCCGAAAGGCTCGCTCCAATCGCTCGTTCGGCGCCGGCGGGTCGACGAGCACGTCGAAGAAAGCGGCACGATCCCTTTGCGAGATCACCAGCGTCTCGTGCTCCGCCAGCGTCCGTCGTGCCGCTGCCGTCAGCGCCGCGACGCAAAAATCGGTCAGCTTGCGCCGCTCGGCCGCGGCCGCCCGCTCGATCAGCGCCTTGGTCTCCTCGTCGACGCGAAAGCCGAGCCGCTCCTGCCGCCCCGGCCGCTCGGTATCCTTCGTTCCCACCGATCCCGAACCCATGACCACGCCTCGCACTTTTCCGAAAGAGTACCATCAGTGTACGTCGGATAGACGTACAAATCCAGACATCCATCCGATCCGCGCGCGGTGGTTCACCCCCGCTCGCGCACCGCGGTGAAGCGGATCTTCGGGAAATCCTCCTGCACCCGGCCGAGGTCCCAGGTGTTGCGAGCCATGAAGACCGGGTTGCCGTCGCGGTCGTCGGCGAGGCTCGACTTCTTGGTCTGCTCGAAGCTCTCGAGAAGGCGAGGGTCGTCGGCGTCGCACCAGCGGGCGGTGACGTAGGGGGCGGGCTCGAAGTCGATCGGCAGGCCGTATTCACCGGCGAGCCGGGTCTTGAGCACGTCGAGCTGGAGTTGACCGACGACGCCGACGATCCATTCCGCACCGATGCGCGGGCGGAACACCTGCGTCACACCCTCCTCGGCCAGATCCTCGAGCGCCTTCTTGAGATGCTTGGCCCGGAGCGGATCGCCCAGCCGGACCCGCATGAGGATCTCCGGGGCGAAGTTGGGGATGCCCTTGAAGCGGACGTCCTCGCCTTCGGTCAGGGCGTCGCCGACCCGGAGCTGACCGTGGTTCGGCACGCCGATGATGTCGCCGGGCCAGGCCTCCTCCGCCAGCTCGCGGTCGTGGGCGAGGAACATCAGCGGATTGGCGATCGAGATCGGCTTGGCGTGGCGCACCATCCTGAGCTTCATGCCGCGCCGGAAGCGGCCGGCGCACAGCCTAACGAAAGCCACCCGGTCGCGATGCTTGGGGTCCATGTTGGCCTGGACCTTGAAGACGAAGCCCGCCACCTGATCCTCGCCCGGCTCGATCACCCGGTCCGCCGTCGGCTGCGGTCCCGGCGCCGGCGCGTGCTCGGCCAATCCGTCGAGCAGCCCGCGGACGCCGAAGGTCTCGAGCGCGCTGCCGAAATAGACCGGCGTCAGATGCCCCTCGCGATAGGCGGCCCGGTCCATCGGCGGCAGGGCGCCGCGCACCAGCTCCAGTTCCTCGGCGAGCGCCGCACGCTGCGCCTCGGAGACCCGGTGGGTCAGGCTGTTGGAGTCGCGGGTGACGACGGCCTCGGGGATCGGTTCCCGCTCCCGGTCGAGCAGAACGATCCGGTCGTCCGCGAGATCGGCGACGCCCTTGAAGTTCCGGCCCATGCCGATCGGCCAGTTGACCGGTGCCACGTCGAGCGCCAGCTTGTCGGCGATCTCGTCGAGCACCTCGAGCGGGTCGCGCGCCTCGCGGTCCATCTTGTTGACGAAGGTGATGATCGGGATGTCGCGCAGGCGGCA
>JAGREO010000165.1 GCA_020446525.1 Geminicoccaceae bacterium | reverse complement strand
GCGATCGTCGGAAGCCTGCTCGGCGCACTGGGCGCCTATCTCCTGATCGAGCCGGTCATGGGCATCGGCTTCGCCGGCGATCCGCTGCTCGTGGGCGCGATCTCGGCGCTGGGCATCCTGCTCTCGGCCGCGGTCGGCCTCTTCGTCCTGCGCCGCGCCCTGAGCGTGCCCGCGGCCGCGATCCTGCGCCAGGCCTGAGCCCGGCGTGGCCGGGGCCGTACCGATCGACACGTGCCGGCCCGAATCATCTTGATCGGCACTTCGCCGGTCCCATATGTTCGCACGAACCGTCACCCACGTGAGAGAGTTGGAAAGGCACCACGATGGAACTTCGTTCGACCTCGAGACCGGTCCGGCACGCTGGCCTCTCCGCCGAGCGGATCGACGAAGGCCTGCGCAGCTACATGCTGTCGGTCTACAATTACATGGGCCTGGCGCTCGTGCTCACGGGCCTGACCGCGTTCGTGACCGCCCAGAGCCCGGCGATGCTCAACCTGATCTTCGGCACGCCGCTCAAATGGGTGGTGATGCTGGCGCCCCTGGGCTTCGTCTTCTTCATCAGTGCGCGCCTGCCCAAGATGAGTGCCAGTGCCGCACAGATTTCGTTCTGGGTCTTCGCGGTGCTCATGGGGCTGTCGCTCGCCTCGATCTTCGTGATCTTCACCGGTGAGAGCATCGCCCGCGTCTTCTTCATCACCGCCGCCACCTTCGGCGCGATGAGCCTCTACGGCTACACGACCAAGGCGGACCTCTCCCGCTTCGGCTCGTTCCTGTTCATGGGCCTGATCGGCATCATCGTCGCCAGCCTCGTCAACATCTTCCTCGCCAGTTCGGCGCTGCAGTTCGCCATCAGCGTGATCGGCGTGCTCGTGTTCGTCGGCCTGACCGCCTACGACACCCAGTCGATCAAGGAGGAATATGTGGGCGGCCTGCAGCATGCGGGCGGCGACATCGTCACCAAGGGCGCCATCATGGGGGCCCTGCGTCTCTATCTCGACTTCATCAACCTCTTCATGATGCTGCTGCAGCTCTTCGGCAATCGCGAGTAATCGCGACCGCCACCACCGGCACAGCATCACAGGACGGCCCGTCCCTCCCGCGAGGGGCGGGCCGTTTCGCGTCCGGTCTCCCGAATCAGCGTGTCGCCGGCGGCGGCAGATCGCCGATGCAGGCCCCCCACAAGCGATCGTCGCGGGCGACGTCGCTCGGGTGGCCGCAGAGCAGCACCCGGCCCTGATGCAGCACCCATGCCGCATCGGCGAGCCCGATCAGCGGCTCGGGAAAACGCTCGGCCACCAGCACCGTGCGCCCCTCGCGGGCGAGCGCCCGGACCACCTCGCCCGCCCGCTCGGCGCCCAGATCGAGCGCCAGCTCGTCGAGCAGCACGAGCCGCGGCTCCGCAACGATCGCCCGCGCCAGATCGACGATGCGCCGCGCCCGCCGGGTCAGCCGCGCCACCGGGCTGGCCCAGAGACCGGCCAGCTCCGGCAGCAGGGCGTGCAGGCGGTCCCGCTGCGCCGCCGAGGGCGGCACACCGCGCGACGCCAGAGCGACGTGATCGCGCGCCGCATGCGCCCGAAACATCGGCGGATGCTGGAACGAAAGGGAGAGCCCGCGGCCCCGCCGGGCGGCGGCCGAAAGGGCGCTCATCTCCTCGCCGGCGACGACGAGGCGGCCGCGCTCGGGCGTGATCAACCCCGCCATGGCCTGCAACAGACGGGTCTTGCCGGCGTGACTGCCGCCGAAAAGGGCGCCGACCGCACCCTCGATCAACTGCAGATCGAGACCCTGCACGCCCTGCGCCGCCGGCGTCGAAGCGACGCCAAAATCTTCCACGCGCAGCAGAGGCTTCATCCCGAGAGCGCCATATCGGTGGTGCCTGAGACCGTCGCACCCGCCGATCCGTGGCCGGTGAAGGCTCGGCTGGCGGCCGCGTCGATCGCGATCTCCCCGACCGTGCCGAAAGCCACCTGGCGGCCGCGGGCCAGCACGAGCAGGCGATGGCACACCGTCTCGAGCAGAGCGAGCTGCTCGTCGTCGACGATCACCGCCACCTTCTCCGCCGCGATCCGGGCGATCAGCCGGCCGATCACGCCGCACTCGCCGGCCGTCAGTCCGACGAAGGGCCGATGCAGCAGCAGCAGCCGGGGTCGCTGGCAGAGCGCCCGGGCGATCGCCACCCGTCGCGCATCGACCGGTGCCAGCGACGCCATCTCGGCGATGAGGAGGTGCGGACAGCCGCAGAAATCCAGCACCGCGCGGATGTCGGCGTGCTGCGCTTCGCTCAGCCGCCGGCGGCGCTGCAGCAGCAGGCGCCAGACCGCCAGGTCCGAGAGCTGGACCGCCAGCCCCAGATGATCGACCACGCGCAGACCGCGTTCCGCGGGCCCTGCGCCGTTCGCCGAGCCGCGCACCGCGATCACCCCCTCGCGGATCCGCCGCCGCCGCGAGAGGGAACCCAAGGGCGCACCGTCGAGCAGGATCGCACCGCCGCGCTGCCGCAGGCTGCCGGCGATCAGGTGCAGAAGCTCGGTCCGGCCGCCGTCGCTCGGGCCGATCAGGCCGATCGTCTCACCGGCCTCGACGGCGAAGCTCAAGGGGCCCAGCACCTCGCCGGTCGCGCGCACCGCCGTCAGCTCGCTCACCGCCAGCCGCGACCGCCCTTCGCTCAAGCGCCGCTCCGCCCGCCGTCGTGTCGCCGCAGAAGCCAGCTCGCCAGCAGCCCGAGCACCGCGAGCGGCAGGGTCGCGTCGATCAGGCCCGGCACCAGCACCGCCGCCATCGGCGCCAGGATCAGGATCGGCAGCGCCAGCAGCACATGGCCCGCGAGCGACGCACCACCGGCCGTCACCGCCACGGCCACCACCGCCAGCGCCGTCGTCAGCCGTGCGGAGACCGGATCGGCGGCCGTGGACCAGAGCAGCGGATCGAGCAGCACCGCACCGATGCCCAGCGCCGCACCGCCGAGCGCCGCCAGGGCCGTCTGCAGCGACGCGGCCGGCACACCGATCGCCGCCGCTTCGCCCGGATCGCGGGCCTGCAGCCGCATGCAGGCGACCGCGGTCGAGCGCAGCGAGAACAGGCAGAGCGCGACGATCGCGCCGGCAGCGGCCCAGAGCCCCGCCGCCGGCATCGGGCCGTTCGCCGCCGCCGCGGGAGCC
>JAGREO010000164.1:1000-1821 GCA_020446525.1 Geminicoccaceae bacterium | reverse complement strand
ATGTTCATCTTCACCCGGCCGACCGGCGAGAGATCGTAGCGCTCGGCATCGAAGAACAGGCCGGCGAACAGTGCCTCGGCGGTCTCCGGCGTCGGCGGCTCGCCCGGCCGCAACACGCGGTAGATGTCGAGCAGTGCCTCCTCGCGATTGGTGCTCTTGTCGATGATCAGCGTGTTGCGGATGTAGGGGCCGATGGTGGTGTGGTCGATGTCCAGAAGCGGCAGCGCGTCGACACCGGCCTCGGCCAGCCGGCCGAGCAGTTCGCCGGTGATCTCCTCGCCGGCCTCGGCATGGACCAGACCGCTCTCCTCATCGATGACGTCACGCGCGACGAACTTGCCGACCACGTCCTCGGCACTGAGGAAGACGTGGCTCACCTTCGCATCCTCGAGCCGCTTGAGCAGACGCGGCGTCACCTGATAGCCGGCTTCGGCGAAGGTCTCGCCGCTCTTGGCGTCGACCAGGTCGGTAACCAGCTTCTGCTTCCGCAGCCGCTCCACCCGCAGCGGGATCTTCCAGCCCTCGCCGGCGCGCTCGATCACCACCTCGTCGTAGAACGACGCCAGGATCTCCTCCTGGTCGAGGCCCAGCGCCAGCAGCAGCGCCGTCGCCGGCAGCTTGCGCCGGCGGTCGATGCGCACGTGCACGATGTCCTTGGCGTCGAACTCGAAGTCCAGCCACGATCCCCGATAGGGAATGACCCGGGCGGAAAAGAGGAACTTGCCCGATGAATGGGTCTTGCCGCGGTCGTGGTCGAAGAAGACGCCCGGGCTGCGGTGCATCTGCGAGACGATGACGCGCTCGGTGCCGTTGACGATGAA
>JAGREO010000164.1:0-967 GCA_020446525.1 Geminicoccaceae bacterium | reverse complement strand
TAGACGTCCTGCTCCTTGATGTCGCGCACGCTCTTGGCACCGGTGTCCTCGTCGACGTCCCAGACGATCAGGCGCAGGGTGACGCGCAGAGGCGCCGCATAGGTCAGGCCCCGCTGATGACACTCCTCGACGTCATATTTGGGCGGCTCGAGCTCGTACTTGACGAAGTCGAGCGCCGCCCGGTCGGCGAAGTCGCGGATCGGGAATACCGAGCGGAACACCTCCTCGAGACCGGTGACCGTGCGATCCTGCGGCCGGACCAGCATCTGCAGGAAGTTTTCGTACGACTGACGCTGAACCTCGATGAGGTTCGGCATCGTCGTCACTTCCGGAATGCGCCCGAAGCTCTTGCGGATACGCTTTTTGGCCGTGATCGACTGATGCATCCTTCGCTCTCAATGTAAGGGGCCTGCGATCTTCCGGGGACACGAAAGAGAGGCCGGGTGTCGTTCTCACGACGAAGCAGATGCGACGACGACCAGCGTGCCGTCGCCGCCACGACGAAGAAGGCGCGCCGGGCATTCTGCATCCCGGCCGCCTTCCCTCATCGACGACGAACCTGTTCGACGAGACGCCGGACACGCGACGACGGCACCCGGGCCGTCGTCTGCGATACGCCTCGCGGGTGAGCGCCTGATGGTGCGACCTACTTGACCTCCACGGTGGCGCCGGCGCCCTCGAGCTGCGCCTTGAGCTTGGCCGCGTCGTCCTTGCTGACGCCTTCCTTCACCGTCTTGGGCGCACCCTCGACAAGATCCTTGGCTTCCTTCAGACCGAGACCGGTGATCGCGCGGACCTCCTTGATAACGTTGATCTTCTTCTCACCGGCGGCGGCGAGGATCACGTCGAACTCGGTCTGCTCCTCGGCGGCCTCAGCCGCTGCCGGCGCGGCACCGGCGGCCACGGCGGCGACCGGCGCCGCAGCCGAAACGCCCCACTTCTCCTCGAGCATCTTGGAGAGCTCGGC
>JAGREO010000163.1 GCA_020446525.1 Geminicoccaceae bacterium | reverse complement strand
CTCGGCTTCACCACCAAGGCCTGGAAGGGCGGGCAGGCACGCGAAGCGTGGCTGCGGGCGGGCAAACCGGCCAATCCCGGCCGTCTCAACGATTTGCGCCACATCGTCTACAAGCCGGCCGACGCACCCTGGCGCCGCGCCCGG
Organism: Geminicoccaceae bacterium; assembly: GCA_020446525.1. GTDB lineage: Bacteria > Pseudomonadota > Alphaproteobacteria > Geminicoccales > Geminicoccaceae > JAGREO01. The sequence continues at coordinate 7,064 of JAGREO010000163.1, read as the reverse complement.
CGCTCGCTGGGCCTGATGCTGCGCGAGGGTCTGCTCAAGGAGAACATCGACGGCGAGGCGATCCTCTGGGCCCATCAGCGCCTGCTCTCCCGCCCGGAACAACGCCGGATCCTGATGGTCATCTCCGACGGCGCACCCGTCGACGACAGCACGCTCTCCGCCAATCCCGGCAACTATCTCGAGAAGCATCTTCGCGAGACGATCGCCTTCATCGAGAACCGCTCGGACGTCGAACTGCTGGCGATCGGTATCGGACACGACGTCACCCGCTATTACAGGCGGGCGGTCACGATCTCCGATCCAGAGCAACTGGGCGGAACGGTACTGGCTCAGCTTTCCGCACTGTTCGACGAGACCCAGAAGCGGGCGGCCTGAGGCCAACCGTTTCGAGAACGGAATATCGGGTTACGTTGCCCGCGGGGCTTCTGTGTCGATTCGTTCGGGCACAGTCGAACACGGCGCATCTTCGCAGATAATTACTCGGCACCGACGGACGAACGATCGTTCTTGTTGTCGTATAGCAGATTTTATCTTCGGTTAATATTTTTTACTATGATTATTGAGGAGTCCTTAACGGGTGGACATGCATACTCCCGAGGATGAGCGACCTCTCACCGGCGGTCACTTCGATCGCAGCGCGAGAGGACCGGCAAGACAGGAGTAGTCGACGATGGGTCTGATCGGTTCGATTTTCGGCAACAATCCGCCGCCCCCGCCTCCCTCTCCGCCCGCCTCGCCACCGCCGCCGCCCGCGTCCGATCCTTCGTCCGGACCCACCACACCGCCCTCGTCGCCGCCCGCCGTGCCGCCGAATTCCGGTGCCCAGGGCGGTGACAATGACGGCGGCGGGCAATCGCAATCTCAGCCGCAACCGAGCACACCGCCCAGTCCGCCGGCTTCTCAGGCTTCACAACTGGCCGCCCAGGAAGCGGGTGCCGGGGCCTCGAACTCGGGTCGTCGAAGTGCGGAGGTCTATCGCAGCGACTCGTCCATCCGGCAGACGCCGGCCGAAGCCGCGCCCGCGCCCGATCGGGGGGATCGTGGCGGATTGCGACCCACGGATACGGTCCGCTCCTCCGATGGGCGGGAGACGGCCCGTTCGCAGACCGAGCGTGCGCTCGCCGTCTATCGCGAGCAGGCGGCGGCGCTGGCCGAGATGGAGACGCGCCAGCGCAGCGATCCCGCGTTCGACTTCGCCGACGACAGCCTCGCGATCCGCCAGCAACTGATCGCGACGATCGCCTGAGGCCCGCCATGAGCGTGGCCGCCGACAGGGCGAGGCTGCGCGCAGCACCGGTGCGCGGTTCTCGTGGATCGCCTGCGCGAGCCGGCTGCGGCCGGTGGCGTACCGTCGTTCGACCCTTCAGCCGTCGTCGGCTTCTTCGAGCGGTTCACCGCGCAGGGCGGCCAGGTGTTTGAGGAATTGTGCCACGGCCTGAAGCAGCGTGAGCAGGATGGCCGCCGTCATGACGATCTTGATCGGCGCCATGTAGGGCCGCCAGGCGGAGTAGCTGCGCTCGCCATACTCGATGGCGTAGAGCGTGCTGGAGACGCCGCCATAGAGCAGGATACAGAGATAGAAGATCAGGAAGAGGATGGTGACGGCGTCCACTCGTTCGCATGTGCGCGGGCTCCAGGCGCCGTAGAGCAGATCCATGCGGACGTGCGCGCCGCGGCGCAGGGTGTGGCCGCCGCCCAGAAGGAAATAGGCCACCATCAGGAACTGCGCCGTCTCCAGCGTCCACGAGGCCGGTAGAAAGAAGGTCTTGGAGATCGAGGACCAGAGCAGGACGGCCATGATCACGAAGATGCCGTACATCACAACGCGCCCCACGGCATGGTTGACCGCATCGACGGTTCGGACGTAGCGGCGAAGGGCGTTCGGCAAGGGCGGCCATCCCGATCGAAGATCGTCCAAGCTTTCCGGATCGTGATCGCCTGTCAAGCGGGCGTGTGCTGGCAAACGTCCGGCCGCGCGCCATTTTTGCATTGACGGACATCCATCGGAGATCGCCCATGCACCGCTCGCTCACGCTCGCCGCCCTCATCCTCGCCGCCTCGACCCCCGCTCTTGGGCCGCACCGGGCAGCGGGTGAGGAGACCAGAACGGCGATCTTCGCCGGTGGCTGCTTCTGGTGTGTGGAGAGCGATTTCGACGAGGTGCCTGGGGTGCTCGAGACGGTCTCGGGCTATACCGGCGGCACCACGGAAAAGCCGACCTATCGCGACGTGACCAACGGCGGAACCGGACATCACGAAGCTGTGCGCATCACCTACGATCCGGCGCAGGTGAGCTACGAGGCGTTGCTGACGGCGTTCTGGCACTCGGTCGATCCGACCGATGCCGGGGGGCAGTTCTGTGACCGCGGCCCCTCCTACGAGACGGCGGTGTTCGTCCTGGACGAGGAGCAGCGGCGGGCGGCCGAAGCGTCCAAGGCCGCAGCGCAGGAGAGCCTCGAGGATCCGATCGTCACGCCGATCGAGGACGCGACGACCTTCTGGCCGGCGGAAGACTATCATCAGGGCTACTACGAGAAGAACCCGCTGCAATATAAGTATTACCGCTGGAGCTGCGGCCGCGACGCGCGAATCGAGCAGGTCTGGGGCAAAGACGCGTTCAAGGGCATTCCCGACCACCAGAGTTGAGCAGCGCTCATTCTCGACCGCCCGGATGCGGTGCGGCGCGCACCCGCCACACGGTATCGCCCACGTCGTCGGCGACCAGCAGGCCGCGTCGATGGTCGAGGGCGACGCCCACGGGCCGGCCCCGGGCGTTGCCCTCTTCATCGAGGAACCCGTCCAGCACGTCTAACGGCGCACCGGCCGGACGGCCTTCGGCGAAGGGCACGAAGATCACCTTGTAGCCCGAGGGCGGCTCGCGATTCCAGGAGCCGTGCTGACCGACGAATGCGCCCTCGGCATAGAGCGGGGCCAGCGGCGCATGCGGCTCGGCGAATGCGAGACCGAGCGAGGCCGTGTGCGCGCCCAGTGCATAGTCCGGTACCAGCGCCTCCGCCACCAGGTCCGGGCGCTGCGGTCGCACCCGCTCGTCCACATGGTCGCCGAAATAGCTGTAGGGCCAACCGTAGAAGCCGCCTTCCACCAGCGCCGTCATATAGTCGGGCACGAGGTCGCTGCCGAGCTCGTCCCGCTCGTTGACCGCCACCCAGATGCGGCGGCTCACCGGTTCGACATCGATGCCTACCGGGTTGCGCAGACCGCGGGCGAACATCCGCGCCGTGCCCGCCTCGGGGTCGATCTCCCAGACCGCGGCACGGCCCTCCTCGACCGCCATGCCGTTCTCGCCCACATTGCTGTTCGAACCGACACCGGCATAGAGCTTCTCGCCGTCCGGTCCGACGGTCAGGCTCTTGGTCCAGTGCCAGTTCAGATCGCCGGCCGGCAATGCCGCCACCGGCACACCCTCGGCCTCGATGCGGTCCGCGCCCGCGGCGTAGGGAAAACGCACGACACCGTCGGTGTTGGCGACGAAGAACGTGTCACCGATCAGCGCCATGCCGATCGGCGACTTCAGCCCATGGAGAAAGACGCGACGCTCATCGGCCACGCCGTCGGCATCACGGTCGCGCAGAAGCGTGATGCGATCGGCACTGCGCCCTCCCGAACCGGCCTTGCCCATCAGCAGCGAAGCGATCCAACCGCGCAGTCCGCGAGAGGCTTCGGGTCGGGGCGGCGTGTCGCTCTCGGCGACCAGAACACCGCCGTCGGGCAGGACGTAGAGCCAGCGCGGGTGTTCGAGATCGCGGGCGAAGGCCACCACCTCGAGCCCTGCTGCGGCACGTGGCGTGGCATCACCCCGCCACCCCACCACATCGGCGATCTGCACGGTCGGGATCAGCGTCGAGCGCGGTTCGGGCAGGACCGGGTCGGGCCCGATGCCGGCCGATACGGGCAGTTGTGCCCGCTCACCGCAGCCGGAGACGAGGCTGCCGGCCAGAGCGAGAAAGAGAAGACGAAACGCGCGCATGACGATCGACCTTCGATGGCACCTATCGTCACCTAGCTCCGACGTCCCCCGGCGACAATGGGCGCGCGACCGCGGTGCGCCCGAGCGGCGGGCCGTAGAGGCGGCGTGCCGCGGCGATGTCGCCCGGCGTGAAGTCCCTCGCCCCTTCGTCGTAGGCCGAGGCCATCATGGCACCACGACGTCCAGGGTGATCGATGCCGATGGCGTGGCCGAGCTCGTGGGCGAATACGTAGTGCAAGTCGCGGGTGCGCTCGTCATCGTCGTCCTCGACAGTCCAATGTTCGTTCGCGTTCAGGCAGATCAGCGCGCGCTCGAGGCGACCCAGGCCGGGCCGATCGGACTTCGACCAGGAGACGTCCGCGAAGGCGATGCCGGCGGAACCGGAGAAGGTCCCGACCAGCAGCGTCGCGTCCTCCTCCTCGCTGCTTTCGACGAAACCGATTCCGGCGATCGCCGACCATCGGCTCATCGCCGCCAGGAGCGCTGCACGCACGCGTGACGGCGACGGACCGGAAGCACGGGACAGGGCTCGCATCGGCTTCGTGGCGCTACAATTGCGCTCGCCGGCCACCTCGTGACGATCGACGAAGGCGAAGCCTACGACGTGACCGGCGCCGAATGCGGAGCGGCCCCATTTGACCACGTCACCGTCGAGTTCGAGCAGGCGATACCGCGGAGCCCCGAGCGTGGCGCTCGGGCCCGCGCCGGCCGGTTCGACCGCGAGAAGAAGCGCCACGAACGCCATCGACAAGAGCCGAAACACGCGCGGCAGCACCTTCATCGTGATACGTGGTTCAAGAGGAAATCCCGCAAAGCTGCGCTGATCTAGCTTGCGACGCAAGATGCATTCAAGATAATTCTACCTGTAGGAGAAAAGAGCGTTGACGAGGGCGCGGAGGCTGACAGTCGGTCGCGTGCGGCGGACCATCGGAGTCGGTGGCGAACAGGGTGCTCGCGGGTGTTGACGGTGGCGTGCGACCGGACGCATGTGTAGCGACGGTCGATGGGCCCGGGGCAAAGGCTCGTGAGCGTACCGATGCCCCCGGGCGAAAATCATTCGGTCGTCTCGGTGGCGGTCTGCACGCACCGGTGCGACGGTCGAAGGGAGGTTCCTCATTACCGAATCGAGCCGCATGAACACGCTCTACGTGCGCATCTGGCGCGGGGGCGAACGGGGTGACTTCGAGACGTTCGCCGTGCCGGCGCGGGAGAACCAGACCGTCCTCGACGTCGTCACCTGGGTGCAGCGCCACGCCGCACCGGCTCTGGCCTACCGTTTCGCCTGCAGAGTGGGTGTTTGCGGCTCCTGCGCCATGACGGTCAACGGACGTCCGCGATGGACCTGCCGCAGCCACGTCAGGGCGGTGGCGCCGAAGGGACGGCTGACGCTCGAACCGTTACGCAATCTCCCGCGCATCAAGGATCTGGTGGCCGACCTGACGCCGTTTTTCGACAAGTGGCAAGCGGCCGGCGGGCGCTTTCGCGGTGCGGACGGAGAGAAGGGACGCGAACGGTCCCTGGCGTCGATCGCACCGACCGACGAAGAGCGCCGCGCCGCCGATGCCGGTATCGAGTGTATCAACTGTGCGGTGTGCTACGCCGCCTGCGACGTCGTTTCGTGGAAGCCGGACTATCTGGGTCCGGCGGCACTCAACCGTGCCTGGACATTGGTCAACGATACGCGGCACGCCGAGCGCGACGGGACCATCGCGCGCGTAACCGGAGCGGGCGGTTGCCACAGCTGCCACACGCATGGTTCCTGCGTCGCCCATTGTCCGGTCGGGATCAATCCGACGGCGAGCATCGCCGGCCTGAAGCGGCGTTCGCTCGCTGCGTTGACGAAGCGACGCTGATGCGCGAGCCCCTGCTCTTCCTCGTGCAGCGGATCAGTGCCGCCGTTCTGGCGCCGCTGGTCATCGTCCATCTGGCGCTCATTCTCTATGCCGTCGAAGGCGGATTGACGGCTGGAGAGATACTGAACCGCACGCGCGGCAGCGGCTTCTGGGCGGTCTTTTATGGCGCTTTCGTCGTCGCCGCCGCCCTGCATGCGCCGGTCGGCCTGCGCAACGTCCTGATGGAGGCCACCGGTTGGCGCGGACGCAGTCTCGACGGGGCGATGCTGGGCATGGCGGTATTGCTGGTGATCCTCGGCTTGCGCGCCGTCGTGACGGTGGTGTCGCCTTGACGAGCCGCAACGTCTCCTGGTGGGCGGCGATGGCTCATCGTCTTTCGGGCGTGGCCCTGGCGGCGTTCCTGCCGGTGCACTTCTGGGCGCTCGGGACGGCCATGGGTGGCGCCGAGAACCTCGACGCGTTCCTGATTCTGGCGGATCACCCGCTGGTCAAGTTCGCCGAGTGGGGTCTCGTGGTGCTGCTGGCCCTGCATCTGCTGCTCGGCCTGCGTGTGCTGCTGATCGAAGGTGTCGCACGGGCCGGCGATCTGGTGCAGAGCCGCGGCGTCGTGGTGTCGAGCGCCGCGACGGCGTTGCTGGTCGGCCTGCTGTTCTGGCTCAGCCTGCTGGCTTGACGGACGGCCCCTTCGCAAGAGACGAACCGCTGCCGCGATCCTTGCGCTTGTTGGGATGCAGGCTGGCCGACAGGACGTGCTCGCTGCGCCCGATGACGTGATCCGAGGAACCGACGATCAGCGGGTCCGGCCGGTGCACCAGTTTCGGATCCTTGTCCGGATAAGGCAGCATGTCGAGAAAATGGCGCATGGTTTCCAGCCGCGCACGCTTCTTGTCGTTCGACTTGACGATGGTCCAGGGTGCATCGGCAGTGTCGGTGTAGAAGAACATTGCCTCTTTGGCCTCGGTATAGTCGTCCCAGCGGTCCATCGATGCCCGGTCCATGGGCGAGAGCTTCCATTGCTTGAGCGGATCGTGCTGGCGTGCGGCGAACCGCCGTGACTGTTCCTCCTGGGTCACTGAAAACCAGTATTTGAACATCCAGAGCCCGCTTCGCACGAGCATGCGCTCGAATTCGGGGCACTGGCGCATGAACTCCAGATAATCGTTGGCGGTGCAGAAGCCCATCACCCGCTCGACACCGGCACGATTGTACCAGGAGCGGTCGAA
>JAGREO010000162.1 GCA_020446525.1 Geminicoccaceae bacterium | reverse complement strand
CTCGATCACCCGGCGCACCGCCGACATACGCTGTCCGATGGCGACATAGACGCAGATCATGTCGCTGCCGGCCTGGTTGATGATCGCATCCACCGCGATCGAGGTCTTGCCGGTCTGCCGTTCGCCGATGATCAGCTCGCGCTGGCCGCGGCCGATGGGGATCAGCGCGTCGACCGCCTTCAGGCCGGTCATCATCGGCTCGTGCACCGACTTGCGCGGCATGATGCCGGGCGCCTTGACGTCGACCAGCCGCTTCTCGCTGGTGTCGATCGGCCCCTTGCCGTCGATCGGCACGCCGAGAGCGTCGACCACCCGGCCGAGCATCGCCCTGCCGACCGGCACCTCGACGATCGACTTGGTCCGCTTGACCGTCGAGCCTTCCTTGATCGCCTGATCGGAGCCGAAGATGACGATGCCGACATTGTCGGTCTCGAGGTTGAGGGCCATGCCGCGGGTGCCGTCGTCGAACTCGACCATCTCGCCGGCCTGCACCTCGTCGAGGCCGTAGGCACGGGCGATGCCGTCACCGACGGAGAGCACGCGCCCGACCTCCGAAACCTCGGCCTCGGTGCCGAAATTGGCGATCTGCTCCTTGAGGATCGCCGAAATCTCGGCGGCCTGAATATCCATCAACCCGTTCCTCTCATCGACTGCTCGAGATGCTGCAGCTTGGTCTTCAACGAGGCGTCGAGCATGCGCGAGCCGACCCGCACGACCAGCCCGCCGAGCAGGCCCGGATCGACTTCGGTCTCGACGCTCACCGCCCGTCCGGCGAAGGCACCGACCGCCTCCCTGACCCGCTCGAGCTGACCTTCGTCCAGGGCGGTGGCGGAGATCACCTCGGCGGTCATCTCGCCCTTGTGCTCGGCCAGCATCGCCCGATAGGCCCGTCCCACGTCCGGCAGCGCGAAAAGCCGGCGCTTGTCGGCGAGCACGCCCAGAAACCGGCCCGTCAGATCGTTCAACTCCGCCCTGGCGGCGATCGCCGCCACCGCCTTGCCCTGCTGGTCGCGGCTGAGCACGGGACTCTCGATCAGACGGCGGAGATCGGCACTCTCCCCGATCATCCGGTCGAGGCCGGCGAGATCATCGGCCACGGCGTCGAGGACGTCCTGCTCGCGCGCGAGTTCGAAGAGCGCCGTGGCGTAGCGCGTGGCGATGCCGGAAGCGACGGCTGTGGGCAAGGTGCTCCCCCGGATTGAGGCGTGCTCGTTCTCGCGCCCCGATTCACCGCACGGGCCAGCCGATCACCCTGCGGGTGGACGGCGGCACGTCGCTACGGTGTCCGAACGAGGCGCCAGCCGAGTAGCACAAGCCCCAACGACCGACAAGACCTCCCCGGCCCGCAGCACCGGCGGCCCGGGCGCCCGTTCAAAGGAAGCTCTGCGGGTCGACGTCGACCTGCAGGCGGACCTGGCGCGGCAGGCGGATCGGCGTCAGCCAGCTTCGCAACAGCGCCGGCAGATCGATCTGCGGTTCGGCCTTGATCAGGAAGCGCTCGCGATAGCGGCCGCGCAGCAGGGTCAGCGGGGCCGGCGCCGGTCCGAGGATCAGCACCTCTTCCAGCTCCGGGGCGGCCCGGGCGATGCGGCGGCTCTGGCGGCGCACGGTCTCGGCGTCGGGTCCGGCCAGGATCAGCGCCGCCAGCCGCCCGAAAGGCGGCATGCCCGCCATCCGCCGCTCTTCGAGCTCGGCCGCGACGAAACCCGCCCGGTCGTTCCTCGCCAGCGCCTGCATCACCGGATGATCGGGCTGACGGGTCTGGATCAGCACCGAGCCCGGCCGGCTCTCGCGTCCGGCACGCCCCGAGAGCTGGTAGAGCAACTGGAAGGTGCGCTCGGCGGCCCGCAGGTCACCGCCGCCCAGCCCGATGTCGGCATCGACGACCCCGACCATGGTCAGATCGGGGAAGTGATGGCCCTTGGCGATCAGCTGGGTGCCGATGAGCACGTCGATGCGGTGATCGAGCATCGCGCCGACCAGATCGGCCGCGGCCGCCGCACTGTGCACCGTATCGCTGGTCATCACCTCGAGGCGCGCCCCGGGCAGCACGCCCGCCAGCTCTTCGGCGATGCGCTCCACTCCGGGCCCGGAGCTGGCGAGGAAATCCACCGCGCCGCATTCGGGACAATGATCGGGCAGCGGCCGGGCATAGCCGCAATGATGGCATTGCAGGCGCGGACGGTAGTGGTGGCTGGTCAGCCAGGCGGTGCAGTTGGGGCAGTGCAGCCGAAAGCCGCAGGCGCGGCAGATGGTCAGGGGTGCATAGCCGCGGCGGTTGAGGAACAGCATGGACTGCTCGCCGGCATCCAGTGTCGCCCGCAGCGCCGCGCGCAGGGCCTCGCCGAGGAACACCCCTGCGGGCGGTTTCTCGCGGCGCAGATCGACCAGCGCGATCGACGGCTCGGGTGCCGGCGAATAGCGCGCCTCGAGCAGCAGATGGCGTCCGGGTGCCACCGCCTCGAGGCTCTCCAGCGTCGGCGTCGCACCGACCAGCACCAGTGCCGCATGCTCGTGGCGGGCGCGGATCGCCGCCACCGTCCGGGCGTCGTAGATGACCCCGTCCTCCTGCTTGAAGCTGGTGTCGTGCGCCTCGTCCATGACGATCAGGCCGAGCTCGGGAAAGGGCAGGAAGAGGGCCGAGCGCGCGCCGACGACCGCCCGCACCTCGCCCCGTGCCACGGCCTTCCAGGTCCGCCGGCGCTGGGCCGCGGTCAGACCCGAATGCCAGAGCTGCGGGGTGACGCCGAAGCGCCGCTCGAAACGCCCGAGCCACTGCGCACCGAGCGCGATCTCGGGCAGCAGCACGAGCACCGGGCGACCGGCGCGCAGACAGGCGTCGACCGCTTCGAGATAGACCTCCGTCTTGCCCGATCCCGGCACGCCTTCGAGGAGCCACCAGCCGCCCGCCTCCAGCCCGTCGACGAGCGCCCGTGCCGCCGCTTTCTGCTCCGCCGTCAGCGGCACCGGCGCACCGGCGAAGGTCTCTTCGGCGACGACCGCGTCGGTATCCTGCTCGATGGGCTCGATCAGCCCGTCCTCGCCCATCTTCTTGACGATGGCTGCGGATACGCCCGCCTTGCGTGCGAGGACGCTGGCCTGCAACGGCTCGCTGCGGGCCAGGGTCTCGATCACCTTCATCCGCCTGGCGTCGAGCGCTTCGATCGTCGGGTGAGCGGGCAGCCGCCAGAGGATGCGGATCGGCCCGGGCTCGAGGGCCGCCGGCACGCTCAGCACCAGACGCAGGATCGAGCCGGCCTCGGCCAGGGTCTCGGCGGCCGTCTCGTCGATCGTGCGGCGCAGTGCGGTGCTCAGGGGCGGCGTATCCAGCACCGCCTCGATCGGCCTGAGCCGGTCGCGCGCCACCTTCGGATCGGGTGCGGTGTCCCAGACCACGCCGGTGATCCGCCGCGGCCCGAAGGGTACGCGCACCAGGGTGCCGGGCGGCGGTGCGGTCCCATCCTCGACCAGATAGGCGAAGGGCTCGTCGAACGGCAGCGGCAGCAGCACGGAAAGGGTGCTCGAGGTCATGCGGAGAGCCCCGGCGGAGGAAAGCACGGCCGACAGGAACCTTCGACAAGACCGCAATCGCTGGTAGCATGACGGCTCGTCGATCGTAAGGGTCCGGATCCTCTCCCATGCTCGCATTCGCCGACGCGCATCTCTCGGCACTCGTGACGGACTGGCGTCGGTGGCTGGCGCACGAGCGGCGGCTGGCGGCGCGCACTCTGACGGCCTACGACCAGGACATGGCGGCCTTCGTCGCCTTTCTCGCCGATCATCTGGGTGGTGAGGTCGGCGTCGAGGCGATGATCGGCCTGCGCACCGCCGATTTTCGCGCCTGGCTCGCGACACGCCACGCACGGGACTATGCCAAGAGCTCGACCGCCCGGGCGACGGCCGCGGTGCGCAGCTTCTTCCGCTTCGTCGACCGCCGGCACGGCTTGCACAATCCGGCCCTGGCGGCGATGCGCACGCCGGCCTTCCACCGCCCGCTGCCGAGGCCGCTGGCCACCACGCAGATCGAGGCCCTGGCCGCTGCGATCGCCGACGGCCGCAGCGCCGGCACCGCCGATACCTGGCTCGCCGCACGCGATCTCGCGGTCCTGATGCTGCTCTACGGCGCCGGTCTGCGCATCGGCGAGGCCCTGTCCCTCGATCGCCGCGAGGTGGAGCCGGCCCGCGCGGAACTGCGGGTGCGCGGCAAGGGCGACAAGGAGCGCGTGGTGCCGCTCCTGCCCGTGGTACGCGAGGCGATCGCCGCCTATCTGGCGCTCTGCCCCTGGCGGACGGAAGCGCTCTTCGTCGGCAAGCGCGGCAAGCGGCTGCAGCCGACGGTGATCCAGGCGCTGGTCCGCCGGCTGCGCCGCGCGCTCGATCTGCCCGAGACCGCCACACCGCACGCCCTGCGCCACAGTTTCGCCACCCACCTGCTTTCCGACGGCGCCGATCTGCGGGCGATCCAGGAACTTCTTGGCCATGCCAGCCTGTCGACCACGCAACGCTACACCGCCGTCGACGGCGCCCGCCTGGCGCAGGTCCATGCGGCTGCGCATCCGCGTGCCTGATCCGGGCCGCTGCGGCTCGTCCCGAGGGACGACCGGGTCGCGGCGGGGGGCAGCCGGCGTCCGGGACGAACGCCCTTGCGCCTCGCTCTGAGCCTGGCCGCGGCGGCCCTGGTCGCGTGTGCGCTGCTGTTGCTGGGCCTGCCGACGGTGATCGATCGCGACGCGCTGCGCCATGCGCTCGAACGGTCCCTCGAGACGACGACCGGACAGCGGGCGACCATCGAGGGCCGGATCGACCTTTCGCTCTTTCCGCGTCCGACCGCCCGGATCGGTCGCACCACGCTGCGGGACACCGAGGGTGCCGCGGGCCTCACCGGTGATGTCGACCGCATCGATCTCGATCTCGCATGGGTCGGTCTGCTGCGCGGCCGCCCGACCTCGACGTCGATCCGGCTGGTCCGCCCGGTGATGCGGCTGCCCGCCTCGCCGCGGGCGACGGCGGAACGCACGGCACGCTGGCTCGCCGCCCGCGCCACGGAAGCGAGCCTCGAAGAAGAGTTGCGGGAGATCGAGATCGTCGACGGCACGCTCCTGCTCGGCGGCAAAGGACAACCGCCCGCGACGCTGCACGCCTTCACCGCGCGGCTGCAGCGAACGCCGTCGACCGACACGTCGGTCCTCTCCGCCGCTGCGACGATCGGCGACGATCGATGGGAGGTGCGGGCCGAGATCGTGCCGCGTGGTGCCGCGGGTGGCGCCCGCCTCGAGGCCGACCTGACGGGCGACGGCTGGCGCCTCGGTCTGATCGGCCGTCTGCGGTCGCAGGACGCCGGGCCGAGAGCCAAAGACGCGGGTGCCGGCCGAATGGGACCTCTGCTTGAGGGCCGTCTGGAAGCCGGCGGTGATCTCGGCGCCCTCGCCGCCCGGCTCGGTGCCGCCGATCTCGCCGCGGCGCTGTCGCTCGAAGCGGCGACGGGTCGGGCGGAACTGCTGCTCGACGAGGACGGCCTGAGCATCGAGGACGGACGGATCACGACACCGGAGGGCACGATCGAGCTCGCCTGGGAACACCGGACGACGCCGACTCCGGACATGCATCTCGACCTGACCGTGCCGCGACTGCGCCTCGCTGATCCGGCCGCCACGGTTTCGGCATGGTCCAGGGCGGCCGCCGGATTTGCCGCGCGTCATGCCGGCCGCATCGACCTGCGGGCCGACCGGGCCGAGCTGGGTGGGACGGCACTGCGCCGGCTGGTGGTGGCGGCGACCCTGGACGGCTGGGGCGGCGGCCGGCTCGAGCGGCTCTCGGCCGGTCTGCCGGGCGGTGGCGAGGTTTCACTCGAGGGCGCGATGGCGCTCGAGCCATTGGGCTTCGACGGCACGGTGGAAGCCGAAACCCGGCATCCAGCGGCGGTGCTCGAACCGTTCGCTGCCGTGGCGGACCGCGAAGTCGGCGACCGGGCCTTGTCCCTGACGAGCGGCCTGAAGGCCGGAGAAGGCCGCTGGACGCTGCACGATATGCGTCTGCGGCTCGACGAGAGCCTGATCGAGGGCGGTGTCGCCTATGTCGCCCGTGGCGGCGATGCGAACGGCGCGCAGCGTGCGAGACCGCAAGTCGCGGCATCGCTGCGCATCGACCGGCTCGATGTCGCGACGTTCCCGGCGCTCGTGAACTGGTCCGGCGCCGTCGATCCGGCAGCCTGGCTGCGGACGACGGATCATGCAGTCGATCTGGTCCTCGATCGGCTGACGATGGGTGATCTGCGGCTCGACGGACTGGTGCTCGCCAGCCGTGCCCGCGACGGCCGGGTACAACTGGACGAATTCTCGATCGGCGACGTGACCGGCACCACGGCCAATCTCTCCGGCACCGTGGATATGACCGAACAGCGGCTCGATCTGCGCGGCGACGTCGCACTCTCGTCGCCGGCACGGCTGGCCGGACGGCTGGGCCTGACGCTGCCGCCGATGACGCTGGCCTTCGCACCGACGGACCTTTCGCTCGACCTCGCCGGCACCTTCGACGACGCCGTGCTGCACGCCGGTCTGACGGTGTCGGGCACCGACGGCCCGATCCTCTCGGGCGAAGCGACGGCGCGCGGCTCACTCGACCGCCACCGTCTGCGGGCCGATCTGCGCACGCCCTCGTCGGTCGCGCTGCTGCGCGGCCTGGGTGCTCTCGTGTCGGATCCGGCGGCACTCGACGGACCCGGCGTGCTGTCGCTCGATCTCGAACGCGACGCGGCACGAGTGCCCGTGGGAACGGCGACACTGACCCTGGGCGGCGTCACGACGACCGTGACCCTGGCCGCGGGGCCGGCGGAGCGGCTCGTCACGAGCGTGGAGATCGAAGGGCTCGATGTGACGACGGCCGAACTCTTCTACGGCGTGGCGGCGCCGATCGCCGGCATGCCGCCTAGCCTACCCTCACGCTGGCCCGGCGACTGGCCGCGACGCCCGCTCGGCTGGCAATGGCCGCTCGGCTTCGGGATCGATGTGGACATCGTCGTGAGCGGCCACGCGAACGACGCCGAGGACGGGGCGCCGGTCACTCTCGCGATGCGACTGGACGAGACTGGGGTGAGCGGCGGCCGCGCGACGGTGCCATGGCCCGAAGGCGGAAGCGTCGCCGCGACGTTCGACTGGCGCCCCGGCTTTCTCGACGGCCGCCTGCACGCCGAAGACGCGCGCATCGACGCTACGGCGGGCGCGATTCCGGTCGACCTCGATCTCGCCTTCGGCGCCCGTGGCCACAGCCCGGCCGAACTCGTCGGTGATCTGCAAGGTGACGGACGCGTCGAGATCGGCGGCGACGGGGCGGGCGGCACATTGCGGCTCGGGCGCGGTATTCTCCGCAGCGAGGATCTCGCGATCCGCGACGTGGGCGGTGGACAGCCTCTGCACTTGATGTTCGATTTTCTCGCCTGGATGATCGAACTCGACGTCGAGGGCGAACCCGGCCGGCGCGTCTTCGGTCCGCTCGACACGGTCTCGTTCGAGCGTCTCCTGGCGCCGCCCGAGGCCGCGCTCCGATGACGGGGAAAGCCGGCGGCGTGGCCCGAGACGAAAAAGGCGGGCTCTCGGGCCCGCCTTTCGTTCGGCGCCGACGGAAGCTCGCCGGCCTCAGTGCAGGTCGGCCCAGATCTTGCGCTTGTATGCGTAGAAGATGCCGCTGAAGATCACCAGGAAGAGGATCGCCTTGAGCCCCGTCTCCTTGCGCTCCTCGAGCTTGGGCTCGGCGACCCAGGTGAGGAACGCCGCGAGGTCGTGTGCCTCCTGGCGGATGCTCGCTTCGGTGCCGTCCTGATATTCGACGTCGTCGCCATAGAGCGGCTGGGCCATGGCGATCATGTGGCCCGGGAAGTACTCGTTGTAGTTCATCCCCTCGGGCACCTCGACCTCGGCCGGCGGGTCCACATAGCCCTGCAAAAGGCTGTAGACATAGTGCGTGCCGTCCTCGCGGGCCTTGGTGATCAGCGAGAGATCCGGGGGCAGCGCGCCGTTGTTGGAGGCGCGCGCCGCTTTCTCGTTGGGATAGGGCGAAGGCAGATGATCCGAGGGGATGCCCGCCCGATCGTACATCTCGCCGTCGTCGTTGGGGCCGTCGGTGATGTCGTATTCCGCGGCGATCGCCTTGATCTGGTCCTCGTCGTAGCCGATCGCTCCGAGGTTGCGGAACGCCATGTATTTCAGGCCGTGGCAGCCGGCGCAGACGGTCCGGTAGACCTGAAAGCCGCGCTGCACCGAGGGCCGGTCGAAGCTGCCGAAGATGCCCTCGTGATGGAACTCGGCCTCGAGCAGTTCCACGTCGCTCTCGGCGGCGAGGGACACGGTGGCACCCAGCATCACCGAGCAGAGGGCGGCGGCCGCGAGCTTGATGGTCTTGTTGCGTGTCATGATCCTGTTCCGCCGCTCATTCCGCAGGATGGGCCGATTCCATCCGCTCGCGCTTCTCGTCGACGCTCCGGGTGGGCTGCAGCACCGGTTTGTTGATGCTCTCGGGCAGCGGCGCCGGCCGCTCGATCCGACCCAGAAGCGGCATCAGCACGAGGAAGTGGATGAAGTAGTAGGCCGTGCCGATCTGGCCGACATAGACCACCGCGGTCGTCGGCACCTGCCCGCCGGCCCAGGTGAGCACGACCATGTCGATCACCAGCACCCAGAAGAGCCACTTGTAGATCGGCCGGAACCGGGCGCTGCGCACGCGGCTGGTGTCCAGCCACGGCAGGGCCAGCAGAACGATCAGCGAGCCGAACATCAAGAGCACGCCCATCAGCTTGGCGGTGATGCCGAACCAGCCGAAGATGGCGAGCGGCGTGAAGAGCTGTTCGTAGATGGTCGAGCGCAGGATCGCATAGAACGGCAGGAAGTACCATTCGGGCACGATGTGCGCCGGCGTGCTCAGGGGATTGGCCGGGATGTAATTGTCCGAGTGACCCAGCACGTTCGGCGCATAGAAGACGAAGATCGCGTAGAAGATGAGGAACACGCCGATGCCGAACATGTCCTTCACCGTATAGTACGGGTGAAAGCCGATCATGTCCTTGCCCGTGAGATCGATGCCCACGGGGTTGTTCGAGCCGAACTGGTGCAGCGCCATGATGTGCAGGATGACCACGGCGGCGATCACGAACGGCAGCAGGAAGTGCAGCGCGTAGAACCGGTTGAGGGTCGGATCGTCGACGCTGAAGCCGCCCCAGAGCCAGGTGACGATGGGCTCGCCGACGAACGGGATGGCGGAGAAGAGATTGGTGATGACCTTCGCACCCCAGAAGCTCATCTGGCCCCAGGGCAGCACATAGCCCATGAAGGCCGTCGCCATCATCAGGATGAGGATGACGACGCCGAGCATCCAGAGCAGTTCGCGCGGCGCCTTGTAGG
>JAGREO010000161.1 GCA_020446525.1 Geminicoccaceae bacterium | reverse complement strand
TTACGACAGTTTCACCTACAACCTCTTTCATTATCTGGGCGAGCTCGGGGCCGAGACCGTCGTTCACCGCAACGATCGGCTGACGGTCGACGAGGCACTGGCGCTGCGGCCTACCGGCATCGTCGTCTCGCCCGGCCCGTGCGATCCCGATCGGGCCGGCATCTCGCTCGCCCTGATCGTCGCCGCGGCCCGCCTCTGTCCGATCCTGGGCGTCTGTCTCGGGCATCAGGCGATCGCCCAGGCCTTCGGAGGAAAAGTCGTAAGGGCACCCCATGTGATGCACGGCAAGACCAGCGCCGTGCGGCACGACGGTACCGGTGTGCTGCAGGGGCTGCCGTCACCCTTCACCGCGACGCGCTATCACTCGCTGGTCGCGACGGTGGACGATCTGCCGGAATGTCTCGTGGTCAATGCGCGAAGCGAGGACGGCGTGATCATGGGCCTGCGGCATCGCGACCTTCCGGTGCACGGTGTCCAGTTCCACCCCGAGAGCATCGCCAGCGAGCACGGCCACGCTCTCTTGCGCAATTTCCTCGAGCTCTCAGCGCCGGCTTCGGCGGTCGCGGCGTGAGTGCCGATCTGCAGCGGTTTCGTGCGCTGATCGGCAAGGCCGCCACCGCAGCACCCCTGTCGTTCGACGAGGCGCGCGAGGCGTTCACGCTGATGATGGCGGGCGACGCGACGCCGGCGCAGATGGCCGGACTTCTGATGGCGATGCGGGTGCGCGGCGAGAGCGTCGACGAGATCGCCGCGGGTGCGACCGTGATGCGCGAGCGGATGACCCGCATCCGTGCGCCGGCCGACGCGTTCGACATCGTCGGCACCGGCGGCGACGCCAGCGGTACCCACAACATCTCGACGGCCGCCGCCATCGTCGCCGCCGGCGCCGGGCTCACCGTGGCCAAGCACGGCAATCGCGGCGTGTCCTCGCGCTCGGGTGCGGCCGACGTGCTGACCGCTCTGGGAGTCGACATCGAGGCGCCGATGGCCTCGATCGAGCGGGCGCTCGAGGAGGTGGGCATCGGCTTCATGATGGCGCCCCGGCATCATGGTGCGATGCGCCACGTGGCCGGCCCGCGGCTCGAGCTCGCCACCCGCACGATCTTCAACCTGTTGGGGCCTCTGGCCAATCCGGCCGGTGTCACCCGGCAACTGACGGGCGTGTTCGCGCCGGAATGGGTCGAGCCGATCGCCGCGACGCTGGGGCGGCTCGGCTGCGCGCGGGCCTGGGTGGTGCACGGTCACGACGGGCTGGACGAGATCAGCACCACCGGCCCGACGCTGGTGGCCGAATGGACCGGTGAGCGGGTGCGAACCTTCGAGATCGATCCCGACGAGATCGGTGTGCCGCGCGCCACGCTGGGCCAGCTCAAGGGCGGCGATCCGGCGCACAATGCGCGGGCGATCCGCAACCTGCTGGCCGGCGGCCGGGGTCCGTTGCGCGACATCGTCGTCTTCACGGTCGCCGCCGCCCTGGTGGTGGCCGACAAGGCGGACGATCTGCGCGCCGGTGCGGCCATGGCGAACGGGGCGATCGACGACGGCCGCGCCGCGGCGGCACTCGACGGTCTGGTACGCATCACGCGCGCCGAGGCGGCGTCGTGAGCGACGTGCTCGAGCGCATCTGTGCCGACAAGCGCATCCACATAGCGCGGCGCAAGGCGGAGCGACCGCAATCGGAGCTCGAAGCCGTCGCCGCCGAAGCACCCGCACCGCTGGGCTTTCGCCGTGCTCTCGAGCGGGTGATCGCCGAGGGTCGGCCGGCGCTGATCGCCGAGATCAAGAAGGCCTCGCCCAGCCGCGGGCTGATCCGTGTCGATTTCGATCCGCCGGCTCTGGCGCGTGCCTATGCCGCGGGTGGCGCCGCCTGTCTCTCGGTGCTCACGGACACGCCCTATTTTCAGGGTGAGGACTCTTATCTGGCGGCGGCGCGGGAGGCGGCGGGGCTGCCCTGCCTGCGCAAGGACTTCATGCTCGATCCGTGGCAGGTGACGGAATCGCGCGCCCTGGGTGCCGATTGCATCCTGCTGATCATGGCCTGCCTCGACGACCTGCAGGCGGCCGAACTCGCCCGGGCGGCGACCGAATGGGGCATGGACGTGCTGGTGGAGGTGCACGACGCGGCGGAGCTGGATCGGGCCCTGCGCCTCGATGCGGGCCTGATCGGCATCAACAACCGCAACCTCAAGACCCTCGAGGTCGATCTGACGACGGTCGAGACCCTGGCCCCTCAGGTTCCGGACGACCGGCTGCTGGTGGCGGAAAGCGGCATCAATACGCCGGCCGATCTGGCGCGCATGCGGACCGTCGGCGCGAAGGCCTTTCTGGTGGGCGAATCGCTCATGCGTGAGGCCGACGTCACCGCGGCGACCCGGGCGTTGCTGAGCCCGGCCGCATGAGCGGGCTCACCCATATCGACGACCAGGGCAACGCCGTCATGGTCGACGTCGGGGCCAAGGCGGTGACCGAGCGCAGCGCCACGGCGCGTGCGGCCGTGCGCATGCAACCGGCGACGCTGGCGCGCATCACCGAGCGCGGCATCGCCAAGGGCGATGTGCTGACCATCGCGCAACTGGCCGGCATCATGGGCGCCAAGCGCACCGCCGATCTCGTCCCGCTCTGTCATCCGCTGCCGCTGACCTCCGTCGAGGTGCGGCTCACGCAGGATCCGGATCTGCCCGGTCTCGCGATCGAGGCGATCTGCAAGGTTTCGGGCAAGACCGGGGTCGAGATGGAGGCGCTGACGGCGGTGAGCGTGGCGGCGCTGACCGTCTACGACATGTGCAAGGCGATCGATCGCGGCATGTGCATCGAGCACGTCCGTCTGGTGGCCAAATCCGGCGGCCGCTCCGGCGATTTCGTGGCGGACTGACCGGCATGCTCGAAGTCGCCGAGGCGCAGGCGCGGATCTGGGCATCGGTGCGGACCGGCCCCGCCGAGTGGGTGACACTGGCCGATGCGGCGGGCCGCGTTCTGGCGCGCGACGTCGCGGCCAAACGGGCGCAGCCGCCGCAGGCCATGTCGGCGATGGACGGGTATGCGGTGCGCGCCGCCGATACCGCCTCACCGATGCGGGTGGTGGGCGAGGTGCCGGCCGGCCGGGCCTTCGAGCGCCCCATCACCCGGGGCGAGGCCGTGCGCATCTTCACGGGCGGGGTGCTGCCCGAAGGTGCGGACGCCGTCCTGATCCAGGAAGACGCGGTGCGTGACGGGCCGAACCTGACGGCGCGGAGCGACGTGACGCCCGGTCTCTTCGTGCGGCGGGCGGGGCTCGATTTCGCCGCCGGCTGGGTCGGGCTCGAAGCCGGCCGCGTGCTCGATCCGCGCGCACTCGGGCTCGCCGCCGCCATGGGCCACGGCTTTCTCGAGGTGCGCCAGCGGCCACGGGTGGCGCTGATCGCGACCGGCGACGAATTGCGACTGCCGGGCGAAACGCCGGCGCCGCAGCAGATCATCAGCTCCAACACCACCGCACTTTTGGCCATGGTCCGGGCCTGGGGCGGCACACCGGTCGATCTCGGCATCGTCGCCGACGAGCCGGCGAGCCTCGCCTCGGCCCTCGATCAGGCTCGGCATGCCGACATGGTGGTCACCACGGGCGGTGCATCGGTCGGCGATTTCGACCTGGTGCAGAAGGTGGCCGGCGAAGAGGGCATGACGCTGGACTTCTGGAAGATCCGGATGCGGCCGGGCAAGCCGCTGATCTTCGGTGATCTGCACGGCAGGCCCTTCCTCGGATTGCCGGGCAACCCCGTCTCGGCCGCGGTCTGTGCCATCGTCTTCCTGCGCGGCGCCCTCCGCCGCCATCTCGGTCTCGCCCCCGACCTGCCGACGGTGCGGCGGCCTCTCGCTGCGGCCGTGCCGAAGAACGGCGAGCGTCGCGACCATATGCGCGGCTTCGCCCGCGGCGAGGAGGGGGCGGTGGCGCCGGCCGATGCGCAGGACAGCAGCATGTTCGCCACCTTCGCCGCGGCCGATGTGCTTATCGTCCGCCCGCCGCACGCACCGGCGCTCGAAGCCGGTGAAGTGGTCGAATGCATCGACTTGCACCGGGTCTTCGATCCACTGCGGTAGCCGGCGGACCGCCACGGTACGGAACACCTTCCCGCTTGACGGGTATTAGAACTTATCTAGAACATTATGAGGCCATATCGGAACCTGCACTCTCGAACGTGCGCACTTTCACCACGTACGCGCTCTCGAAACACCAACAGGTCGGTTCGCTCGATGTTGACCCAACGCCAGCTTCAGTTGCTGCGCTTCATCCATCGCCACGTCGCCGAACACGGCGTGTGTCCCTCCTTCGAGGAGATGCGCGCGGCGCTCCAGCTCAAGTCGAAATCCGGTATTCACCGCCTCGTGTCCGGGCTGGAGGAGCGGGGTTACATCCGCAGGCTGGCCTATCGGGCGCGGGCGGTGGACATTCTCAGGCCGCCGCCGATGGAGGCGTCGCAGGCGAGCGGCGAGCGCGACTCCTCCGCTCCCGCATCACACGCGTCTCGCTCCTTCGAGCCGGAGCGACGGGCGGCGGAGCATGCCACGCCGGGCGCGCCGCCTTCGCAGGGCGACAATATCGTGCGCGGCAATTTCCGCGCCGCACCCCGCCGGTTCGTCGCCGCGGCGCCGTCGAGCAACTGCCTTCCGCTGATCGGCCGGATCGCCGCGGGTTCACCGATCGAGGCCCTGCCCGATGTCGACAACACGATCGACGTGCCAGGCATCCTGCTCGGCGAGGGTGAGCACTATGTCGTGGAGGTGACCGGCAATTCGATGATCGACGCCGGCATCATGGACGGCGATCTCGCCGTCATCCAGCGCTGCGAGACGGCGGAGAACGGTGCGATCGTGGTGGCGCTGGTCGAGGACCGCGAAGTGACGCTCAAGCGTTTCCGCCGCCGGGGCGCCTCGATCGCGCTCGAGCCGGCCAATCCGGACTACGAGATCCGGATCTTCGGCCCGCATCAGGTGCGGGTGCAGGGCCGCCTGGTGGGCCTGCTGCGCCGCTATTGACGTCGCACGAGGCTGTCGCCGTGCACGGCACGGGCCCTATCGGGCGGACCCGTGCCATGCCCGCAGGATGCGCTCGGGTGCATCCGAGATGATCGACGTGGCGCCGGCTTCGAGCAGACTGCGGGCGCGCCTGCCGTCATTGACCGTGTAGAGGAGCACGGGGATGCCCTCGCGGCGCAGCGCCGCAAGCAGGCCCTTGCGGGTGAAGCGATGATCGAGATGGAGCGAGGCGCAATCGCAGCGCTCCATGCGCCGTCGCCAGGCCACGGCGTCGGGGGAGCGGTGGACGAGCAGGCCGCGCGGGATGTCGGGTGCCAGTTCGGCCGCGGTCGCGAGCGCCGCCGGATCGAAGCTCGACAAGAGCGGTATCGTGCGTTCGTCGGGCCAGACCCGCTCCAGCAGTGCCACCACTTCGCGCGCCGTTCGCGGACCTTCACCGGGGGTGGGCTTGAGCTCGATGTTGGCGCGCATGGCATGGCGCCGCAGATGATCGAGCACCGTCTCGAGCGTCGGCAGGCGCTCGCCGGCGAATGCCGTGGAGAACCAGCTTCCGGCATCGAGTGCCGCCAAATCCGCCATGGCGAGCCTGCCGGCCGGACCGGTGGCGTCGGTGGTGCGCGGCAGGTCGTCGTCGTGCAGCAGGAACGGCACCCGATCGGCGCTCAGCTTGACGTCGAATTCGACCCAGGTGGCCCCGAGCCGGCGCGCCTCCTCGATCGACGCGAGGGTGTTCTCCGGCGCGTGGAGGGCGGCACCCCGGTGGCCGATCACCGGCGGCAGCTCGGCCGAAAGCCGCTCGCGTTGCGCCCGAAGCCGCTCCTGGTCGCACCGCATCGCTCCATCCACCGCCGGTTTCAGCCCGCTGCTGGTCTTGGGTCGCCCGCCACCCTACACTCGCGCCCTCAAACCGGATCGTCGGGGCGCGTTTGTTGGACAGCAGCGAGACTACCCTCTCCGGCGTCGTCGACAAGGTGGTGGCACTCAAGCCGGAGACGGCCTTCGTCGTGCTGGCGGTGCGGGTCGGCGACGAAGCGCGACTCTCGACGGTGGTGGGTCAGGCGATCGACGCGCGTCCGGGTCAGGTGGTGCGTGCGGAAGGTGTGTGGCAGGAGAGCGAGAGCTGGGGCCGACAGTTCCGCGCCCGGCAGATCACCCTGTTGAACCCGCAGGGTGCCGCCGGTCTGGTCAGTTTTCTCGCATCCGGGGCGATCAAGGGCGTGGGCGAGAACGTCGCCCGCAAGCTGGTCGACCATTTCGGCGAGGACTTGGCCGGGGTCATCGACGGCGCGCCCGAGCGGCTGGCCGAGGTACCGGGGGTCGGCAAGAAGCTGGCCGAGCGGATCGGTAACAACTGGCGACAGGAGAAGGACACGCGCGACGTCCTGATGTTCCTGCACGGCCACGGCGTCAGTCCCGCCCGCGCGCGGCGCATTCTCGAGGCCTATGGCGACGAGGCGATGGCGCGGCTGATGGCCGATCCCTATCTGCTGGCGCGCGACATCCGCGGCATCGGCTTCAAGACGGCCGATGCGCTGGCGGGCGAACTCGGCTTCGCGCCGACCGCCGAGGTGCGCAAGCTCGCCGCCCTCAACGAAGCGCTGCGGCTCGCGGCCGAGGACGGGCACACGGTTCTGCCGCGCCAGGCGACGGTGGCGGCGGCGGCCGCCCTGATCGAGGTCGGTGTCGAGGCGATGGAGGGTGTCGTCGAGCGGGCGCTCGCCGAGCGCAGGCTGCAGGCGGCGTCGATCGACGGCGAGCCGGTGTTGCAGTTGCGCGATCTGGCGGCGGCCGAAGAGCACATCGCCGCACGGTTCGCGGCCCTGGCCGCACGCGCGCCCGCCTGGGACACCTCAATCGCCTTCGACGAGGTCGAGGCGAAGCTGGAGATCGTTCTGGCGCCGAGCCAGCGTGCGGCGCTCGAAGGCGTGCTCGGGGCCAACGTCTCCATCGTCACCGGCGGGCCGGGTACCGGCAAGACCACCCTGGTCAGGGCCATTCTGGCGATCCTCGAAAAGCGGGAGCTGGAGATCGCGCTCTGTGCGCCGACCGGTCGGGCCGCGCGCCGCATCACCGAGAGCACGGGCCACGCCGCTTCGACCATCCATCGGCTGATCGAGGCCGATCCGGCGCGGCGTTTCGGCCGCAACGCCGAGCGGCCGCTCGAGGTCGATCTGGTGATCGTCGACGAGGTGTCGATGGTCGACACCCTGTTGATGAAGGGCCTGCTCGACGCCCTGCCGGCCGAGGCCGGGCTGGTCTTGGTCGGCGACGTCGACCAGCTTCCGCCGGTGGGGCCGGGCCAGCCCTTGGCCGACATGATCGCCAGCGGCCGTGTCGCCGTCTTCCGGCTCGAGGAGATCTTCCGTCAGGCGGCGCAGAGCGGCATCGTCCAGGGGGCGCACAGCGTCATCGCCGGCCGGATGCCGGCGTTCCGCAGTGCCGAGAGCCCGGATTGTTTCGGCATCCGTGCGGTCGACGTCGAGGACGCGACCGACAAGCTTGTACAACTGGTGAGCCTGCGGATACCCGAGCGGTTCGAGTTCGATCCGGTCGACGACATTCAGGTGGTCGCGCCGGTCAATCGCGGTCCGGCCGGCACACGCGCCCTCAACGAGCGGCTGCAGCGGATGCTCAACCCCGCACCCCCGGCGGTGCTGGAGAAGGGCGGTACGGTGTTCTCGGTCGGCGACAAGGTGATGCAGACGGAGAACGACAATGCCCGCGAGGTCTACAACGGCGACATCGGCCGGATCGTCGCTGTGGACACCCGGGCCCGGCTGATCGACGTCAAATTCGATCACAAGACCCTGCTCTACGGCTTCGACGATCTCGACCAGCTCGTGCTGGCCTATGCGGTGACGGTGCACAAGGCGCAGGGGTCGGAATATCAGGCGGTGGTCCTCTTGCTCCTTCGCGCGCACGGCCGCATGTTGCGCCGGCAGCTTCTCTACACGGCCATGACCCGGGCCAAGCGGCTGCTCGTCGTCGTCACCCAGGGCGATGCGCTCGAGCGCGCGGTGCGCACGCCGCTGCCGCCGAGACGCTCGCGGCTCGCCAGTCTGTTAGGGAAGGATTCGACCTGATGACCGATCTCGACCGGCGCTACGACGCCGCCTGTCGCATCGCCCGCGAGGCGGGTGCGGTGGCGCTCGATTATTTCAGGCGTCGGGACGAGCTGGCGGTCGAGCACAAGGGTGTGCAGGATCTGGTCTCGAACGCCGATCGCGAGGTCGAGAAGCTGATCCGTGCGGAGCTGGGCCGGCTCTTTCCCGACGACGCGATACTGGGCGAGGAGGGTGGCGGCGACGAGGCGGCGCGACTCTGGGTGATCGATCCGATCGATGGAACCGCCAACTTCCTGCGCGGTATGCCCTATTGGAGCATGGTGCTGGCCTATGTCGTCGACGATGTCACCGAGATCGGCATCACCATGGACCCGTTGCACGACGAGCTCTTCGCCGCCCGGCGCGGCCGGGGTGCGACGCGCAACGGCAGGACCGTGCGCGTCTCCGGCCGCGCCGGGCCCGCCGAAAGCTGTGTCGGGCTCAGCTTCAACTTCAAGCAGGACGGCCAGGCCTATGCCCGGATGATCGGCCGGCTGAACGCCGCGCGCTTCGATCATCGGCGCTCGGGCTCGACGGCGCTGGCGCTCTGTCACACGGCGGACGGACGGATCGACGCCACGCTCTCGCTCGACTGCAACAGTTGGGACTGTCTCTCGGGCCTGATCCTGGTCGAGGAGGCGGGCGGTCTGGCGACCCGCTACACCGACGGCCACACGCTGCTCGACCGGCGGGCGATCGCCGCCTGCACGCCCGGTATCGCGGGACACATCCGCGACGCCGCCGACATCGGCGACATCCTGTGATGGTGCACGACACGGCGACCATCATGCCGGCGCCGCTCGATCCGGCGCTCCTCGGTCATGCGACGGTGACGCCCGAGGGCGCCTTCGCCGCGGGCTCGATGCAGAGCTTCGAGCTGGTCTACACGGCCGGTTTCTACGGCATCGACGACAGCGGTTCGATCCGCATCGTCGGGCGTTTCGCCTCCGATCAGAGCCAGCCGCAGCTCGACGACCCGAAGGGCTGGAACTACACCACCGTCGAAGCGAGCAACGGTGCGGTGCTGCGGGTGCGCTTCGACTCCAAGGGCAATGTCCGCCCGTGGGACCGCACGCTCGAGATCCGCGTCGTGCGGGGCTATCTCGAGGCCGGTGATACCATCATCGTCCGCTTCGGTGATCGCCGCGAAGGTTCGCCCGGCATGCGGTTGCAGACCTTCGCCGAAGAGAGCTTCGAGTTCCGCGTGCTCGTCGATCCGGTCGCGACCTACGTGTTCCAGCCGCTGCCGGAACAGCCGACGATCGCGATCGTGCCCGGTGAGCCGCACGAATGGCGCCTCGTGCTGCCGACGCTGCGGCGGGCGGGTCAGCCCTTCCGGCTGGGCATCAAGGCCGACGACGTCTGGGGCAATCCGACCGACCGCGCCCAAGCGACGCTGCGGCTCGAGGCGTCGTCGGCGATCGGCGGCCTGCCGGACGAGGTCGAGATCGCGCCGGGGCGGTTCGCCACCACCCTCGAGGGTCTGGTCGCGACCGGCGTGGGCGATCTGGTGGTGCGGGCCTTCGTCGACGGTCGCGAGGTCGCCCGCAGCAATCCCCTGCGGATCGTCGCGGAGGACGAATACCCGAGTTTCTGGGGTGATCTGCACGGGCAGAGCGAGGAGACCATCGGCACCAATTCGGCCCGCGACTATTTCCTTTTCGCCCGCGACCGCGCCTTTCTCGACGCCTGCGCGCATCAGGGCAACGATTTCCAGATGAGCCGGGCTTTCTGGAACGAGTTGAACGCGCTGACGGCGGAGCTCGACGAGCCGGGGCGTTTCGTCACCCTGCCGGGTTACGAATGGTCCGGCAACACCGCGTTGGGCGGCGACCGCAACGTCTATTTCGCCACCGAGGGCCGGCCGATGCGGCGCTCCTCGCACGCGATGATACCGGAGGACCGGCGCGGACCGCACGACGTCGATCTCGATTGCGGCACGGCGGCCGAGCTCTTCGCCGCCTTGCGCGCCGCGGGCGAGGACGCCGTCTGCTTCGCCCATTGCGGCGGCCGCTACGCCGACATCAAGCTGGCGCACGACGGCGTGCTCGAGCGGTCGGTCGAGGTGCATTCGGCCTGGGGCACGTTCGAATGGCTGCTGCACGACGCGCTGGAGGCCGGCCACCGTGTGGGCGTGGTCTGCAACAGCGACGGGCACAAGGGCCGGCCCGGCGCCTCCTATGCCGGTGCGGCGGCGTTCGGTGCCATCGGCGGCCTGACCTGCTACCGCATGCCCGAGCTGACGCGCGAGGCCCTCTTCGCCTGCCTGCGCCGGCGACATCACTACGGCACCAGCGGCGCGCGCCTGCATCTCTCGATGCTGGCCCGCTCTGACGGCGAAATGGAGCTGTTCGACGACGATCCGGCCCTCGGTCCGGCCCTGGCGCGCCCGGTCGAGCGGGCGACGATGGGCGACATCGTACGGTGCAATGGCGCGCGGCTCGAACTCGAGGTCGAGGTGTCGGCCGGCGCACCGATCGAGCGCATCGACGTGTTCGACGGCAAGAGCCTGATCGCCACGCGGCGTCCCTACGGCGAGGGCGATCTCGGCCGGCGCATCCGGGTGATCTGGGAGGGAGCGGAATATCGCGGGCGCGCCCGTCAGGTGATCTGGGACGGCCGCGCCGTGCTCGACGGCAACCGGATCGAGCGGGCGACACCGATCAATTTCTTCAATCGCGACAAGGTCCTCGAACGCGAGGGCGGCCACGATCTGCGCTGGCGTCACCTGACGACCGGCAATTTCGGCGGCTTCGATCTGCACGCGGCGGACGCGTACGCCGGCCGCTTGCACATCGAGACACCCCTTATCCAGGCCGAGGTGCCGCTCTCCGAAATCGGCCTCGAGGAGCGTGTGTTCGACGCATCGGGTGACCTGCCGCGACTGCTCCGGCTTTTCCGTCTGCCGGACGACAACCCGCACCGCGCGATGCACCTTCGCCTGCCCGTCGAGCTCGCCGCCGACCGCGACGCCGCCCTCTACGTCCGCGTCACCACCGAAGACGGCCACCGCGCCTGGTCGAGCCCGACCTACGTGGTGGGGCGCGGCTCGTTCAGCGGCCGTGGCCGACCGGGCGGTGGTAGTTGAGCTGGGTTCCGATGGGGTCGAAGCCGAGGTTGCGGTAGAGCGGCAGGCTCTCCTCGGTCGCCGCCGAGAGCCAGAGCAGCTTGCCGCCGTTGGCGAAGAAGGCCTTGGCGAGGTGGGCGGCGGCGATGCGCGCGAGACCGCGGCCGCGATAGGCCGGCGCACTCCAGACGCCGGCGACTTCCGCGACATCGCCGACGCCGGCCAGTGCAGCACCGGCGACCGGGCGACCCTCGTCCTCCACCATCGCCGTCATCGTCCGGCCGTCGCTCAATGATTGCATCAGGCGCCTGCATTCGCCTTCGGTGGCGATGCCCTCGACGTCGAACGCCGCTTCGGCCGCCTGCAGATAGGTCTGCAGCACCTCGTGGCCGTCTTCGGCGCGCAGCATCCGGGCGCGCGAGGTGCGCACCGACGAAGGTGGCCGGCCGAGCGCCAGCACCGGTGCGCGCATCTCCACGAGAAATCCCGCCGCATCCAGCCGGGCCGGCAGGTTCGGCCAGAGATCCTCGAAGAATTCGAGCCGCGCCTCGCGGCCGCTCGCAGTGAACACCTGCAGCATGGAGCGGATGTTCTGCGGCATGGCGGCGGTGGGATCGGTGGGCACGGCGACGTTGCGATAGAACACGTCGGGCTCGGGCCAGATGTGCACCCGGAAGCCGGAGAGTTCGTGGACCGTGCTGCCGACGGCGACGGCGCCGTGAAACTGCGCCTGCGCCGTACGCAGCGTGGTCAGCGCTGCAGGACGCCGCAATAGGAGCCCTCGGCCTCGATCGTGGCGCAGGCCTTCGCGGCCGCTTCGTGGTCGGCGAAGGAACCGCCGGCCACCCGGTAGAACGTGCCCTTGCCTTCGACGTCGACGCGCTCGGGCGGTACCTGCTGCCAGGATGCGGGCAGATCGAGCACTTCCTTGAGGCGCCGCCACTCGGCGCGGGCATCGTCCTCCGAGCGGACCGAGGCAAGGTGCACCACGAAAGCGCCATCACCCGCCCGCGCGGTCGAAGCCGCGGCATCCGGCGCGCCGGTGGGATCGCCGGCCGCGGGCTCGATCGACGTCGCGTCCTCGCCCGAGCCGCTCGCGACGGCCAGAATCGGCTCGCTCGCCATCAGCGCCATATTGTCGGCGAGCTGGCGGGTGGTCGGATGCTCGGGGCCCAGTTCCTCGCGGACGATGGCGAAGGCGCGCTCGATCAGCGGCCGGGCGCGATCGCGTCGGCCCTGGGCGTCGTAGAGCATGGCCAGATTGTTCATGCTTTTGGCGACGTTGAGATGCCGCGGACCGAGCGCCTTCTGCAGGATGTCGAGCGAGCGCTCGTAGAGCCTTTCGGCTTCGTCCAGCCGGTCCTGGGCGCGATAGAGCAGCGCCAGATTGTTCATCGTGGTCGCCAGGCCCGGATCGTCCGCGCCGCTGTCGCTCTCGACCAGCTCGAGCGCCCGCAGATAGAGCGGTTCGGCCTCGTCGAAGCGGCCCATCAGGCGGTTCACCTCGGCCAGATTGTTGAGCTCGATGGCGATGCGCGGGTCGTTCTCGCCATAGCGGGCTTCGGCGGCCACCAGCGCCCGCTCGAAATGCGGTCGCGCTTCGGCGTAGCGGTCCTCGCGGAACAG
This sequence comes from Geminicoccaceae bacterium, assembly GCA_020446525.1. Lineage (GTDB taxonomy): Bacteria > Pseudomonadota > Alphaproteobacteria > Geminicoccales > Geminicoccaceae > JAGREO01. The sequence continues at coordinate 12,943 of JAGREO010000161.1, read as the reverse complement.
GGCGAATCCCGCCCTGTAGGCCTCGTCCAGTTCGTCGGCGCGCGGCTGCAACGGTACGGCTAGCGCGAGAAGCGACAAAATGAGCAGTCGGACCATGCGACTTTCCCGATGTTTCCAGTTTCTTAGCACGATCGCCGAGGGCGCGTCACCGGCCGATGCGTCCGTCGGCGGAAAGCAGGATGGCCAGTGGCCGGGTCAGCTCGAAATAGGAGAGCACGATCGTCATGATGACGGTCATCGGTACGCAAAGGAACATGCCGGCGATGCCCCAGATCGAGCCCCAGAGGGTCAGCGAGAGAATGATGACGAGCGGGCTCAGATTGAGCGAATTGCCCATCATCCGCGGCTCGACGATGTTCCCGACGAAGAACTGGATGCCCGTGAGCGCCAGCAGCACGACGACCCCCAGCCCGACGCTGGCGAACTGCAGGACGGTGAGCAGGGAGGGCAGCAGGACGGCGAACAGCGAGCCGATGTTGGGGATGTAGTTCAGGAGGAAGACGGTGAGCGCCCAGAACCCGGCATAGTCGACGTCGACATAGGCGAGCACGCCCCAGCAGAGAATGGCGGTGAGGATGCTCACCACCGTCTTGATCCACAAATAGCGCTCGATCCGGCGCTCGATGTCGGCCAGCAGGTCGCTCACCCGCTCGCGCTGCGCCGCGTCGGGAAAGAGACGCTGCATCTTGCCGTCGAAGCTGCTCTGCTCGGCCAGAAGGAACATGACGTAGAGCGCCACCAGCCCGGCATTGCCGACCAGGCCGGCCAGGGCACCCGAGAGTGCGGTGATCAGGCTCGCCAGATTGATGCGCTCGAGGAGTTGCGCCAGCGTCGGCATCTCGACCGTGCCGAAGAGATGGGTGGCGCGGTCGATCAGCAGCCGCAGATTGGCTTCGTAGTCGGGTGCCGCGACCCGCACCTCGGCGACGTTGCGGGCGACGATGTCGACGATCAGCCAGCAGGCCAGCACCACCGTGGCGATCGCCGCCAGCCGGCAGACGAACATCGGCGGGCCGATACCGCCGATCTCCAGCTTGGAGTACAGCCGGGCGATGCCGTTGAGCAGCAGCCAGAGCATGACCGCCACGGCGATCGGGATCAGGACCTCGCGGCCGAGGATCAGGATCGAGGCGACCAGCCAGGTTCCGGCGAAGACGCTGGTCCAGACGAGAGCGCGCGCCAGCAGCCCGTCGTCCGACGTCGTCACCAGGGTGGTGCCGCTTCTCGCCTTCTCGTCCGCACCGTCCATGCCGCCCGCCATGCCCCCCGTGGCCGCCTTTCGCTCGTGGATGCGCCGGCGCGCTCAGGTTTACCAGCAACGGCCTTTTCTGTCATAGAACGGCGGCGACGCGAGCAGGCGGGCCGGGAGACGAGCATGGCGATCGAGACACCCGAAGGTTATGCGGCCTTCGACGAGGCGAGCCTGATCGAACATCTGGCCGGTGATGCCGTGTTGCGTGGGCGGCTGGGCGGCGCGCCCGCCTCCTGGAAGGTCTCGGAGGTCGGCGACGGCAACCTCAACCTCGTCTTCATCGTCGAGGGGCCGTCGGGCGACGTCTGCGTCAAGCAGGCGCTGCCTTATGTGCGGCTGGTGGGCGAAGGGTGGCCGCTGCCGCTCGAGCGCGCCTTTTTCGAGTATCGCGCGACGACCCTTCATTCCGAGCACGTGCCCGGTCGCATGCCGGAGATCCTGCACTACGACCCGCGGCTCTACGCCATCGTCATGGAGCGCCTCTCGCCGCACGTCATCATGCGCCGCGGCATGATCGACGGCATCGTCTACGAGAAGTTCGCCGATCACGTCACCGACTATCTCGCCGCCACTCTCTTCCACACCTCCGATCTGTTCATGAAGGCCGCCGACAAGAAGGCGGCGGTGGCGACCTTCTGCGGCAATACCGAGCTCTGCAAGATCACCGAGGACCTGATTTTCACCGATCCTTATGTGATCTCGTCCAACAATCGCTGGACCAGCCCGCAGCTCGACGAGGATGCCCGCGCCGTTCGCGAGGATACCGAACTCAAGCGCGCGGTAGCGCGGCTCAAGCACCAGTTCCTGTGCAAGTCCGAGGCGCTGCTGCACGGCGACATGCACACCGGCTCGATCATGATCACTCCCGACGACACGAGGATCATCGATCCCGAATTCGCCTTCTTCGGTCCGATCGCCTTCGACGTAGGCAAGCTGATCGGAAACCTGCTTCTGGCCTTCTTCAGCCAGAGCGGACACGAGAAGGTGGCAGGTGAGCGCGACGATTATCGGGCCTGGATCCTGCGCACCGTCGAGGAGGTCTGGAACGGCTTCGAGCGCAAGTTCGTCGCTCTCTGGACGAGCAGGGGCGAGGGCGACGCCTGGCCCGCGGCCTTCTTCGAGGGGGAGGACGGCCGCCGCTCGCTCGAGCTGGCGCAACGGGCCTTCATGCGCGCTCTCTTCGAGGACGCCCTCGGCTTCGCCGGCTGTTCGATGATCCGCCGCACCCTGGGCCTGGCGCACAATATCGACATGGAATGGATCGAGGATCCGGATCGCCGTGCAGCCTGCGAGCGGCAAAATCTCGCCATGGCCAAAGAGCTGATCAAGCAGGCCGCCGGTTTTGCCGACATCGCCGCGGTGACCGCGCGGGCGCGTGGCTGATCAGGCCGCCAGACGCCAGATCGGGTCGTCGATCAGCGCGTCGCCCCGCCGGTAGCAGTCGGTGAAGCGCCCGAGGCCGTGGCGGCCGCCATTGACCAGCCGCCGGGCGCGCACGAGGTCGCCCTCCGCCAGTGCCCGCTTGATGGCGCGCTGCCGCATGCGCAGGAACGCCGCCAGGATGCGGGCCGCGGTGGCCGGCTCGTTCGCGTGTTCGGGCTGGTGCAGCAGTGTGTCGCCCAGTCCGATATAGCGACCAACGGCGCCGTAATTGGCGCGGCCCGTCAGTTGCACGAAGCCCCGGCCGCGAAAGCGCGCGCCGTCGGGGCGGCCGGCATTGCCGAGATCCCGGCGATGGTCGTAGAGATCGAAGGGATGCCCGCCGGGAGAACTGTTCCAGCGCGAGGGCATTTCGCTCACCGGCTCGAAAGTCTCGCTTTCGGCCCGGATCGTCGCCAGCGCCATCAGCGCCATGGGCTTGTCGTCCATTTCGGCTTCGGCCAGCGCACCGACGATCAGCGGCAGGTTGCGCGCGATCGAACCGGTGTCGGTCGAGGGGAAGAGGCGCGCGACGAGGCTCACCTCCAGCCGGTCGAGCACCGGCGGCAGGGTGGCGGTCGCTTCGCCCAGGGCACGCCAGGTGACCGGGCCGACGATGCCGTCCGGTACGAGGTCGCGGGCGAGCTGGAAGCCGAGGACGGCCGCCTCGGTCGCCGGACCGAACGCACCGTCGATGGCGCCGGGGGCGAACCCCTTGGCCGCCAAGAGGGCTTGCAGCCGCCGGACGGTTTCGCCGGCCGCACCGATGCGAAGGACTTCGAACATTGAATGGCTCCTTTATAAGCTAATATTCCTATAACTCATCCGCAACGGCGATGCAAGCGTCCGGCTGGCCGCGAGCGGCGAACGGGCTATGATGGATGCGGCGACCCAGGGGAGGACCCATGCTCATCGACGGCAGGCATCAGCGGACGATCTGGCTGGAGAACGACGAGCCCGGGCGTTGCGTCGTGCGGATCCTCGATCAGACCCGCCTCCCGCACGAGATCGTGGTCGTCGATCTGACCGATCTCGAAGCGGCGGCCGTGGCGATCACGACCATGCAGGTGCGGGGTGCGCCGCTGATCGGTGCGACGGCGGCCTACGGCATGGCGCTCGCCGTGCAGGCGGACGCTTCGGACGAGGCCGTCGACGTCGCGTACGAGCGGCTGATGCGCACGCGGCCGACGGCGGTCAATCTGCGCTGGGCGCTCGATCGCGTGCGCGCGGTGCTGCGCAATCAGCCGCGTGAGCAGCGGCTGGCGCGGGCGCTCGAGGAGGCGGCGGCGATCGCCGAGGAGGACGTGCGGATCTGCAAGGCGATCGGCGATCACGGGCTCGAATTGATCCGTGACGCCGCCCGCGCCAAACCGGCGGGCGAAGCGGTCAACGTGCTCACGCACTGCAACGCGGGCTGGCTCGCGACCATCGACTGGGGCACCGCTACGGCGCCGATCTACCGGGCGCAGGAGGAGGGCATTCCCGTGCACGTCTGGGTCGACGAGACCCGGCCGCGCAATCAGGGCGCCTCGCTCACCGCCTTCGAGCTGCTGCACCAGAAGGTGCCGCACACCGTCGTGGCCGACAATGTGGGTGGCCATCTGATGCAGCACGGCATGGTCGATCTCTGCATCGTCGGCACCGACCGAACCACCCGCGGCGGCGACGTCTGCAACAAGATCGGCACCTATCTCAAGGCGCTGGCGGCGAAGGACAATGGGGTGCCGTTCTACGTCGCTCTGCCCTCCACCACGATCGACTGGACGATCACCGACGGTGTGCGCGACGTGCCGATCGAAAGGCGCTCACCCGACGAGCTGACCCGCATGACCGGCCGCACCGACGACGGGCGGATCGAAACGGTGAGCATCACGCCCGCCGGCAGCCCCGCCGCGAACTACGCCTTCGACGTCACCCCGGCGCATCTGGTGAGCGGTTTGATCACCGAGCGCGGCACCGCATCCGCCAGCGAGGAGGGATTGCGCTCTCTCTTCCCCGAAGCCGGCCGCACGCCGGCCGCCTGAGCGCTACTCGCCCGGCTTGCGGCCGGCGCGGGGCCGGAACCTCGTTCACGGGCGGAACGTTCTGCGCGCGGGACGACCTCCTCTCGTGGCCCCGGTCGGGGCGACAAGGGCTGATCCGCCCCGCAGGAATCTTCCGCCGCGACGGTAACCACGATGATCCCGACGCCTTCGGCCTGCGTATCCATGGTCGTCGGAGGAGCGCCACAGGAGGCAACAGATGGCCAGATATGACGGCAGCGCACTCGATCAAGCCGATCGGCGCCTGATCCGGCGGTCGATGGAAGCGCCGATGCTCAGCCGTGAGCACGAGCAGGCGCTGGCGATCGCATGGCGCGAACGGCAGGACGAGGCGGCGCTGCACGAGCTGGTGCAGGCCTATATGCGGCTGGTGGTCAGCGCGGCTGCGCGGTTTCGTCACTACGGTCTGGCCATGGGCGATCTGGTTCAGGAAGGTGTCGTCGGTCTGATGCAGGCCGCTGCGCGCTTCGAGCCGGAGCGCGAGGTGCGTTTTTCGACCTACGCGTCCTGGTGGATCCGCTCGGCCATGCAGGATTTCATCCTGCGCAACTGGTCGATCGTGCGGACCGGGACGACGGCGGCGCAGAAATCGCTGTTCTTCAATTTCCGCCGGCTGCGCGCCCGGATCGACGACAATGGCGGGGCGGGGATCGGCGACGAGGGGCGCGCATCGATCGCCGAGCAGCTCTCGGTGGCGATCGCCGATGTCGAGAGCATGGAGATGCGGCTGGCGGCGTCCGATCAGTCGCTCAACGCGACGGTCGGTGCGGAGGGGGACACCGACTGGCAGGATCTGCTCGCCGACGAGCGGCCGAGCCCGGAGACCATCGTCAGCACCAACATGGACATGGCGGCGCGCTCCCGATGGCTGGCGGAATCTCTGGCGCAACTCAACGAGCGCGAGCAAACGATCATCCGCGAGCGGCGGCTGCGCGAGGAGGGTCGGACGCTCGAGGAGCTGGGCTCGAAACTGGGCATCTCCAAGGAGCGGGTCCGCCAGATCGAGCATCGGGCCCTGCAGAAGCTCAAGGCCTCGCTGATGACCCACATGCGCGATCCGGGCGACGAGGCGCTGCTGATGCACGTGGCGATCTGAGCGCGCGTCGGAGCGGGACCTGCCGGCATTCGTTCGTCTCGACAGTTCGTCCGGTGCGATCGATGATGCGCCCATGAGCGGATCGCAACATCATGAGATCGTCGTGGCGGGTGGCGGCCATGCGGGCCTGTTCGCGGCGCTGGCATTGGTGCAGGCCGGCTTCGAGGACGTGGTGGTCGTCGATCCGGCGGGTCCGGGCGCGCTGGCACCGACCGGGCGCAGCCTCGCCCTGCTCGCCGGCAGCAAGGCCATCCTGGAGCGGCACGGGGTGTGGAAGCTCGTGCGCGATCGGGGTCATCCGGTGTGGCGGGTCGATGTCGCCGGTGCGGGCGCGGGCCGGGTGATCTACGACGCCGCCGAGATCGGCGTCGAGGCGCTGGCCTGGGGCTTCGTCAACGAGCGCCTGCGCGACGGGTTGGCGAGCGCATGGAGCAGGCTGCGCGGACCCGCCGGCTGGCTGACGGGCTCGGTGATCGCCATGGAGGCCGGCAATCCCCGGCGGCTCGTGCTCGAAGAGGGCACGCTGAAGGCCGATCTGGTGATCGCCGCCGACGGGCGCAACTCCGCGCTGCGGCGTATGGCCGGGATCGGCTCGAGCCGGCGGACCTACGATCAGGCGGCCCTGTCGTTCGTCGTCGAGCACGAGCACGATAATCGCGCAACCGTGCTCGAGCGGCTGCGGCCCTCGGGACCGGTCGCCACGCTGCCCTTGGGCGCGCGCCGCACCGGCATCACCTGGGTCGACCGCCGCGCGCGCTGCGAAGCACTCGGGGCGAACGAGGGCGAGGCGCTGATGGCGGACCTGTCGCAGCTCGTGGGCGACCAGCTGGGCGACATGCGTCGGGTGAGCCCCATCCAGTGTTATCCGCTCGGCGCGCATCACGCCTCGCGCTACGCGCTGCCGCGTCTGGCGCTGCTCGGCGATGCGGCGCACGGGGTGCATCCGATCCACGCCCAGGGCTTCAACATGGGCATCGGCGACGTCGACGTGCTGGTGGCGGAACTCGCCGCCGCCCGGGCGCGTGGTCGGGCGCCCGGTGGCGAGGCGCTGCGGCGCTACGAGCGAAAGCGCATGGCGGCCAATGCCGAGCGCTTGCGCATGACCGACGGGCTCAACCGCCTTTTCTCCAACGACCTTCTGCCGCTGGAGCCGGCGCGGCGGGCGGTGCTGGGTGCGCTCGCATCTTCGTCATGGCTGCGGCGGCGCGCCATCCGCCACGGGATGCAGGTCGCTTCCTGACGCCGCGGCACGGTCGCGCGCTTCGGCCAACAGCCGATCGCTGGCGGTCTCGATGCGAAGCTCCAGTTCCTGCATGAAGCCGCGCCGGTCGAGGCCGGGCGGGATCGGCTCGAGCAGCTCGAGCGTGATTCTGCCCGGCTTCTTGATGAAGCTGCGGCGGCCCCAGAAGAGGCCGGAATTCAGGGCGACCGGCACGCAGGGCAGATCGAGCGCCCGATAGAGTGCGGCGACACCGGGCTTGTAGGCGGGTGCGGCACCCGGTGCCCGCCGCGTTCCTTCGGGGAAGATCAGGATCGAGCAGCCTTGCGCCGCGGCCTCCTTCGCGCCCGTGACCAGAGAGCGCAGCGCCTGGGCTGCACCCGCGCGGTCGATCCGGATGTTGCCGCCGAGCAGCAGGTACCAGCCGAAGATCGGGATGCGCCGCAATTCGTCCTTGAGGCCGATGACGGTGTCCGGACGGATGACGTGAAAGATCATCGTCTCCCAGCTCGACTGGTGCTTGGAGGCGAACAGCACAGGTCCCTCGGGCAGGCGTTCACGGCCGACGATCTCGTGGTCGAGACCGACGACGTGGCGCAGCAGCGCGTGGGTGACCCGCATCCAGAACGCCGCCAGCCGCCGCATCCGGTGTCCCGACATGAAGGCCGCGAAGGGACAGGTCGCCAGCAGCAGGAGCGCCGTCCAGCCGAAGAAGAGGATGTTGAAGGCGAGCGAACGCAATGCCTGCACGGCCGGCCTCTCGTCTCGTGTTGCCGCCCCAACCTACGCAGGCCGGAGGACGAGGCAAGCCCGGCGGTCGGCGGGCTCACCGGGCCGAGTGGTGCAGGCCCTGGCCGGCCGCGATCTGCACGGCGAGCACCACCAGCACGACGCCCAGCACCGGCACCAGCGCCAGCGCCGCCCAGTCGAGCGGGCTCGGGCCCGGCAAGGCTGCGGCCATCGGCGGCCACCATGTGCGCGCGACGACGCCGGCCGCCAGCAGCCCGATCGCAAGGGTCGTCGCGACGAACGCCGCCTTGAGCACCTTGTCGAGCGCGTGGCGGCGGAACTGGCGAAGGATGCGCGCATCGCGCGCGCCCATCTGCCGCAGCAGATCGATCTCGTCGTCATGCAGCCGCAACTGGATGCGGGTGAGCGCGCCCGAGGCGAGGGCCGCCAGCAGCAGCATCGCCGCGCACACCACCACCGCCGCCGCGCGCACGAAGATCTCGATGTCGCGCCGGGTCTCCTTGAGAGCACCCGTCTCACCGATCGTCGTGCCCGGCACCACATCCTGCAGGGCCGCGGCGAGGGCCGACAGATCCGGCGCGGCATCGGCATCGAAGGCCAGATCGATCAGTTGCGGAAGGACCAGGTCGTCGCCCGACGCCGGAGCGCTCATCCAGGGTTCGACCAGGGCGTTCAGCTCCTCGCCCGAGAGCGGCCGTGCCCAGCTCAGCCCCGGCTGATCGTCGAGCAGGCGCAGCACCTCGCGGGTGCGGCGCTCGGCCTGTGCCCGATCGGTCGCGGGCGGCAGCGCTATGGTGATGACCGTCGGCTCGAGGCGCAGTTCGCGCAGCCGGTTCTCGGCCGCCAGCGCCACGGCTGCAGCGGTGATGGCGGCGAACAGGAGAACCGACAGCAGCCAGACCAGAACGCGGCCGAGCGGCGTCTCGTCGAGCGGCAACTCGATCGGAAGCCAGGCGCTCATCCCGTCGCCACTTCCGCACGATGGCGTGCCGCACCCGCTTCGCCCGCCTCGAGGCGTCCCTGCTCGAGCCGCAGGATCGGGAACGGATGACGTTGCAGCAAAGCCTGGTCGCGGGTCGCGAGCAACACCGCACTGCCGAGCTTCTGCATCTGCGCAAAGAGCGTCATGAGCCGGTCGGCGCAGGCGCCGTCGACATTGGCGCTCGGCTCGTCGGCCAAGAGCAGGGATGGCCGAGCCACCACGGCCCGCGCCACCGCCACCAGTTGACGCTCACCGGCCGAAAGGGCGGGCGGCTTCTTCTCCATGGCGTCTTCGAGACCGAGCCACGTGAAGAACTCGCCGACCGTCCCGGCGATGGCTTCTTCGTCCCGTCGTCCCTGCTTGCCGGCCGGGGCCGCGATGCGCAGCGGCAAGGCCACATTGTCGAACGCCGAGAGATGCGCCAGCAGGCGGAAGTCCTGGAACACGACACCGATGCGCCGGCGCAGATCGGCGCGTGCCCCGCCGCGCAGCCGGGTCGTCTCGTGTCCGAAGAGGCCGATCGTACCGCGCTGCGGCCGCAGGGCGAGGCTGGCCAGACGCAGCAGTGTCGTCTTGCCGCTGCCGGTGGCGCCGGTCAGAAAACGGAAGCTGCCGCTCTCGAGCGTGAGGTCGACATCGTGCAGGAGCGGCACGCGACCGGCCCGGGACAGCCCGACGCCGCGCATCTGCAGGACGGTGGTGCGCTCGTCGCTCAAGCGGGCCTCTGTGGCGAGTCGTGTCGGGTGTTCGGACCGAACCTCGGGGTGGTTTCGGCGGTTTGGCTTGACGCATCGGAGCTTGGCATAATACCGGTGTAGCGTCTAGGGAAAGATCAACTTTCGCGTTATAAGCGCGACCTTGCGGCGAAACTTCGCGCTCTATCCGTCCAGGACACCGGACCAGCATGATCCTCACCTGTCCAGCCTGCACCACCCGCTACGAAGTCCGGGCCGCGTCGATCAAGCCCGGCGGTCGCACCGTTCGATGTACCTCGTGCGGTCACCGCTGGCACGTCGACCCGCCGGAGGCGGACGCGGGCGCGCGGCCGGACGATCCCGCGGCCTCGCGGACGGCGCCCGTCGAGAGCACGCCGCCGGCGGTGCCGGCTCCGGTGGACGAAATCGGTGCGGCCGAGGCGCTGCGCGACGACGACGACACCTCCGCCGATACCTCTGATGACACCTCGGACGCCGACGACGAGCCGGAGCCGCACGACGATGACGACGCTCGTTTCGAGGACGCGGATGCGCCGGACGAGCCGGAGCCCCGGCCCTCGGGCTTCGACGGGCCGGTACCAGCCGGCATCGATACGCAGGACGAGGAGACGCGCCCCGATAGGCGCAGCTCCGTCCTCGCGATCACCGGCTGGCTGCTGGTGGCGGTGGCGGTGCTGGCACTCGCCGGTCTGGTCGTCGCGCGCAACGCCGTGGTCGAGGCCTTCCCGCAGACCCTGCCGACCTATCGCGCTCTCGGCTTGCCGATCGCGCTCGACGTCGGCCTGAAGATCGGGGTGATCGAGGAACCCGAAGCGGTGGTCGAGGAGGGCACGCCGGTGATGATCGTGCGGGGTGTGATCGACAATGTCAGCGGCCGGGAACGCCCGGTGCCCGACATTCGCATCGGCCTCCTGGACGATCGAGGCGTGGAGATCGACCACGATTATGCCGCACCGGCCGCAGCGACGCTCGCCGCCGGGGCGACCACGCGCTTCGAGTTGCGCTATCCGCGGCCGCCCGCGAACCTGCGCGAGATGACCGTGGAGTTCGATCTGGGTGACGCGCCGGCGCCCGGCGAGGCCGCTCCAAGCCCGGACGGCGGCGATCCGGCGGAGACGGCGCACTGAGCGATCGGGCAATCCCGGAGCGGCCGATGCAGCGCGCGCTCGCTCTCGCCCGCGCCGCCGCCGCGGCCGGTGAGGTGCCCGTCGGTGCGGTGGTGGTCGATGCCGAGGGCGTCGTGCTGGCCGAGGCCGTGAACCGTGTCGAGCGGGACGGCGATCCGACCGCTCATGCGGAACTGCTGGCCCTGCGCGCCGCGGCACGGCTGCGATCGACGCCGCGGCTCGTCGACTGCGATCTCTACGTCACCCTCGAGCCCTGCCCGATGTGCGCACAGGCACTCTCGTTCGCCCGCATCCGCCGCCTCTATTACGGTGCGGCGGACGAGAAGGGCGGCGGGGTCGATCACGGCGCACGCATCTTCGCCGCGGCCAGCTGCCATCACCGGCCCGAGGTCTATGGCGGCATCGCCGAAGCCGAGGCCGGGGCTCTTCTGCGGAGTTTCTTCCGGAAGCGCAGGCTGGTGCAGGGCGAGGGCGCCGATGGAACCGGCACCGGTCAATCGGGCCAGTGATAGGCCACTTCGGTGAGCGCCGTGCCGCCGATCTTGATCTCGCTCTCGGCCACCAGCTTGCCGCCCAACCGTTCGTAGAAGCCGCGCGCGGGGTTGTTCTGCAGCACCCAGACCAGCGTGCCGCTCATCCCGCGGCGCGCCAGCTCGTTGTGACAGGCGTCGAACAGCGCCCGGCCGAAGCCGCGACGATGAAAGGCCTCGTCGAGATAGAGGACGTAGAGCTCGCCGGCGGCGACGTTCTGCCGGCGGCATCGCCCGCCGCTCGAGACGCCGACGATCTCACCGTCGACCTCGGCCACGAACGCCCAGCCGCGGGCGGCGAAGGTGCGCCGCCAGTGCCGCTCGAAGGTCGGCACCGACAGATTGTCGAGATAGGACTGGGCGATCGTGCCACGGTAGGTCTTGCGCCAGCTGTCGACATACACCTGGGCGATGCCCTCGGCATCCTGCGGCTTGGCCCGCCGGATGGTCAGTGCCCGGTAGTCGCTGGTCGGCTGCATCCATAGCATCGTCGCGCGCCTTTCTCCCTAATGCCGCGGCGGCACCCTCAGAGCGTCGGGCGACAGTCTGCCCAGACACCCGACCGGCTGCTCTCGATGGCGGCCTCGATGAACTTCATGCCACGCACACCATCAAGCACCGTCGGCAGGTCGAGAGCAAGGGGATTGGGCGCCTGTCCGGTACGCCGCGCGAGGATCGCGTCCGCGGCGTCGCGGTAGATGGTCGCGAAAGCCTCCTGGTAGCCTTCCGGATGACCGATCTCGATCCGCGTCGCATGCTCGGCCGCCGGCTCCAGCGCTCCGTGCAGACGGCGGGTCTGCACCTCCATGAAGCCGTCCAGCCGCCGATGTTCGAGGCGGTTGGGATGTTCCTGATGCCACTCCAGGCCGCCCTTCGCGCCGAAGATGCGAAAGGCGAGGCCGTGCTCGCCGCCGGCCGCGGCATTGGTCACCCACATCGTGCCGCGAGCACCGTTCGACCAGCGTAACAGCAGGCCGGCATAGTCGTCGCTCGACCGGCCGGGCACCGTGGCGCCGACTTCGGCCATCACCGCCTCGAGATCGAGACCGCTGACGAAGGCGCCCAGATGGTGGGCATGGCTGCCGATGTCGCCGAGGATCAGCGACTCGCCGACCCGGGCCGGGTCGAAATGCCAGTTCCCTTCCTGCCCCTGCTCGGTCGGGGTCAGCGCCGCGTTGTGCCCTTGCACATATTCGACCTCGAGCATCCGGACCTCGCCGAGGTCGCCGTCGCGGACCATCGCCATCGCCTGGCGCACCATCGGGAAGCCCGAATAGTTGAACGTCTGGCAGAAGACGACGCCGGCCGCGTTGACCCGGGAGACGAGGTCGCGGGCGTCGTGGAGATTGGTGGTCAGCGGCTTGTCGCAGATAATGTCGAGGCCGTTCTCCAGCGCCATCAGCGAGAGCCGGTAATGGCTGTCGTTCGGCGTCATGATCGCGATCACGTCGATGCCGTCGTCGCGCGCCTTCTCCCCTGCGAACAGCTCTTCCGCCGTTCCATAGGCGCGGTCCTCGGCGACGCCGATCGCCATTCCCTCCCGCTTCGAGCGCTCGGGATCGGAAGAAAGCACCGAGGCGACGACCTCGTAGTTGTCGTCCATGCGCGCCGCGGCGCGATGCACCGGACCGATGAACGAGCCCGGCCCGCCGCCGATGACGCCGAGGCGCAACCTCCTGCCAAACTTGGCGATGGTGTAGCTCATGGTTCCTCCGTAGTTTCATGCTTCCGTGGACAGTCGTCGTCCGGTGCTTCAAATCGGACGCCGCAGCGAGGAAGCGATCCGTGGCTTTCTACGTCTATATCCTCG
>JAGREO010000160.1 GCA_020446525.1 Geminicoccaceae bacterium | reverse complement strand
ATCAACAAGTTCTACATTCTCGACCTTCAGCCGAAGAACAGCTTCATCCGTTTCGCCGTCGAGCAGGGCTTCACCGTCTTCGTCCTCTCCTGGGTCAATCCCGACGAGCGGCTCAGTCACAAGACGTTCGAGGATTACATGCTCGAAGGTCCGCTGGATGCGCTCAAGGCGATCGAGAAGGCGACCGGGGAGAAGGACGTCACGGCCATCGGCTATTGCCTGGGCGGGACGCTGATGTCCTCTACGCTCGCCTACATGGCGAAGAAGAAGGACGATCGGGTCAAGGCCGTCACCCTGTTCACCACGCTGCTCGACTTCGCCGAGCCGGGTGAGCTCGGCGTGTTCATCGACGAGGAGCAGTTGGCGGCCATCGAGGAGAAGATGAGCAAGCGCGGCTATCTGGACGGCGCCGACATGGCCGGCACCTTCAACATGCTGCGCGCCAACGACCTGATCTGGTCCTTCGTGGTCAACAATTACCTGCTCGGCAAGGAGCCGTTCCCCTTCGACCTGCTCTACTGGAACTCCGACAGCACCCGCATGCCGGCTGCCATGCACGGCTATTATCTGCGTCGCTGCTATCACGAGAACGCGCTGGTCAAGGGCGAGATCAAGCTGGGCGGCGAGCAGATCGACCTGTCACGGATCGAGACGCCGACCTACTGGGTCTCGACCAAGGAAGATCACATAGCGCCCTGGACCAGCACCTATGCGGCCACGCAGATTTTCAGGGGCCCCAAGCGGTTCGTGCTGGCGGGCTCGGGCCACATCGCCGGCGTGATCAACCCGCCCGCATCGGGCAAGTACGGCTATTGGACCAACGACGATCTGCCGGCCGAGCCCGAGGCCTTCCTCGCCGGCGCCACCCAGCACGACGGCTCGTGGTGGCACGACTGGGCGGAGTGGAACCGCGCCAAATCCGGCCCCAAGGTGGATGCGCGCCAGCCCGGCAGCGGCAAGCTGAAGCCGATCGAGGACGCACCGGGACGCTACGTCGCCCGCGAGCCGCGCAAGGTGCTCAACTGAGGCAGGTGGAGCGTGCGCGGGCACGGCGCATCGTGCCCGCGCGTCGCTTCGTCGCTTTTCGTGAAGTGATCAGGTCGCCGGTGAGCCCACGGGGCCCGTGTCGCTCGGGTCGTGGAAGGTCCGGCATTCGAAATCGCCGTGGATCCGGGCCCGGCCGCGGGCGATACGGCTGAGCCGTGCCGTCTCGTTGGCGTTCGCCGCGCGGATCGTGACGACGGTGGGCGTGCTCTTCGACACGCGCAGACGTGCCGAGGCCTGCGGCTCCTTTTGGCGTACCGTTTCCACGAACGCGTCACGTTCGCGCTCGCTGTCGAAACGCAAGAACATGCTCGACGCCCTCCTTGGGCCCGGTCTCAGGCGACCGCCGTCGCCATTTCCACTGCCGCGGCGCAGTCGATCAGCCCATGGCCGACACAGGTGGCCGGCGCGCCGATGTCGCGACAGGTCCCTCTTATCATATCGGCGATCGATGCGGGCGAAAGAAGGGGGTTCGCCGCCAGCAGCAGTGCGGCGAGGCCGGCCACCTGCGGGCAGGCGCCGCTCGTGCCCCACCAGTCCATGATCCGGTAGCCGCATCCCCACACCACCTCCCCGTAAGTCGGCGCGACGCAGTCGGGCTTGGGAAGATCGACGGCCCACTCCCCGGGTCCGCGGCTCGAATTGACGTGGGGTGTGGCGGTGTCGCGGTTCGAATTGTCCCGGTTCACCGTGCCGACGCTGATGACCCGGTCGTGCGAGTTGATCGCCCAGATCGTGCTGGGTGCGCAGGCGCTCGGATCGTGGTTGCAGGCGACGTCGAAGTGGTTGTTGCCGGCGGCGAAGACGACGGGCACGCCCTCGTCGATCGCCGCCAGAACGATCTCCAGATAGGGATGATCGGGCGGCACGCCGGTGGGACCGCAGGTGTAGAGGCCGTAGCTGTTGCTGATCACCAGGGGCCCGATGGCGCCCGAGCGCTTGAGATCGACGAGCTCGTCGTAGATGTCGAAGAGATCGGTCGCCATCAGGGTCGTGCGGGCCGCCAGCAGCGTGGCCCCGGGGGCCACACCGTCGTAGCGGCCGCCTTCGGTGGTGCCGGCGGCGGCGATGGCGGCACACATCGAGCCGTGCCCCTGCGTGTCGTTCCAGTGATCGCCGGCGAACGCCGTCGGCAGATCGATCGGCGACCGACGGGCGAGGGGGAACTCCGCGATCTCGCCGCAGATGCCGGTGTCGACCACGGCGATGGTCACGCCGGCACCGCGGGTCACCCTCCAGGCATCGACGACGCGGATGTGTTCCAGCACGTCGGTGAGGGAACGGCCGGCGGCCGCACTCGCCGGATCGACGGGACCGCGCCAGTATTCGCGCGCGGATGCCGCCATCGGCGCCAGAGCGAAATCCTCGTAGACCTCGGCGCCGTCACGCTCGAGGGCGCGGATTTCCCCCTCGTCGAGCGCACCCACGAGCAGATCCGGTCGCGTTTTGGAGCGATGCGGCCGTTTGCGTCCTGCGCCCAGCGCCATGGTGTGGGCACCCGGCTCGGTCGCGGTCATCATTCGCAGTACCCGCGCCATCTCCGCCCGGTCCGGCATCCGCACGATATAGTTCTGCACCGTTCCCTCCGGCACGCTCACGAGCCGCCGGAGAGGGTATCACGCAACGTCGCTCGAACTAAGCTTTCGGGTCGAGCTGCATGGCGCCGATGCGCTTGACCGTGGTGGCCGAGGTGCCGGCCGGGCCCTCGCCGTCCATCAGCACGAGCTCGACCGCCTCGTCGTCGGAAAGCCTGTCGAAATCGACGCCGACGACCGCATTGCGGTGGAAGTAGACCTCGCGTCCGTCGGTGGTGGCGATGAAGCCGTGATTCTCGAGCTTGCGCACCACGCGGCCCTGCAGATTGCCGTCCTTCTGCAGCGTCTTCACCTCGCCGCGGACCTTGCGCGAATGTTCTTCGAGCTGGCGCTCCATCGCGTCGAAGGCGTCGCGCACGACGACATAGGGATCAAAATGGTCGCCGTGCGGGCCCGGATCCCTGCTGACGACCAGCTCCTTCCTCGGCACCCGGACCTCGATCCGCACATGGTAGGCGAGGGCGTTGGCCTGACTGCGGTGCGGCACCTCGATGGCGACGTGGCACGAGGTGATGCGGTCGAAGAACCGGTGCAGCTTGTCGACCCGCTCACGCACCTTGCGCTCGAGCGCCTCCGACGACTGGACATTGTGAAAGCTGAGTTCCAGCGGCACCTTCATCGCTTTTCCCACTCCTTGATCAGGGCTCGTCCGCGGTCAACGTCTAGGTCAGGATCACGTTGCCCCGCAACCCGCGGTTTGGCTCAGCCGCCGCCGAACCAGTCCTCGAACCGTTCGACGTTGCGCCGGAAGCCGGCTTCGAAATCGCCGTTGCCCGGATGATGGACGCTCTCGAGCGAGACGCTGCCGGCATAGCCGTCGCGGCGCAGCGCGCGGCCGATCTGGGCCCACTGCTCCCCGAGATCGCCCTCGCCCAGCGGCCGCACCTCGAGGAACGCGCGCGGCGTGTCGACGTGCACGTCCTTGACGTGGAGATGGCCGAGATAACCGTCCCGCAGGAGCTCGTAGGCATCGGGCCAGGCCCGCTCGTGGGCGTAGGCGGCATTGGCGGGATCCCAGAGCACCCGGAGCGTGTCCCGGGCGTCGAGATCGTCGATCAGCCGCCGGGCGGTCCAGGCCGAGTGCACCATGGTTCCGTTGCCGGTTTCGACCACCAGCGTGATGCCCTCGCGCCGGGCGAGCTCGACGGCCGGTGCGATCAGTGCCAGCAGCGCGTCCCAGGCGCCGCGGGCGACGTTCCAGACTTCGGCGCCATGCGCACCCCACAAGATCATCTCCTTGCGCCCGGACATGATCCGCACGCGCGGGCAATCCAGCTCCTGCGCCATCGCGATGCAGCGGGCGAGGGCGTCCATGTGCGCCCGGTGCTGCGCGTCGCCGGGCCTGGTCGTGGCCATCGGCAGGCCGGCGAAGATGTGGCGGGAAATGCAGGAGACGCGCTTGCCATGGCGTTCGACGAGCCCGGCGACGGCCCGGCGCTCGCCCGCATCGAGGTCGCCCACCTCCTTGTCGCCGACGAATTGCAGCTCGGCATCCTCGAGGCCGAATTCGTCCATCACCGCGAGCGCGTGCGCCAGATCGCGCGAGATGCCGTCGGTGATCACGCCCAGACCCGGTGATCGCGTCATTTTTTGGTTCCGTGGCGATGCAGTTCGGCGCCGACGATCTCTTCGAGCACCCGGGTCACCACCCAGTTGTCGCCGTCCGGGTGGCGTGTCTTGCCGGCCTGGAAGAGCTGCATGGCGGTGGCGGCGGAGAAGAGCGGCACCCCCAGCGCCCGCGCCATGTCGAGGGTGATGGTAAGGTCCTTGTACATGGTGGCGATGTGGCTGCCGGTCTTCTCGAAACGCCGATCGACGATGTTGGTGAGGGCCGTCTCGGTCACCCGGCTGCCGGCACTCGAGGACTGCACGACGTCGAGCAGCACCTGGCCCTCGATACCCGCTTTGGCCGCCAGCGCCGCCGCCTCGAAGGTGGCCGCGAAGGCCGAGCCGATGATCGACTGCAGGCACGCCTTGACCGTCTGGCCCATGCCCGCGCGCTCGCCCACGTGATGGATGCTCGCCGAAACCGCCCGCATCACCGGCCGGGCGCGCTCGAGCAGCTCGGCGGGTGCCGCGGCCATCATCGTCAGCGTGCCGGCCTGTGCGCCGGGAAAGCCGCCGCTCACCGGCGTGTCGATCAGACCGATGCCGCTGCCCTCGAGGCCGCGGGCGATGGCTTCCACCTCGGCCGGCACGATGGTCGCGGTGAGCAGGACGGTCGAGCCCGGCGCCATCGTGGTGATCAGCCCGTCGCCCAGGATCACCGCCTCGGCCTGAGCGCCGGTCATCACCATGACGAAGACGAAATCGGCCTCGCGCCCGACCTCGGCGGCGGAGCCGGCGGGCTTTCCGCCCAGCGCCTCGAAAGCCTGCAGGCGATGCGCCGCCAGATCGAAGCCCTTCACGGCGAAGCCCGCCTCGATCAGGTTCTTCGCCAGCCCCGAGCCCATGTCGCCCAGCCCGACCACACCGACCGTCATCGTCCGCTCTCCTCCTCCTGCGATGTGCGAGCCTGCCACCGCCGGCCCGAGGGCGCAACGTCGACCACCCGCGGCACGTTCATCGACGGGTGAGCATGGCACGGGAGCGGGGCGACATGTGGCGAGGTGTGGATCAGTCCGACCGGCGGGTGCCGGTCAATCTGCGACAATCGGGGCGCGCGGCGGTCGAGATGCTGATCTCGACCCGGGTGCGCAAGTCGCCCTTCTGGCATCTGGCGGTCGAAGCCGGCTGCTGGCGCGCCACGGTCTACAACCGCATGTATCATCCGCGCGGCTATGTCCGTCCCGCCGACGGCGGCGCCGCGGCCGAGCATCGGGCACTCACCGAGCGCGTCACCTTGTGGGACGTGGCCGTCGAGCGGCAGATCCGGGTGGCCGGCCCGGACGCCGCGGCGTTCGTGAATTTCGTCGTCACCCGCGACATCGCCGGCCTCGAGCCGATGCGCGGCCGCTATTGCATCCTCTGCAACGAGAAGGGCGGCATCCTCAACGATCCGGTGCTGCTGCGTCTGGCCGGGGACGAATTCTGGTTCTCGATCTCCGACAGCGATCTGATGCTGTGGCTGCAGGGCGTCAATGTCGGCCGCCGTTTCGACGTGGAGATCGAGGAGATCGACGTCGCGCCGATGCAGATACAGGGGCCGCGGTCCGAGGCCCTGATGCGCGATCTCTTCGGGCCCGCCGTGTGCGATCTCGCCTATTACGGTCTGATGGAGGCGAGCCTGGCGGACCGGCCGGTGATCGTCAGCCGGACCGGCTTTTCCGGGGAGAAGGGTTTCGAGGTCTATGTCCGCGATGCCACTTCGGCCGGCGAGGACGTCTGGCGGGCGGTGCTTGCGGCGGGCGAGCCTCATGAGCTGGCGGTGATCGCGCCCGGCCACCAGCGGCGGATCGCCGCCGGCATCCTCTCCTGGGGCCAGGACATGGATGCCGAGACCTCGCCCTTTCAGGTGAAGCTGGACTGGCAGGTGCCGCGCGACAAGCAGGCGGACTATGTGGGGCGCGCATCGCTCGAGCGGCAGCGTCGGGCGATCGAGGAGGGCCGCGCGCCCTTCGTGCACCAACTGGTGGGCCTGAAGACGGGCGGCCGGCCGATCGAGGACTATGCGGCGGACTTCTGGCTCGTGCTCGAGCCGGCGACGCGGCATCCCGTCGGGTGGATCACCTCGCCCTGGTGGTCGCCGGAACTGGCGACGAACATCGTACTCGCCTACGTGCCGTGGGATGCGAGCGAGGTCGGCCGGCGTTTCCTGGCGGCGCTGCCGGAGCCTTACGCCGACGGACCGGTCGAGGCGGAGGTCGTGGACGTGCCGTTTCGCCCCTCGACCACCCCCGGCACCCGCGAACGCCGCAAGGCCGACCGTCGAAGCCGTTCGCGGTAACGCCGGACGGCGCTGCCGCGCGGCACATGCGGGAAGAGAACGCGGTGCCGGAGCGCCCTCTCGACCGGCGCATCCGGTTATGGCTGTCGCACGCCCGCCACGGGTCCTGCGATGCGACCATTGATCGGCAAGTACGTGTCGATACTGGATTAAACGAATATTAACCAATCCTCTTCCGATCCTTCCATATCGTTAACATTTACCTTTTATCAAAGATTCTGTTGTTGATTGTCTTCTCCGGGCTTTGATAAGCCGGGCGTCGTTCGTCGTGACCGGTGCGACCGGCGGTGGCGGCTATGCTCGAGCAGGAAGGTCGACGAAACATGGCAAGAGACATCACGCGTTTCGCCACGGGCACGGACAGGGACGCCCCGCGCGGTACCGACGAGCTCGATCCGCGGGCGCTGCTTCGGGCGCTCTGGCGGCGCAAATGGGTGGTGCTCGGGACGCTGACCCTGGTCACCGCCGGCGGCATCGCCTTCGCCCTGAGCGAAACGCCGCTCTACCGCGCCGAGAGCCTCGTGCGCATCCAGTCCAGCGCGTCGACGGTGATCGAGCTGCCGGAGATCGGCGGCGTGTTCGAGGCCGACGATTCGACCATCGAGAGCGAGATCGAGCTGCTCAAGTCGCGCGCCTTCGCCGCCCGGCTGGTCGACCAGCTGGCCCTGGTCGAAGATCCCGAATTCAACACCGCCCTCGATCCCGCCCGCCGCCCGTTCTGGAAGAGCGCGGCATGGCGGGACCATCTGCCGGGGCCGGTTCGGCGTTATCTGTTCGGCGACGAGGTGTCGGGCGGTGCCGTGAACGAAGGCGACGGGGCCTCGGCGCGCCTGCGCACCATCGACAATTTCCTCGATCGCCTCGACGTGGACCAGGTCAGCCGTTCCTACGTGCTGCAGATCCGCTTTTCCGCCGAGGATGCGGCCAAGGCCGCCCGCATCACCAACGCCGTCGCCGACACCTACATCGTCGACCAGCTCGAAGGCAAATATGCCGCCGGCCAGCGGGCGACGACCTGGCTGCGCGCGCGGGTCGACGAGATGCGCGGCCAGCTGGTCGAAGCCGAGCAGCGCATCGTCGACCGGCGCAACGCCGGCGGCATCGCCGGTGAAGGCCGGATCGATCCGCTGCAGCAGCAGATCGGCCAGATCAACGGCCAACTGGCCCAGGCGCAGGCGGCACGCGCCGAAGCCGAAGCGCGGTTCGACCAGGTGCAGAGCCTGCTGCGCTCGGCCGGCGGCATCGGCTCGGCGGCCAACGTGCTCAATTCGCCGCTGCTCGCCCGCCTGCGCGAGGACGAGACCGAACTGGCGCGGCGGCTCTCCGAGGTCGCCGCCGTGTTCGGCCCGCGCCATCCGCAGATGGTCAACCTGAAGGCGGAGATCGGCAGCATCCGCGGCAAGATGGTCGAGGAGGTCGAGCGTATCGTCCAGGATCTCGCCAACGAGGTCGACGTGGCGCGCGCGCGCGAACGTGAGCTGCGCGCCAGTCTGGCCGGTCTCGAGGCGCGGGTGCAGGTCCAGGAGGTGTCTTCGGTCGAGTTGCGCGACCTCGAGCGCGAGGCGGCCAGCACGCGCGAGATCTACGAGAGCTTCCTGCAGCGGCTGCGGGAGGTGAGCGAGACGCAGGGCCTCCAGCAGGCGGATGCGGCGATCCTCTCGGCCGCCACCGTGCCGGTCGATCCGGCATGGCCGAACAAGAAGCTGATCGTCCTGCTGGCGTTCGGCGGCGGTCTGGTGCTCGGCTGCATCGCCGCGTTCGTGGTCGAGCGCTGGGACGGGGACTACGGCTTTCGCAGCGCCGAGGAGGTGCTCGAGGCGGCCGGTGTGCGGGCCCTCGCTTTGGTGCCCGATCTGAGCCGGCGCGAGACGCGGGACATGACGGCCGAGGAATACATCCTCAAGCGGCCGCAATCGGCCTTCGCCGAGAGCCTGCAGCGGGTCCGCACCAGCATCTTTCTCTCAGACCGCGACCGAACCACGCGGACCGTGCTGGTCACGTCTTCCGTGCCGGTCGAGGGCAAATCCCTGATCTCCGCCTCGCTCGCCCGCCAGTCGGCGCGTTCGGGGCTGAACACGCTGCTGATCGACGGCGATCTGCGCCGGCCGCGTCTGCACGAGGTGATGCGCGTCTCCAACACCGGCGGCCTCGCCGACATCCTGTTCGGCGACACGCTGCTGTCCGACGCGATCCGCGTCGACGAGAAATCGGGGCTCAAATTCGTCCCGGCCGGCATGGCGTCGATCAGCCCGCCGGACCTGTTCCGCTCCGACAAGGCCAAACGCCTGCTCGAGCAGGCGGCGGCGCGCTTCGATCTGATCATCATCGACAGCCCGCCGGTGGGTGCCGTCTCCGACAGCCTGATCCTCGCACCGCAGGTCGACAAGACGGTCTATGTCGTGCGCTGGCAGGAGACGGCCCGCAACGTCGCCATGGCCGGCATCCGCCAGATCGAGGAAGCCGGCGGCGATCTGGCCGGCGTCATCCTCTCCCGCGTCGACGTCAAGAAGCACGCGCGCTACGGCTATGCCGACAGCGGAAGCTATGCCGGCTACTACGGCAAATACTACCAGAACTGACGCGGACGGAACCACCGCGCGTTCCTCCTCGCCCCGCCGCGAGCGACCACGCGCCGACGGAGACCGCGGCCGCGCACCCCGACCCGCCCGGCGCCCCCCGATGTCGCCGCCTCCCTCGATCGAAGGCGGGCGCATCGGGGCGGCGACGCGCCCACGGCAATAGTTCGCGTGAACGCACCGGGGCGCGTCGAAGCCGGGGCGCCATCGCCGGCCGAGCGGCGAGGCGTGCATCGATCGCGGTACCGCCGCCGGCGGCGAGCGCCGGTCGGACGACCGCCCCGGATCGCGCGACCGGCTGTTCCCGGTCCCGGATCGACCGATCACCCGGGACGTTGCGCGCACGACCGCCCGGGCGCCCCCCGGTCCACGCACCGTCGGTCCACGCACCGTCGAACGACGCACCGTCGGTCCGTACATCGTCGAGCCGTGCACCGTCGGTCCGTACATCGTCGAGCCGTGCATCGTCGAGCCGTGCATCGTCGGTCCGTGCATCGTCGGTCCGTGCATGGTCGAGCCGTCCATCGTCGGTCCGTGCATCGTCGAGCCATCCATCGTCGGTCCGTGCGTCGTGAAGCCATTCTCCGTCGATCCACGCATCGTGGAGCCATGTACCGTCGGTCCAAGCGTGGTGAAGCCACGTACCGTCGGTCCACGCGTCGTGAAGCCGTCCTCCGTCGATCCCGGCATCGTGTCGCCACCCACCGTCGGTCGCCGCGTCGTGAAGCCGCGTACCATCGGCCCGCGCATCGTGGAGCGCCCGCCGTCGGTCCGCACATCAACGAGCCACGCATCGTCGAGGCGGGTACCGCCGGTCCGTGCTTCGTCGTGCTGCGCGACTTCGGTCCATGCGTTCTCGAGCCGGACATGGTCGCACCCGCCGTCGTCGAACCGGAGCCCGCAGCCTCGGGAACGAACATCGGAGGTCGTGCGACACCCCGGGAGGGTCGGCTGCGGCGCGCGTGCTCCTCTTGCGCCAGCACCACCGGCTCCGCATTCGAGACGAATGCAGAGCGAAACACGCAGCGATGCGATGTGGGGAGGTATCAGTCGGGCAGCCGGCCGCGCGGCTCCATCTCGGGCCGGGCACCGACGGGCGCGAGGGAATCGGGCACCGGCGACGGCGCAAACGCATCGCCGGGCGCGCCGGCTTC